>NZ_JAKRMS010000049.1 GCF_022346185.1 Cellulomonas sp. ACRRI | reverse complement strand
TCCCCCACCCTCCCGTCGCCGAGATGGCAACTCTCGGCTGTGCGCGAGCGCGTCCGCGCAGCCGAGAGTTGCCATCTCGGCGAGGGGGGCCCGCGCGGTGCGGGACCTTCCGGGGTCCTGCCGGGCGGGCACGGCCGGTACGCTCGACCGTTGCGACCGCACGTGTCCCGCGCGCCGGGTCGCCACCCGCACCGACACCGCCGCACGCACCGCGAGGAGCACCCGCATGGCCGACGACGCCCGTCTCGACGACCCGACCACCGACCCGCTGGCCGTCGCGGCCGAGGCCGCCGCGTACCTCGCGGAGGCGACCGGGGTCGCGCAGCACGACGTCGCCCTGGTGCTGGGCTCCGGCTGGGGCGGCGCGGCCGACCTGCTGGGCGAGACCGTCGCCGAGATCGCCGCCCCCGACGTCCCGGGCTTCGCCGCGCCGGCCGTCGTCGGCCACGTCGGCACCATCCGCTCCGTGCGGATCGCCGCGACCGGCAAGCACGCGCTCGTGCTCGGCTCGCGCACCCACCTGTACGAGGGCAAGGGCGTGCGCCGCGTCGTGCACGGCGTCCGCACCGCCGCGGCCGCCGGCTGCTCGACGGTCGTGCTCACCAACGGCTGCGGCGGCCTGAACCCGGCGTGGGGCCCCGGCACCCCGGTGCTGATCCGCGACCACATCAACCTGACGACCGTGTCCCCGCTGGAGGGTGCGACGTTCGTCGACCTGACCGACCTGTACGCCGGCCGGCTGCGCGACGTGGCCCGCGAGGTCGACCCGTCGCTCGACGAGGGCGTGTACGTGCAGTTCCGCGGACCGCACTACGAGACCCCGGCCGAGGTGAAGATGGCCGGGATCATGGGTGGCGACCTGGTCGGCATGTCCACCACCATCGAGGCCATCGCGGCGCGGCACGTCGGCATGGAGGTGCTGGGCATCTCCCTGGTCACCAACCTGGCCGCGGGCGTCGGCGACGAGCCGCTGTCGCACGCGGAGGTCCTGGAGGCCGGCGCCGCCGCCGGCCCGCGGATCAGCCGCCTGCTGGCGGACATCGTCGGCCGCATCTGATCGGGGCGCCGCCGCGGCCCGGACGCCGCGGCGGCGCAGTACGCACCACGGCGCGTCCGCGCCGCGCAGGACGAGGGTCGGGGCGGGGCGCCCCGGGGAGGACGGCAGTCGATGAGCGAGCGCACCGAGGACCACCCGGCCGTGACCGAGCAGGGGCCGGGCGGCGCGTGGGCGGACCTGGCCGGCCGGGTCCGCGAGTGGATCGCGGACGACCCCGACCCGCGCACCGCGGCCGAGCTCACCGCGCTGCTCGACCGCGCCGAGGCCGGCGAGCCGTCGGCGCCCGGCGGGGCGTCGCCCGAGGAGCAGCAGGCGGCGACCGACGTGCGCGAGGCGCGCGAGGACCTGGCCGACCGGTTCCAGGGCTTGCTGCAGTTCGGCACCGCCGGCCTGCGCGGCGCCGTCGAGGGCGGCCCGCACCGGATGAACCGCGCGGTCGTCATCCGCGCCGCGTCCGGCCTGGGCGCCTACCTGCTCGGCGAGCTCGAGGGCGTCTCCCCCGCTCCCCGCGTGGTCGTGGGCCACGACGCGCGGCACGGCTCCGTCGACTTCGCGCGCGACACCGCCGCGGTGCTGACCGCCGTCGGCATCGAGGTCGTCATGCTGCCGCCGTACCTGCCCACGCCGGTCCTGGCATTCGCCGTCCGGCACCTCGGCGCCGACGCGGGCGTCATGGTCACCGCGTCCCACAACCCGCCGCAGGACAACGGCTACAAGGTCTACCTGGGCGGCCGCGTCGTCACCGACTCCGGCCAGGGCGCGCAGATCGTCCCGCCGATGGACGCCGCCATCGCCGCGGAGATCGCGCGCGTCCCGTCGGTCGCCGCCGTGCCGCGCGCCGCCGACGGCTGGTCGTCGGTCGGCCCCGAGATCGTCGACGCCTACGTCGCCGAGGTGCTCGGCCTCGCCGACCTGTCCGACGAGGCCCGCGCCCGGCACGCCGCGCTGCGCGTCGTGCTCACCCCGATGCACGGCGTCGGCGGCGGCACCGCCCGCCGGGTGCTCGCCGAGGCGGGCTTCACCGACGTGCACGTCGTGGAGCTGCAGGCCGAGCCCGACCCCGACTTCCCCACGGTCGCGTTCCCGAACCCCGAGGAGCCCGGCGCGATCGACCTGGCCGTGGCACTCGCCGCCGAGGTGCAGGCCGACCTGGTCATCGCCCTCGACCCCGACGCCGACCGCTGCGGCGCCGCCGTGATCGACCCGCGGGCGCGCACGCACATGAGCCCCGGAGCCGCGGGGTCGGACGGCTGGCGGATGCTGCACGGCGACGAGACCGGCGCGCTGCTCGGCAGCGTGACGGCTTCCCGGCTCGGCACGGCGGGCGCGCCGGTGGCGGACGACGCCCCCGTGCTCGCCAACTCGATCGTGTCGTCCCGGCTGCTCGGCCGGATCGCCGCGCACGCCGGCCTCCGGCACGCCCAGACGCTCACGGGGTTCAAGTGGATCTCCCGCGTCGAGGGCCTCGTCTACGGCTACGAGGAGGCGCTCGGTTACTGCGTCGACCCCGCCCACGTCCGGGACAAGGACGGCATCTCCGCCGCGCTGACACTCGCCGGCCTCGCCGCCCGTCTCAAGGCCGAGGGCCGCGCCCCGGTCGACGTCCTGGACGACCTCGCCCGGCAGCACGGCCTGCACCTCACCGACCAGCTGTCGGCCCGGTTCACCGACCTCTCCCAGATCCCCGAGACCATGCAGCGGCTGCGCGAGCACCCGCCGGTCGTCCTGGCGGGCTCCCCGGTCATGGCCGTCGTCGACCTGGCCGCGGGCTCGGACGCCGACCGCGAGGGCCTGCCCCCGACCGACGGCATCCGGCTGCTCACCCAGGACGACACCCGGGTCATCGTCCGGCCGTCCGGCACCGAGCCGAAGGTGAAGTGCTACCTCGAGGTCGTCGTGCCCGTCGAGGAGCACGCCTCGGTCGCGTCGGTCGGCGAGGCGCGGGTGGCCGCGCGGGCGCGGCTCGACGCGGTGCGCGCGGACGTGGCGGCGGCGCTGGGGCTCTGACCGGCCGCGGGCGGCGTGGCTGCTGCCGCCCGCCGTCGTGGCCGCCGGGTGCGCCGGGTGCGCAGCGGTCGCCCTCTGACGACGACGCCCCGTCCCTCGCCGCACGCACGGCGACGGCCCGCCCCCCCGCTGCCGGGGTGACGGGCCGTCGCCGTGGGTGCGCGCGTGCGCCGGGGCTCAGTACCCGCCGTCCGCCACGAAGCCGCCGAGCACCGCGGCGGTGCCGGACAGGCCGAGCCGGGTCGCGCCGGCCTCGATCATCGCCAGCGCGTCGGCCGTGGTGCGGATGCCGCCCGAGGCCTTGATGCCGAGGCGGCCGCCGACGGTGGCGTTCATGATCTCGACGGCGTGCACGGAGGCGCCGCCCGCGGGGTGGAAGCCGGTCGACGTCTTCACGAAGTCGGCGCCCGCGGCCTCGGCGGCCCGGCAGACCTCGACGATCTCGTGGTCGGTCAGCGCGGCCGACTCGATGATCACCTTGAGCACGACCGGTGCCGGGGTGGCGGCGCGGACGGCGGCGATGTCGGCCTGCACGTCGGCGAACCGGCCCTCCTTGGCGGCGCCGACGTCGATCACCATGTCGACCTCGTCCGCGCCGTCGGCGACGGAGCGGGCGGCCTCGGCGGCCTTGACGTCGCTGTGGTGCTTGCCGGACGGGAAGCCGCACACGGTGGCGACCTTGAGGCCCTGGGCGTCCAGCGGCAGGAACGACGGCGAGACGCACACGGAGTAGACGCCGAGCGAGGCGCCCTCCGCGACGAGCGCCTCGACGTCCGCGCGGGTCGCCTCGGGCTTGAGCAGCGTGTGGTCGACGAACTGCGCCAGCGCGGCGGCGTCGAGGGACTGGGTCATGCGCGGTGCCTTCCTGTTCCGGTCGGTGCGTGACCGGGGACGATGACCCGGTCGATGAGGTCCTGGCGCTCGTCGGCGTGCACGAACGCGTGGCGGGCGGCGGTCAGGGTGACCGTCCGCACGTCGTCGAGGGTCCAGCCCGCCTCGGTGACGAGCAGGTGCAGCTCGCGGCTGAGGCCGGTGCGGGACTGGAGGCGGTTGTCGGTGTTCACCGTGACGGCGAACCCGAGCCGCAGCAGGGTCGTGACGGGGTGCTCGGCGATCGAGAGCGCGGCGCCCGTCTGCAGGTTCGACGTCGGGCACACCTCGAGGGCGATGCCGCGGTCCCGGACCCAGTGCGCGAGCCGGCCGAGCACGGGCGCGCCCGCGTCGTCGTGCCGGATGTCGTCGACCAGCCGCACGCCGTGCCCCAGGCGCAGCGCGCCGACGTCGACGGCCTCGTCCAGCGAGTCGCGGCCCGCGGCCTCGCCGGCGTGCACGGTGACCGGGAACCGGGCGGTGCGCAGCTGCGCGAACGCCGCGCCGAGCGCGCTCGCCGGGAAGCCCGCCTCCGGGCCGGCGATGTCGAAGCCGACGACGCCGCGGTCCCGGTTGGCCAGGGCCAGGGCGGCGATCTCGTCGGCGCGGTCGGACTGCCGCATGGCGCACAGCAGCAGGCGCGCCCGGATCGGGTGGCCCGCCGCGGCGGCCTCGGCCTCGCCCTCGGCGAGCCCCTCCAGCACGGCGTCCACGGCCTGCTGGAGCGACAGCCCGCCGGCCTGGTGCAGCTCCGGGGCGAACCGCTCCTCGGCGTACACGACGCCGTCCGCGGCCACGTCCAGCACCGCCTCCCGGGCGACCCGGCGCAGCGCCTTCGGCCGCTGCATGACGGCGATCGTGTGGCTGAACGTCGCGATGTACGCCTCGAGGCTGCCGCTGTCGGCGGCGTCCCGGAACCAGGCGGCGAGCGCGTCCGGGTCGATCGTCGGGAGCGCGTGGCCCGCCTTCTCGGCGAGCTCGACGACGGTCCGCGGGCGCACGCCCCCGTCGAGGTGGTCGTGCAGCAGGACCTTCGGCAGCGCGACGATCTGCTCGAAGGTCACGGTCATGCGCCCCACCGTAGTGGCCGGGCGCCCCGAACCCCGCATCGGGGGACGGGGCGCCCGGGTGGTCCTGCGCGGCGCGTGGCGCGCGTGCGGCGCGGCGCGTGGCGCGGCTCAGGGGTAGTCGTCGCGCTCGTCCTCGGGGACGGGGGTCTTCTGCTCGGCGACGTCGCCCGGGTCGGCCTCTCCGGCCAGGTCGGGCCGTGGCTCGTCGGGCTGGTAGGCGCCGTCGCGCGCGTCGCTGTCGTCGTCGGGCTGGACCTCCGGCAGGTCGGTCAGCGCGGGCTCGACGAGCCCCGCGTCGCGCCAGGTCCGGTCGCCGGGAACGGTGCTCATGTCCACTCCTCTCGTCGGCGGCAGGGGTACTCCCCCATCGTGTCCCGGACCGGCGTTCCCCGCCAGGCCGGTGAGATCGCCGCCCGGCAAGGCCCAAAGCACCTCGGGGACGAGGCCGCCGGAAACCCGCGGGTTGTGCAACCTCGACGGGGCAGGCGGCCCGGCACCTCAGCGGGGACGGGTCGGGAGGAGCGCCCACGCGAGGTGGGTCCAGTGGCCGAGGGCCGGCACCGGCCCGGACGGCGCACGCACGGCCGCACGCGGGAGCGGCAGCACCGCGCCGGCGCCCGGCTCGTAGACCCGGTAGCCGTCGCCCGAGCGGCCGACCGCGAGGACCACGTGCCGCGGGACCGCCGCCGCGACGCCGCCGGACAGGTCGCCGCCCGAGTAGAGCGGCACGGGGATCCCGCGGTCGAGGGCGGCGTCGACGCGGGCCAGCAGGTCGTCGACCTCCGCCGTCCGGGTGTCGTCCACCAGCACCGACCGGTACCGGACCCCCGGGAACCGGGCCAGCCGCGCGGCGCCCCACGGCGGCGTGCCGAGCGAGCGGGGCCAGGGCAGCACCCCGGCGACGGCCCGGGCGGTGCTGCGCCGGTGCAGGGCGGCCTGCAGCAGCGCCCAGCGCGCGCCCGCGGCCTCCTCGCCGGTCGCGGACGCGTGCACCACCCGGCCGTCGGGGGTGCGGAACCACGTCGGGGCGTCGGGATGGTGCGGGTCGGCGGGGGCGGGCAGGTCGAGGCCGGCGAGCTCGGGCGGGCGCGGGCCGTCGGGCAGCCGCCCGGAGACCAGCCACAGGGCGAGCCGCGGGTCGCCGGCCGCGGCGAGCAGGCCGAGGACGGCCGCGCCGCAGGTGGTGCCGTCGACCTGGCGCGCCGCCGCGGTCCCCCACCGGACGGTGCGGCCCGCGGGGACGTCCAGCGGGGCGAGCACCTGCGCCCGCCGCCGGGCGTCGAGGCCGTCGAGCGCGCCGTCGGGCAGCGCGGCCCGGGCGCCGGCCGCCGCCACGGCGACGTCGTCGACGCGCGACCGCTCCGGCCCGCCCGCGCCGCCGGGGGCGCCCCGCGGCGCCGGCGGCACCACGCGCCCGCGCGCCGCCCGCAGCACCGTCACCAGCTGGCCCCTGCGCCACCCCGCTCGCGCCACCACGCCCGCTCCCCTCGTCCGCCGAGTCTCCATTGTTCGCCTCCGACCGCCGCGTTCGCCCGAGTCCGCTCCCGGAGGCTCGGCGAGGGGCGGACGCGCGCGGACGCGACGACGAAGGCCCCGCCGCGCGCGTGAGCGGCGGGACCTCGTCGCCGGCGTCAGGACGCCGCGATGCGGTCCAGGATCAGCGGGGTCGCGGCCGGCGCCTCGGCGGCCACGTCGAAGCCGCCCTCCAGGGCCTCCTTGGCGCGCTCGAACCGCTCCGGGGTGTCCGTGTGCAGCGTGAGCAGCGGCTCGCCCTTGCGGACCGGCTGGCCCGGCTTGGCGTGCAGCTCGACGCCCGCCCCGGCCTGCACCGGGTCCTCCTTGCGCGCGCGGCCCGCGCCGAGGCGCCAGGCCGCGATGCCCACCGCGTACGCGTCGAGCCGGGTGAGCACGCCGTCGGCGGGCGCGAGCACCTGCTCGGTGTGCCGCGCGACCGGCAGCGGCGCGTCGGCGTCGCCGCCCTGCGCCTCGATCATCCGGCGCCACACGTCCATCGCACGCCCGTCGGTCAGGGCGGCCCGCACGTCGAGACCCGGGCGACCGGCGGCGGCCAGCATCTCCTCCGCGAGCGCGACCGTCAGCTCCACGACGTCGGACGGCCCGCCGCCGGCGAGCACCTCGAGCGACTCCCGGACCTCGAGCGCGTTGCCCGCGGTCAGGCCGAGCGGCGTCGACATGTCGGTGAGCAGCGCGACCGTGTTCACGCCGGCGTCGGTGCCGAGGTCCACCATGGTGCGGGCGAGCTCGCGGGCGCGGTCCAGGTCCTTCATGAACGCGCCGGAGCCGACCTTGACGTCCAGCACCAGCGCGCCGGTGCCCTCGGCGATCTTCTTGCTCATGATCGACGACGCGATGAGCGGGATCGCCTCGACGGTGCCGGTGACGTCGCGCAGGGCGTAGAGCTTGCGGTCGGCGGGCGCCAGGCCGGAGCCGGCCTGGCAGATCACGGCGCCGGGGCCGTCGAGCTGCGCCATCATCTCGTCGTTCGACAGCGCCGCGCGCCAGCCAGGGATGGACTCCAGCTTGTCGAGGGTGCCGCCGGTGTGGCCGAGGCCGCGCCCGGACAGCTGCGGCACCGCCACGTCGAACACCGCCACCAGGGGCGCGAGCGGCAGGGTGATCTTGTCGCCGACGCCGCCGGTGGAGTGCTTGTCGGCGGTGGGCCGGCGCAGCCCGGAGAAGTCCATCCGCTCGCCGGAGGCGATCATCGCGGCGGTCCACCGCGAGATCTCGGCGCGGTCCATGCCGTTGAGCAGGATCGCCATGTTGAGGGCGGACATCTGCTCCTCGGCCACGACGCCGCGGGTGTACGCGTCGATGACCCAGTCGATCTGCGCGTCGGTCAGGCGGTGGCCGTCGCGCTTGGCGACGATGACGTCGACGGCGTCGAACTTCTCGGTGCTCATGACTTCCTCTCGACCAGGTCGGCCGGCCCGAACGCGTCGGGCAGCACCTCGGTCATCGGCTTGATCCCGCTCACCGTGTCGACGAGCAGGTCGGGGCCCCCGTGCTCCCAGAGGAGCTGGCGGCAGCGGCCGCACGGCATGAGGGCGTTCCCGTGGGCGTCCACGCAGGCGAACGCCACCAGGCGCCCGCCGCCGGACACGTGCAGGCCGGACACCAGGGCGCACTCGGCGCACAGGGTCAGGCCGTACGACGCGTTCTCGACGTTGCAGCCGACGACCACGCGGCCGTCGTCCACCAGCGCCGCGACCCCGACGGGGAACTTCGAGTACGGGACGTACGCGCGGTGCATCACCTCGGTGGCGGCGGCACGCAGGGCGTCCCAGTCGATCTCCGGCACAGCCGGTCTCCTGTTCTCCCCGGGCGACCGGGGCGTCTCACGGCACCTGCTCGGACGCTCCCGAGTGTGCCCGTGAAGCACGACCGCCGCCGCCCTGCGTGGGCGACGGCGGTCGTGACGTGCTCACTTCACGTAGGCGATGCCCTCGGCGGCGGGGGCGCGCACGCGGCCGACGAGGCCGGCCACCGCGAAGATCGTCACCACGTACGGGGTCATCAGCATGATCTGGCTCGGGATCGGCGTGCCGATGATGCCGAGCACCACCTGCAGGTTGTCGGCGAAGCCGAACAGCAGGGCCGCGGCGAGCGCGCCCTTCGGGCTCCACCGGCCGAGGATCATCGCGGCGAGGGCGATGAAGCCCTTGCCGCCGGTCATCTCCTTGCCGAACGCCAGGCCGTTCGCGACCGTGAAGAACGCACCGCCGAGGCCGGCGATCGCGCCGCCCAGCAGGGTGTTCCACACGCGGGTGCGGTTGACCTTGATGCCGACGGTGTCCGCCGCCTTGGGGTGCTCGCCGACGGCCCGCAGCCGCAGGCCCCAGCGGCTCCGGAACACCAGCACCTGCAGGACGATCACCACGACGTACATCAGGTAGACGAGGATCGTCTGCCGGAACAGCACCGGGCCGATGATCGGGATGTCGGACAGCCCGGGGATGGCCAGGGTCGGCAGGCGCGGCGGCGTGTTGAGCGTGCCGGCGTTCTCCTTGAGGACCGTGGAGAACAGGTAGCTCGTGATGCCGACGACCAGCACGTTGAGCACGACGCCGACGATGATCTGGTCGACCACGTACTTGATCGCGAACGCGACCAGCAGCGCCGACACCAGCGCGCCGGCGATCGGCGCGGCGATGAGCCCGACGTAGGCGCTGGACGTGATGGTCGCGACGACCGCGGCGAGGAACGCGCCCGCGAGCAGCTGGCCCTCGATCGCGATGTTGATGATGCCGGACCGCTCGCTGACCAGGCCGGCGAGGGCGCCGAACACCAGCGGCACCGCGAGGAACAGCGAGCCCTGCAGCAGGCTGGTCAGGGGCAGCGGCTGCGCCTTGCCCGCGACGGCCCAGGTGAGCAGCGCGAACACCAGCGCCACCGCGTACACGGCGGGCAGCCAGACGCCGACCTTGCGGCGGGTCCGTGCGGCCTGGAACGACCAGGCCGCGAGCCCGAGCGCGATCAGGCAGAGCACGATCGCGGTCAGCTTGGACGGGACGGAGAACTCGATGTTCTCCCCCGGCGCGAACATGGTGAACGAGGTCTCCCGGCCCGAGGCGGGCAGGATCCCGAACAGCAGCAGGGCGACCGCGGCGACCGCGCCGTACGCGATCGGCGCCTTGTAGGAGATCGGCGGAAGCGGCTTGCCCGCCGCGGCGCGCGCGGGGGCGGGGGCGGCGACGGCGCTCACGCGGCGGCCTCCTTGACGACGGGCGCGGCGAGCTCGGCCGGCTGGGCGCCGGGACCGCGGGGGGACGGGAGGCGGAACACCGCGCGCACCAGCGGGGGCGCCGCGATGAACAGCACGACGAGGGACTGGACGACCAGCACGATGTCGATCGGCGTGCCGGTGCGGGACTGCATCGCGAAGCCGCCGGCGCGCAGGGCGCCGAACAGCAGGCCGGCGAAGAAGGTGCCGAGCGGCTTGGACCGGCCGAGCAGCGCGACGGTGATCGCGTCGAACCCGAAGCTCGCCGCGATGCCGGCGGTGAGGACCTTCTCGGTCCCGAGGACCTGCGCGGTGCCGGCCATGCCGGCCAGGCCGCCGGCGACGAGCATCACCAGCAGGTACATCCGGTTGACGTTGATGCCCGCGGTGCGCGCGGCGCTCGGGTTGGACCCGACGGCGCGGAACGCGAACCCGATCGTCGACCGGTTCATCAGCCACCAGACGAACACGGCGGCGAGGATGGCGACGACGAAGCCGAGGTGCAGCCGGAACTGCGGCCCGAGCAGCTGCGGGTACAGCGCGGTCTCGGCGATCGGCGGGGACACCGGGTTGTTGCTGTCGCCGCGCTTGAACGCCGACGTGGTCAGCAGGTAGCCCACCAGGTAGATCGCGATGTTGTTCAGCATGATCGTGACGATCACCTCGTTGGCCCCGGTCCGGGCCTTGAGGTAGCCGGCGATGCCGGCCCACAGGCCGCCGCCGATGACGCCGCCGATCACGGCGAGCAGCAGGTGCAGCACCGGCGGGAGGTCCCAGGCGAAGCCGATGTAGCCGGCGAAGATCGCGCCGAGGATGATCTGGCCCTGCGCACCGATGTTGAACATGCCGGCCCGGAAGCCGATGCCCAGGCCCAGGCCGGCGAGGATCAGCGGGACGGCCCAGGTCATGGTCTCGGTGATCGGGCGGATGCCGCGGGCGAACGTCGCGGCACCCGGGTCGAAGACGGCGCCCTGGAACAGCGCCACGTAGGCGCCCCAGACGGCGTCCCACGCCGCGGAGAAGAAGTCCGCCGGCCGCGCGAAGAAGTAGCCCGCGGCGTCCTGCACGGCGCTGTCCGCGGCCGCGATCAGCACGCCGGAGATGACGAGCGCCAGCACCAGGGCGGCGAGCGTCACCAGCCAGCTGCTCTCCAGCATCTCGCGCAGCGCGCCCTGGGCGCGGGACTCGAGGCCGTCGTCGCGGCGCGCCGGCGCGGTGGACCCGGCCGGCGGCTGCTCGGGGGCGGGGGTCGCCTGGCTCACTTGCTCTCCTCCTCGGAGGCCTCGATGTCGGCCTCGCCGAGCACGGTGTGGTGGGTCGCGGCCTGCTGCACGGCCTCGGCCTGCGGGACGCCGGCCATCATCAGGCCGAGCACGTCGCGGTCGGTGCCCCCGGGGACGATGCCGACGATGCGGCCGCGGTACATGACGACGATCCGGTCCGCCAGCGCGAGCACCTCGTCGAGCTCGGTCGAGACGATGATGACCGGGGTCCCGGAGTCCCGCTCCTGCACGATCCGCTTGTGCACGAACTCGATGGACCCGACGTCCAGGCCGCGGGTGGGCTGGGACGCGATGAACAGCCGCAGCGGGCGGGACATCTCGCGGGCCAGGACGACCTTCTGCTGGTTGCCGCCGGACAGCGTGCCGGCGTGCGCCTCGGTCGACGGGGTGCGGACGTCGAACTCCACGGTCCGGCGCTCGGCGTTCTCCAGGACCTTCTTCGGGTCCAGCGAGATCCCGCGCGCGAACGGGGCGCGGTCGTACAGGTCGAGGATGAGGTTCTCCGCGACGGAGAAGTCGGCGACGACCCCGTCCTCCGTCCGGTCCTCGGGGACGAAGCCGACGCCGGCGTCGAGCACCTGCTTGACCGTGCGGCCGACCAGCTCGGTCCCGTCGAGGACGACCGACCCGGCGACCGGCTGCTGCAGGCCCAGGATGACCTCGGTGAGCTCGGTCTGGCCGTTGCCCTGCACGCCG
Source organism: Cellulomonas sp. ACRRI (assembly GCF_022346185.1). Classification (GTDB taxonomy): domain Bacteria; phylum Actinomycetota; class Actinomycetes; order Actinomycetales; family Cellulomonadaceae; genus Cellulomonas. Next base: position 14,704 of record NZ_JAKRMS010000049.1, on the reverse strand, counting down.
GCGACCGCGACGATCTCGCCGCGGGCCACGTCGAACGACACGTCGTCGACCTGCTGGACGCCGGCCTCGTCGAGCACCGACAGGTTCCGCACCTGCAGGGCGACCTCGCCGGCCTGCGCGGGCGAGCGGTCGACGCCGAGCGAGACGGACCGGCCGACCATGAGCGAGGCCAGCTCGGTCTCCGCGGCGTCGGGCCGGGCGCTGCCCACGACCTGGCCGCGGCGGATGACCGTGATCCGGTCCGCGACGGCGCGGACCTCACGGAGCTTGTGGGTGATGAAGACGATGGAGGTGCCCGCCGCCTTGAGCTGCCGCATGATCGCGATGAGCTCGTCGGTCTCCTGCGGCGTCAGCACCGCGGTCGGCTCGTCGAGGATCAGGACCCGGGCGTCCCGGGACAGCGCCTTGATGATCTCGACGCGCTGCTGCGCGCCGACGGGGAGGTCCTCCACCAGGGCGTCGGGGTCGACGTCGAACCCGAACCGGTCGGAGATCTCCCGGACGCGGCGGCGCGCCGCGGCGAGGTCGAGCATCCCGCCGCCCTTGACGGGCTCGTACCCGAGGACGACGTTCTCCGCGACGGTGAACACCGGGACCAGCATGAAGTGCTGGTGGACCATGCCGATCCCCGCGGCCATCGCGTCGCCGGGGCCGGCGAACTCCACGGGCCGCCCGTCGACGAGGATCTCGCCCTCGTCCGGGTCGTAGAACCCGTACAGCACGTTCATCAGGGTGCTCTTGCCGGCACCGTTCTCGCCCAGCAGCGCGTGGATCTCGCCGGGCTCGACCACCAGGTCGATGTGGTCGTTCGCCACCAGGGCGCCGAAGCGCTTGGTGATCCCCCGCAGCTCGAGCTTCACGTGGGAATGCTCCTTCGGTCGATCGTGTCGCTGCGCACACTAGGCCAAACCGGACGGCCGATCACAGCCTCAGGTCCCGGGTGCGCGGGTGAACGCACCGGTGGCCCGGGCAGGCGTGCTGCCCGGGCCACCGGTGGTGCTGGTGCGTCAGTTCTGGCTGATGGACTCCACGACCAGGTCACCGGAGATGATCTGGGCCTTCAGGTCCTCGACGGCCGTCTTGACCTCCTCGGGGACCACCGAGTCGAAGTCGTGGAACGGCGCGATGCCGATGCCCTCGTTCTCCAGGGTGCCGACGTACGGCTCCGAGGAGAAGTTGCCCTCCGAGGCCTCCTTGACCGTGTCGAACACGGCCTGGCCGATCTCCTTCATGACCGAGGTCAGGATGATCGAGGAGTAGTCGGGCGAGGTCTCGAACCAGTCGGCGTCGACGCCCACGATGGAGACGTTCCCGGCCTCCTGCGCGGCCGCGGCGGCACCGAGGCCGACCGGGCCGGCGACGGGCATGATGACGTCCGCGCCCTGGTCGATGAAGCCCTTGGCCAGGTTCTGGCCGTTGGTCTGGTTCTCGAAGTCACCGGTGAAGGAGCCGGTCTGGGCCTCCTTGTCCCAGCCGAGGACCTTGACGTCGGCGCCGTTGTCCTCGTTGTACTTGGCGACGCCGTCGGCGAAGCCGTCCATGAAGATCGAGACCGACGGGAGCTGGATGCCGCCGAAGGTGGCGACGGTGCCCGTGGTCGAGGTGCCCGCGGCGACGTAGCCGGCCAGGTACGCGGCCTCCTGCGTGTTGAACAGCAGCGGCTTGGCGTTGTCCAGCGTCACCGGGTTGAAGTCCGCGTCGGAGAACGCGGAGTCGATCAGCGCGAACTCGATGTCCGGGTTGGCCTCGGCGGCCTCCTGGATCGGGTCCTCGAGCAGGAAGCCGACGCCGATGATCAGGTTGCAGTCCTGCTGCACCAGCGAGTCGATGTTCGGCGTGAAGTCGGTCTCCGCGGTCGACTCGACCTTGACCTCCTGGATGCCCAGCTCGTCCTTGGCGCGGTCGAGGCCCTCGGCGCCCGACTGGTTGAAGGACTTGTCCTCGAAGCCGCCGGAGTCGGACACCATGCAGGCCTTGAAGTCGGAGCCGCCGGCGTCGCCGCCACCGGCGGTGCTGTCGGACTCCTCCGGCGCGCTGCCGCAGGCGGCGAGGGCGAGCGCGACAGCCCCGGTGAGGGCGGCCGCACGGATGATCTTCTTCACGCGATGCTCCTGCTTCTCGTCGTCGACCGGTCCGTGAGGCCCGCCCGGTCGCCGCGCGCGACGCTGCGCGTGGGTCGGGAGGGGTCGTCCGGCGTTGCGAGGAACACTAGCCACGCCCAGGTGTCGGCTGTGTTACCGGACCCCTTCCGGGGCCCTTCGTTACTGACTTGGAACATTCGTCCGCGGGACGACTCACCCGACCGGCCCAGCGTGCGGTGCCGCCGGGCGGTGCTCAGCCTCCGGGCGTCGCTCCGACCCGCAGCGCCGCCCGCGCCAGCAGCGCCGCCCCGGCCGCGATCGCGCGCTCGTCGACCACCAGGTCCCCCTGGTGGATGTCGTACGTCCGGCCGCCCGGGGTGCGGGTGCCGAGCCGGGCCATCGCGCCCGGGACCCGGGTGAGGTACCAGGCGAAGTCCTCGCCGCCGAGCGACTGCTCGGTGAGCTGCACCGCCTCCTCGCCCAGCACGTCCCGGGCCGCCGCCTCCAGCACGGCGACGGCGCGCTCGTCGTTCTCGACGGGCGGGACCCCGCGCTGGTGCCGCACCTCGACCTCGACCCCGTACGGCGCGACCACCTGCTCCACCGCGGCGTGCAGCACCTGGGACGCCTTCTCCCACGCGCGCACGTCGAGGCAGCGCAGCGTCCCGCGCACCGAGCCGGACGCGGGGATGGCGTTGTGCGCCGAGCCGGCCTGCACCGCGCCCCAGGTGAGGTTGACCCCGGACCGCGGGTCGAGCCGGCGCCCGAGCACGGCGGGCACCTGGGTGATCACCTGGCCGAGGGCGTAGACCAGGTCCCCCGTGAGGTGCGGGCGCGAGGTGTGGCCGCCACCGCCGGTCAGGACGACGGTGATCTCGTCGGAGGCCGAGGTGATCGGGCCGATCCGGGTGCCGATCCGGCCGACGTCGACCTTCGGGTCGCAGTGCAGCGCGAAGATCCGGCCGATGCCGTCCATCGCCCCGGCCTGCAGGACGTCGAGCGCGCCGCCGGGCTGCACCTCCTCCGCCGGCTGGAACACGAGCCGCACCGCGGTCGGCAGCTCGCCCGCGGCGTGCAGCTCGGCGAGCACCAGCCCCGCGCCGAGCAGCGCGGTGGTGTGCACGTCGTGGCCGCAGGCGTGCGCGACGCCGTGCACGGTCGAGGCGTAGGGCAGCCCGGTCGTCTCCTGGACCGGCAGCCCGTCGATGTCGGCGCGCAGCGCGATGCGGCGGCGGCCGGTCTCGACCGGGTTGGGTCCGATGTCGCAGGTGAGGCCGGTCCCGGGCAGCAGCTTCGGGGAGAGGCCCGACAGCCGCAGGCGGTCGGCGATGAGGCGCGTGGTGCGCTGCTCCGTGCGGCCGAGCTCGGGGTGGGCGTGGATGTCGCGGCGGATCTCCACCAGCTCGGGCTGCAGGGTGGCGACGAGCTGGTTGACCCGGGAGGCATCGACGATCACCCTCCCGACCCTAGCCGTCCCCGCAGGTGGCGGCAGGTCCGCGCGTCCCGGCGCGCGCGACGGGCCGGGGCGCGCCCGGACCCGCCGCGGGGCGGGGCGGCCGGTCAGAGCAGGTCGTCGCGGCCGCGCTCGCGCCAGCCGTCCACCGCCTGCTTCACCGCCTGCGCGTGCGCCCGGGTGGTGACGAGCAGGGCGTCCGCGGTGTCGACGACCACGGCGTCGCGGACGCCGAGCACGGTCACGGCGCGGCCGGCGCCCGGCACCACGACCGCGCCCGGGGCGTCGAGCCGCAGCACCAGGTCGTCGTCGCCGAGCGAGCGGCCGCCGTCGACCCCGACCGCCGGCAGCAGGGCGGCCAGCGAGTCGAAGTCGCCCACGTCGTCCCAGGTGAACGAGCCCGGCACCACGGCGACGCCGCCGGCGGCCGCGACGGGCTCGGCGATCGCGTGGTCGATGGCGATCTTGGTCAGCCCGGGCCAGGTCTGCGCGAGCACGGCGTCCCGGCGCTCCGGGTCGTCCCACACCGCGGCGATCGCGCGCAGCCCGGCGGCCAGCGGGGGCAGCTGCTCGGCCAGGTGGTCCAGGAGCACGCCCGCCTGCACCAGGAACATGCCGGCGTTCCACCAGTAGTCGCCGGTCGCGAGGTAGCCGGCGGCGGTCTCCGCGTCGGGCTTCTCGGTGAAGCCGGCGACGTGCCGGGCGCTGGGGGCGCCCTCGGCGCCGAGCGGGTCGGCGGCCCGGATGTAGCCGAACGCGGTCGACGGCTCGGTCGCGGTGATGCCGATGGTCACGACGTACCCCGCGCGGGCCGCGGCGACGCCCTCGGTGACCGCCGACCAGAAGCCGGCCAGGTCGTCGATGACGTGGTCCGCGGCGAACGACCCGAGGACGACCTCGGGCCCGTGCCGCTCCGCGAGGATCGCCGCGGCGAGGCCGATCGCGGCCATGGAGTCGCGCGGCGACGGCTCGGCGACGACCTGGCCCGGGCCCAGCTCGGGCAGCTGCGCGGCGACGGCCTCCGCGTGCCGGACGCCGGTGACGACGAGGACCCCGTCGCGGCCGGTGAGCGGCAGCAGCCGGTCGACGGTGCCCTGCAGCAGGGTGCGGCCCGTGCCGGTCAGGTCGTGGAGGAACTTCGGCGCGCCCTGGCGGGACAGCGGCCACAGCCGGGTGCCGGCACCGCCGGCGGGGACGACGGCGTGGAAGCCGTCGATCGGGCGGGGCTGCGCGGGCGACGCGGGCGTGGCGGGGCTCGACATGCCCGGAAGCGTATCGCCGACGTCCCCGCCGGCCGCCCGGCCCTCGCCACCCGTCCGGGCGACGCCGGTGGTGAGTGGGGACGACCAGGGACCCAGGTCCCGGGGAGCGTGTGCGCTTGATCACATCAGGGCCGATCTGGCCCCCGACGGCAGGGTGACCCAGCGCACGATCACTACAGTGATCGGACCGGACACAGCAGTCCCGCCCGAACTCGCCAGGAGGCCACCCGTGCCCACTGCGCCTGCCGAAGCCCGCGACGACGCCGCCCCCACGGCCAAGCGGATCCCCGGCGGCACCCTCTACCGCGGCCGCGAAGGCATGTGGTCCTGGGTGGCCCACCGGATCACCGGCGTGCTCATCTTCTTCTTCCTGCTCGTGCACGTGCTGGACACGTCGCTCGTGCGGGTCTCCCCCGAGGCGTACAACGCCGTCATCGGGACCTACAAGAACCCGATCATGGGGCTCGGCGAGGCCGGGCTGGTCGCCGCCATCGTGTTCCACGCCTTCAACGGCGTCCGGATCATGCTGGTGGACTTCTGGTCCAAGGGCGCGAAGTACCAGCGCGTGATGCTCTGGGTTGTGCTCGGCCTGTTCGTCGTGACGATGGCGGGCTTCCTGCCGCGGCACCTCATGCACGTCTTCGGAGGCGAGTGATGACCTCGATCGCCGCCCCCCGCACCCGCGGCGCCGGGCCGGGCCGCCGGACCTCGCGCGGCAACTGGGAGCTGTACGGCTGGGTGTTCATGCGCGCGTCCGGCGTCGTGCTCCTCGTGCTGATCTTCGGCCACCTGTTCGTGAACCTGGTCGCCGGCGAGGGCATCTCCGCCATCGACTTCGGCTTCGTCGCCGGCAAGTGGGCGTCCCCGTTCTGGCAGATCTGGGACCTGCTCATGCTGTGGCTCGCGATGATCCACGGCACCAACGGCGTCCGGACGATCATCAACGACTACGCCGAGCGCGACGGCACCCGCCTCGTGCTCAAGCTCGCGCTGTACACGGCGTTCACCGTGGTCGTCGTGCTCGGCACGCTGGTGATCTTCACCTTCGACCCGTGCCCCGCGAACAGCCCGGCGGACCTGCTGCCGTCCTTCTGCACCGCCTGAGCGCCCCCGCTCCCCTCTCGCCTTGGAGGCATCGACCCCGATGCAGACCCACCAGTTCGACGTCGTGATCGTCGGCGCCGGCGGCGCCGGGATGCGCGCCGCCCTCGAGTCGTCCGCCCGCACCCGCACGGCGGTCATCTCGAAGCTGTACCCCACCCGCTCGCACACCGGCGCGGCCCAGGGCGGCATGTGCGCCGCGCTCGGCAACGTCGAGGACGACAACCCCGAGTGGCACACCTTCGACACCGTGAAGGGCGGCGACTACCTGGTCGACCAGGACGCCGCGACGATCATGGCGAACGAGGCCATCGACGCGGTGCTCGACCTGGAGCGGATGGGCCTGCCGTTCAACCGCACCCCCGAGGGCCGGATCGACCAGCGCCGGTTCGGCGGCCACACCCGCAACCACGGCGAGGCCGCCGTGCGCCGGGCCTGCTACGCCGCGGACCGCACCGGCCACATGATCCTGCAGACCCTGTACCAGCAGTGCGTGAAGAACGAGGTCGCGTTCTTCAACGAGTTCTACGTGCTGGACCTGCTGCTCACGCACGACCTCACCGGCCGCGAGGTCCCCGACGGCGAGGACGTGGCCGTGTCGGGCGTCGTCGCGTACGAGCTCGCGACCGGCGAGATCCACGTGTTCCGCGCCAAGTCCGTGGTGCTCGCGACCGGCGGCGCCGGCAAGATCTACAAGACCACCTCCAACGCGCACACCCTCACCGGCGACGGGATGGCGCTGGCCTACCGCCGCGGGCTGCCGCTGGAGGACATGGAGTTCTTCCAGTTCCACCCGACCGGCCTCGCGGGCCTGGGCATCCTGCTGTCCGAGGCCGCGCGCGGCGAGGGCGGCATCCTGCGCAACGCCGACGGCGAGCGGTTCATGGAGCGCTACGCCCCCACCATCAAGGACCTCGCGCCGCGCGACATCGTCGCCCGGTCGATGGCCAACGAGGTGCGCGAGGGCCGCGGCGCCGGGCCGAACAAGGACTACGTCCTGCTCGACCTGACCCACCTCGACCCCGCGCACATCGACGCGAAGCTCCCGGACATCACCGAGTTCGCCCGGACCTACCTCGGCATCGAGCCGTACACCGAGCCGGTGCCGGTGTACCCCACCGCGCACTACGCGATGGGCGGCGTGCCGACCAACGTCGAGGGCGAGGTCCTGCGGGACACCACGCACGTCGTCAAGGGCCTGTACGCGGCCGGCGAGGTCGCCTGCGTCTCCGTGCACGGCTCCAACCGCCTGGGCACGAACTCGCTGCTCGACATCAACGTGTTCGGCAAGCGCGCCGGCATCTCGGCCGCCGAGTACGCCGCCACGGCGTCCTGGGTGGACCTGCCCGACGCGCCGGCCGACGCCGTCGTGGCGCAGCTCGAGGACATGCGCGACCGCCCCCAGGGCGAGCGCGTCTCCGACGTCCGCCGCGAGCTGCAGCAGACGATGGACACCAACGCGCAGGTGTTCCGCACCGCGGAGTCGCTGCGCCAGGCGTTCCAGGACATCCAGGTGCTCCAGGAGCGCTACACGCGGGTCTCGGTCCAGGACAAGGGCCGCGCCTTCAACACCGACCTGATCGAGGCCATCGAGCTGGGCTTCCTGCTCGACATCGCCGAGACCGTCGTCGTCGGCGCGCTGAACCGGCGCGAGTCCCGCGGCGGGCACTTCCGCGAGGACTACCCGAAGCGCGACGACGAGAACTTCATGGAGCACACCATGGCCTACCGCCGCGTCCCCGGCGTGCCGGTCGACTCCCCCGCCCTCTCCGCGCCGAAGGGCGAGGAGGTCCCCGAGCCGGGCCCCGGCCGCCCGGTCGTGCTCCTGGGCACCAAGCCCGTCGTGACCACCGTGTACCAGCCGATGGAGCGGAAGTACTGATGACTGCTGTCGCAGAGCGCTCGGCCGCGCCCGAGCCGAAGGCCGGCGAGATCCCGTCGTTCGAGGTCACGCTCAAGATCCGCCGCTACACGCCCGAGACGCACGGCGACGAGGCGTACTGGGAGGAGCACACGGTCATCGCCCACGGCACCGACCGGCTGCTCGACGCGCTGCACAAGATCAAGTGGGAGTCCGACGGCTCGCTGACGTTCCGCCGGTCCTGCGCCCATGGCGTCTGCGGCTCGGACGCCATGCGGATCAACGGCCGCAACCGGCTCGCGTGCAAGGCCCTGCTCAAGGACCTGAACCCGGACAAGCCGATCACCGTCGAGCCCATCAAGGGTCTGCCGGTGATCAAGGACCTCGTGGTCGACATGGAGCCGTTCTTCGCCTCCTACCGCGAGATCATGCCGTTCCTCATCACCACCGGCACCGAGCCGTCCCGCGAGCGGCTCCAGTCGCCCGAGCAGCGCGCCCGGTTCGACGACACCACCAAGTGCATCCTGTGCGCCGCGTGCACGAGCTCGTGCCCGGTGTTCTGGACCGACGGCCAGTACTTCGGCCCGGCGGCGATCGTCAACGCGCACCGGTTCATCTTCGACAGCCGGGACGAGGGCGGCGCCCAGCGCCTGGAGATCCTCAACGACAAGGAGGGCGTCTGGCGCTGCCGGACCACCTTCAACTGCACCGAGGCCTGCCCCCGCGGCATCGAGGTCACCAAGGCGATCCAGGAGGTCAAGCGCGCGATGATCACCCGCGCGTTCTGACCCCGGCGCTCTTTCGAGTGGAAGGTCTGGCCCGACACGCCGTCGGCGTGTCCGGCCAGACCTTCCACTCGACGGCTCATCCCCGGACCCACCGGGCGGTCGGCCGCCTGGCGAGCGCCCGGTCCCGGGCAGCGCGCGCCCGCGCCTGCCACCGGGCCCGCGAGGTCGGCGTGGCGAGGTCGGTCGACGTCGCCCGCACCACCTCGATCCCCAGCGCCTGCAGCCGCTCCTGCCGGGACGCGTCGGCGCTCCGGCGGTCCGCCGACGCGTGCACCGCGCCGTCGTACTCGGCGGCGAGGCCGCTCGCGGGGTCGAGCACGTCGACCCGGGCGACGAAGCGCCGGTCGGCGTCCAGCACGTCGGCGTTGCACACCGGGACCGGCAGCCCGCCCTGGAGCCACACCATCCGCATCCGGGACTCCTGCGGCGACTCCACCCCGTCCGCCGACAACGCGAGGGCCCGACCGGCGGCCGCCCGCCCCCGCCAGCGGCTCCGCGACCGGATCAGGTCGTGCAGGTCCGCCGGGTCGACCAGCCCGAGCGCGCGGAGGCGGTCCAGCCCGACCACGGCGTCGGCCTCGGGACCGAGCCGCGCGAGGTCGAACGCCGTGCGCAGCGGTGTCGTCACCGGCATCCCGCCGAGCACCTGGCGCTCCTCCGGCGGCACGCGGCTGCGCAGGAGCCGGCGGCCGGGTCCGGGGTCGAGGCGCACCTCGGGCGGGGCGAGCAGCAGCACGGGGGTGCTGGCCGTCCGCGCCAGGACCGGGGTGCCGTCGAACCACGGCAGCGGATCCACCCGGTCGCGAACGGCGACCCGGCGGCGGCCGACGGACGTCGCCCCCGTGCCCGCGGCCGGCGCCTCGAGCGCGGCCGGTGCCTCGAGCACGGCCCGCTCGTGGAGACGAGCCGCGGCCCAGCCCCCCAGGGTGACGGCTTCCGGCACGCGCGCCATGGCGACGGCGGTCCGCACGTCGGGGTCGTCGACATCGGTCCCCGCGACGACGTGCACGCCCGTCGCGGCGCGGACGTAGCCGGCACGCAGCGCCGCCCGTGCCCCCCGCGCCCGCGCGTCGCGTGCCGCCAGCACCGCCGGCAGGTCCCCGTCGGGCGCGAGCCCTGCCGGGCGCGAGCCCGTCCGCTGCGATGCCATGCCGAGCACTCTGCCCAGCGCCGGCGCCGGCCACCAGCGCCACCCCGCCCCCCTGGGGACCACGCTCGGCGCGTCGCGGCATCGTCGCCCCACTCGGACAGTGGAAGGTCTGGCCCGACACGCGCGCGGCGTGTCCGGCCGGACCTTCCACTCGACGGGGCGCTGGGCCGTCACCCGGTCGGCGCACCACCGGTGGCGCGCCGTCGGCGGCTGGCTAGGGTGTGCAGGCGATCAGCGGAGGGGGGACGCATGGCGTCGACGTGGGTGGAGCAGGTGCAGGCCGAGGCGCGGACGCGGCTGGAGGCGGCCGCCACGCTCCGGGACGAGCTGGCGACCGTGCGCGGACGCGGGCAGAGCCGCGACCGGGTGGCGACCGTCACGGTCGGACCGAGCGGCACCCTGGTGGACGTGGAGTTCACCCCGCAGGCGGAGCGGGTCGCACCCGACGTCCTGCGAACGGCGGTCCTGGAGGCCTTCGGTGCCGCGCAGGCCCGCGCGCAGGAGCAGGTCGTCGCCCTGACGTCGCGCATCCCGGGTGCGGGCGACTGGGCGGACCTGGTCGCCGGCCGCGTGCCGGCCGCCACCTCCGAGCGTCTGGACGCCGAGCTCGACGCGCGCCGCCGGGGCGATCTGTGACCGCGCTCCGCGTCGACGTCGACGCGCTCGCGACGGCACGGACCGCCCACCACGACCTCTCGGCGCAGTTCGCGGCGCTGGAGGGCGACCGGACCGCCGCCGACCTGCCGGACGGCGCCCTCGGGAAGATGATCGCCTCCGACGAGATCCTCGCGGCCTTCCGCAGCCGGTACACCGGTCTGGGCGAGGCGATCGCCGCGCTCACCGAGGCGTACCGCAACATCGGCGACGGTCTCGCGGCCACCGCCGAGGGCTACGCGCTCACCGACGAGCAGGTCGCGGCCCTGCATGCCCGGCTCGAGGCGGTGCTGCGGTGAGCGTCACGGGCGCCGTGTCCGTCTGGGACACGATCAACGGGTGGATGGCCCCGCTGGACGGCATGGTCGACGCGCTGATGCGTCCGCTCGTGCAGCCGCTCGCCGACATGTTCGACTCGGTCACCGGTGACTCCGCCGAGGTGCGCTCGACGGCCCAGCGGTGGCGCGACCTCGGCACCACGATCGACCGGCTGGCGCAGCACCACCGCGACGTGATCGCCCCGCTGTCCGCCGCCTGGGAGGGCGAGGCGCACGACGCGTTCGAGGCGGCGATGCGCGAGCTGCTCGAGGCCGTGGACCAGCTCGCGGACGACACCCGGGAGACCGCCGACTTCCTCGACGACGCGGCGATGGAGGTCGAGCTCGCCGAGGAGCTCGTCGCCACGATCATCCAGGAGCTCATCGAGTGGGCGCTGCTCACCCTGGCGGTCAGCGCCGCCCTGTCGCTGGTCACGCTCGGCGCCTCGGCGGTCGCCGGCGGGGCCGCGGCGGCGGCGGAGGCGGCCGTCGCCGGGTCCCGGATCGCCACGGTCCTCGCGAAGGTCGCGAGCGCGCTGGAGCGGCTGTCCGCCCTGCTCAGGTCGGTGAAGGCGATGAAGACCTTCTCCCGCGAGGGCTTCCTGATCCGCACGCTCCTGGTCAACGGCGTGATCCTCAAGCCCGTCGTCAGCAACCTCACGGGGCTGACGGGCAACCCGGTCGGCGAGGGGACGCGGTCCGTGCTCGAGTCGCTCCGGGACGTGGCCGCGGACGAGGCCGACGACCAGATCGACGGCCGCACCGGGGTGCAGACCCCGCTGCGGGACCGGCTCGACGACGTGATCGGGCCCGCCGTGGACGCCGGTCGGCCGGTGGTCGACGGGGCGCGGCCGGTGCTGGACGCGCTCGACGAGCTGGACGACCGGGTCCCGGACCCGCCGTTCGCGCGCTGAGGCGCGTCCCGGCGACCCCGGGCCCGGCGGCCGGCGGCCCGGACGGGGCGCGCGACGTCAGCGGCGGCGCAGGCGGCGCAGCGCGTCCGCGGCGCCCGTGAGCACGAGCACCAGCCAGGCGAGCCCGACCAGCCCGAGCCCGACGAGCACGCCCACGACCATCCCGGCCGTGCCCGCGACGACGCCGCCGAGCCAGCCCAGCCCGCCGGCCACGACGAGGATCGCCAGCCCGGTGACCAGCACGACGACCAGGCCCTCGGCGCTCGACCGGACGAAGTCGCGGCCCGCCTCCCGCGCCAGCTCCCCCGCGGTCGGGCGGCTCGGGTCCTGGGGGCGCGGCTGCGGCTGGGTCATGGACGCCGATCCTAGCGGCCGGGGCGCGGGCCCCGGCGGGTCTACGGCGTCGCGGGCTCCACCGCCTCGGCGTCCTCGTCCGAGGCCGCCGGCGGCGGGTCCGCGGTCCAGGCGGCGGCCAGCAGCACGATCCGGGCGATCAGGTTGATCCAGATCAGCAGGGTCACGATCACCGCGAACGACGCCAGGATCGCGTTCCGGTCCGCCGAGCCCGCCACCACCGACGTCCCGAGCACCCGCACGACGCCGAGCCCCACCGCCGCGACGAGCATCCCCTGCCGCAGGTCGGGCCACGCCGGCCGCTGCCCCGCGAGCACCACGACGATCAGCACGAACGTCCCGGCGTCGACCACGAACGCCACGAGGATGCCCGCGGCGCGCAGCACGAGGGACCCGACCGTCGACCCGTCGAGGCCGAGCGCGGTCAGGGCCCAGTCGGCGGCCGTCGTGGTGGCGATGCTGAGCAGCGCCGAGACCAGGATCGCGAGGCCGATGCCGGCGAACCCGCCGAGCTCGCGGAGCTTGCTCGTGACGACGTTGCCGCCGGCGCTCTCGGCCGCGAACATCGCGCGGACGGCCGTGCGCAGGGCGGCCATCGCGGAGATCGCGCTGACCAGCAGCACGACGAACGCCACGAGGCCCGCGACGCCGACGCCGGTGCTGAGCTGGAGCGAGTCCGGGTCGATGACCCCGGTCTCGTCGTCGCTGCTCGTCATCACCAGGCCCGGCAGGTTCGCGTCGATCGTGTCGAGCACCGTCTGGCGCAGCGCGTCGTTGTTGCCGAGGACGGCCATGAAGACGGTGTAGCCGATCGTCAGCCCCGCGAAGACCGAGAAGATGGTGGCGTACGCGATGCCGCCCGTGAGCACGCCGCCGCCCGCCTCGCCGAACCGCGCGTTCGCGCGCGCCGCGCGGGTGCGCTGCCACCAGGCCAGCACCGCCTTCGCCCGCGCGACCAGCCCCGGGAACCCGCCGGGGTACACGCGGGCACCCACGTCCCGGCGGTTCCCCGCGGCGACGTCGTCGGTGGTCGCTGCGGCGGCGGCGTGCGCGCGGCCGGCGCCCTGCGGTTCTGCCGGCACTCCCATGGCCACGACCCTAGGGAACGGGCCGCGGCCCGGCATCCCGGGACCGGGCGTCGGCGCCGGTCAGGTGCGCCGCCCGGGCCTCAGCCGCCGAGCGGGAAGGCCCCGATCGTCCGCCACACGCCGTCGTCGCCGTGCTCGTAGACGTGGATCTCCGCCACGTCGAACCGGGCCTCGAACCCCGCCATGTCGGAGAAGGCCCGGTCGAGCGCCTCGTCCGGCACCTCGTGCGCGATGGTGACGTGCGGGTGGTAGTGGAACCGCAGCTCCTGGTCGAGCACGCCCGACCGGACGGCGACCTCCAGCAGCTCGCACGAGGCGATGCCCTCGACCACCTGGACGAACACCACGGGCGACACCGGCCGGAACGTGGCGGTGCCCCGCAGGTGGACGGTGAACGGCGCGTGCTGCGCGGCGACCGCGCGCAGGTGCTCCTCCGCCTCCGGCAGCGAGGCCGTCGGCAGCACGGTCGGGCCGAGCAGGGTGATGTGCGGGCGGATCAGGTGGGCGGCGGGGTCGCCGACGCGGGCGCGCGCCGCCTGGAGCTCGGCGGCGTACGGCTCCGGGACGGAGACGGCGACGCCGATCCGGAGCTCGTCGGCGAACGGCCCGGTGGGGTTCATGCCGTCCGGCGACGCGGCAGCAGCCCGAAGCGGTCGGCGACCCGGTCGAGGGTGCCGCGCGCGATCGCCCGGGCCCGCTCGGCGCCGTCCTCGAGGACCGCGTCCAGGGACGCCGGGTCGGCCAGGTAGCCGTTCACCCGCTCCTGGAACGGCGCGAGGAACTCCACGACGACCTCGGCGAGGTCGACCTTGAGGTGGCCGTACCCCTTGCCCGCGTAGTCGGCGACGATCGACTCGACCTCGCGGCCCGTGAGCGCCGAGTAGATCGTCAGCAGGTTGGCGATGCCGGGCTGGTTCTCCCGGTCGAACCGGATCTCCGAGCCCGCGTCGGTGACCGCCGACCGGATCCGCTTGGCGACCGTCTTGGGCGGGTCGAGCAGCTCGATGATGCCGTTCGGGCTCGACGCCGACTTGCTCATCTTGGCCGTCGGGTCCTGCAGGTCGTAGATCTTGGCGGTGGCCTTGACGATGTGCGCGTCCGGCACGACCGCGGTGCCGTCCCCGAACCGCTTGTTCAGCCGCTCGGCCAGGTCGCGGGTCAGCTCGAGGTGCTGGCGCTGGTCCTCGCCGACCGGCACGAGCGCCGTGTCGTACAGCAGGATGTCCGCCGCCATGAGGATGGGGTAGGTGAACAGCCCGACCGTGGTGCCCTCGGCGCCGTGCTTGGCCGACTTGTCCTTGAACTGCGTCATCCGCCCGGCCTCGCCGAAGCCCGTCTGGCAGGACAGCAGCCAGGCCAGCTCGGCGTGCTCCGCGACGTGCGACTGCACGAACAGGATGGAGCGCTCCGGGTCCACGCCGGCGGCCAGGTACTGCGCCGCGGTCCGCCGGGTGCGCTCGCGCAGCGCCGCCGGGTCCGGCGCCACCGTCAGGGCGTGCAGGTCCACGACGCAGTAGAGCGCGTCGTAGGACTCCTGCAGCGCGACCCACTGGGTCAGCGCCCCCAGGTAGTTGCCGAGGTGGAGGGAGTCGGAGGTGGGCTGCATCCCGGAGAAGATGCGAGGGGAGCCGGAGACCATGGGTCCATTCTGACGGTCGGGGGCGGGTGGCCCGTGCAGGAG
>NZ_JAKRMS010000048.1 GCF_022346185.1 Cellulomonas sp. ACRRI | reverse complement strand
AGCGGGTAGGGAGCGGGCGCGGGTAGGGGCGGGTGCGATGCCGGTCAGGTGCGGCGGAGGACGACGACGTCCGCCGGGGCGAGCGTGACGCGGTCGCCGGCGGTCCAGCGCCGGTCCGTGAGGAGGTCGGTGCCGTCGGCGTGGGCCTCGACCGTCACCGGCTCCGTGCCGTGGTGCAGCAGGAGGTCGACGCGGTCGCCCGTCGTCGTGACCCGGGTCGCGAGCTCGAGGCCCGGGACGTCGGCGTACGGACCGAGCAGGTCGTGCCGGGCCAGCGCGGCGCGGACGACGTGCGCCAGGCCCTCCTGGGCGAGCTCGGTGCCGACGTACCAGACGTGGCCCTGGGCGCCGGCGTCCGCGGCGCCCACCACCGGCACCCGGTTCCGGGTCACCGCCGGCTCGCCGGCGTAGAAGTCGGTGCCGTACCGGGCCATGACCTCCGCTCCCTCGGGCACGAGGACCTCGAAGACCATCGACCCGTCGACGGTCGGCGCCCCCGCCCCGGCGAACGCCACCGGGTTCACCACCCCGGGCTCCGCCGCGTCCGTCTCCGCGACCCGCACCCCCGCGAGCCCCGCCAGCGGCCCGGGGACGTCGGCGAGGAACCGCCGGTCGTCCTCGTCGACCCGCCCGGACAGGTACCCGGTCAGCACGGTCCCGCCGCGCGCGGCCACCGCGGCGAGGCGCCCGGCCAGGTCGCCCTTCACCATGTGCAGCAGCGGCGCGGCCACCACGTCGTACCCCGAGAGGTCTGCGGTCACCGGGACGACGTCCACCTGCGCGCCCGCGTCCCAGAACGCCCGGCCCCACTCCAGCAGCGTCGGCAGGTATTTCACGAGGCGGTTCGGCCCGTCGGCCATCTCGACCGCCCACCACGAGTCCCAGTCCACCAGCAGCGCCGTGCGCGCGGGCGTCCGGGCCCCGAGCAGCGTGTCCCCCAGCCGCTCCAGCTCGGCCCCCAGCCCCGCGACCTCGCGGAACGCCCGGGTGTCGAGCCGGCCGGCGTGGTCGAGCACCGCGCCGTGGGTCATCTCGCAGGCACCCCGGGACGCCCGCATCTGGAAGAACAGCACCGAGTCGGCGCCGTGCGCGACGGCCTGCCAGGACCACAGCCGCATGATCCCGGGGCGGCGGACCGGGTTGACGTCCCGGGACGCGGTGACCGTCGGGGTCTGCTCCATCAGCCAGAACGGCGCCCCGTCCTTGAGCCCGCGCATGAGGTCGTGGGTCAGCGCGGTGCGCCACGGCTCGTCGCTGCGCGGCGGGTAGTTGTCCCAGGACGCGAAGTCGAGGTGCGGGGCCCAGCGGTGGTAGTCGAGCGGCTGGAAGAACCCCATGAAGTTGGTGGTCACCGGGAGGTCGGAGTGCGCGCGGATCGCGGCCTTCTCCTCGGTGAACTGGCGGATCGCGTTGTCGGTGCTGAACCGGTAGTAGTCGAGCGTGATGCCCTGGAACGCCGTGTACCCGCGGCCCTTCCAGTGCTCGGTGAGCGCGCTGGGCGGCTCGATCTCGTCCCAGTCGGTGAACCGGTGCGACCAGAAGGTGGCGTTCCACGCCTCGTTCAGCGCGTCCAGCGTGCCGTACCGGGCGCGCAGCCAGAGCCGGAACTCGGCGGCGCACAGGTCGCAGTAGCAGGCGCCGCCGTCGCCGCCGTACTCGTTGCCGACGTGCCAGGCGATCACGGCGGGGTGGTCGGCGTACCGCTCGGCGACCCGGCCCGCGATGCCCGCGGCCAGGCGCCGGAACGCCGGGGACGACCAGCACGCGTTGTGCCGCTGGCCGTACCGGTGCTTGCGCCCCTCGAAGTCGACGCGCGTCACCTCCGGGTACGCCCGGGCGATCCACGGCGACAGCGCGCCGGTGCCGGTGGCGAGGCAGACCTGGCGGCCCTCGTCGGCGGCGCGCTGCACGATCTCGTCGAGCACGGTGAAGTCGAAGACGTCCTCGGCGGGCTGGGTGAGCGACCAGCTGAACACCCCGAGCGTCACGGTGGTGATCCGGGCGGCGTCGAACGCGGCGTAGTCGGCGTCCCAGACGTCCTTGCCCCACTGCTCGGGGTTGTAGTCGCCGCCGAAGGCGATCGAGTCGGTGCGCGGCAGCCGCGCCGGGGTCGGTGCGGGCGCGGGGGTGCGCAGCGGCGGGGCGTCAGACATGGACGGTGAACCTCTCGGTGACGTCGGCGACGAGTGGGCGGGCCATGGCGTGCAGCAGCAGCACGCCGGCCCAGGCGAGCAGGACGGTGACCACGTCGAACGCCAGCACGGTGACCGCGGCGCCGACCAGGAGCAGGCACAGGACGCCGAGGCTGAACCGCCACTGCGGCACCACCTCGGCGAGCGCGATCCGCACGGCGTCCCGGAGGCGGAACGCGAACCGCGCCTGCAGCACGGCGAGGTGCCCGCCGACGACGACGAGCAGCGCCGCCAGCACCAGACCCGCCGGGCGCAGCGCCGCGCCCCCGGGCACGACCTCGGCGTGCGCGGCGTTCACCGCCAGCACGGCGAGGACGGCCAGCAGCGGCGCCCACCAGGCGAGCGTGCCGAGGGCGTCGCGCCGGTACGCCCGCCAGAAGCCGCGGGCCGGCGACAGGTCCGGGTCGACCTCCCAGGCGCGCGCGGCGGCGAGCCCCGCGACCACGGCGGGCCCGACCGGCAGCAGCGCGGCGGCGAACAGCGGCAGGTTGGCGGCGGACCGGTCGAGCAGGACGACGAGCACGGCCGTCGGCAGCGTGGTGAGGACGAGCAGCGCCTCGAGGACGAGCACCCGGTAGACGGCGGCGGCCCCGCGGGACAGCGGGCCGCGCCCGACCTCGTCGTCGGTCCAGGCCCGGGCGGCGCTCACCGCGCACCCCCGTCGCCGGCCCCCGCGGCGCCGGCGGCGGCGCCGCCCCCGCCGCCCGGCGACGCAGCAGCCCCCAGCAGCCGCCCGTCGTCCGTCCACGCCGGCGCGTGGTCCGGCGCCCCGGTGACCTCGACCAGCGCGATCCCGTGCCGCCCGAGCGCCACGTCGACCACCCACCGCCCCGCGTCGGCCGGCACCCGGCGCACCGTCAGCGCCGGCACCGACGCGTCGTGCAGGTCCGCGAGCGCCCGGTGGTCCGGCGCGAGCGGGCTGCCCATCGCCTGCCAGGCGGTGCGCACGTTCCCGCGCTCGGCGTCGACGTGCCGCTCGGTGACGACCGCGGGGCCGGCGCCGGGCAGGTCGAGCCGGACCCGGTGCCCCGCCTCGGCGGGAGCCGCGCCGTCGAGCGGCTGCCAGAGCAGCGCCGTCACGCGCCCGTCGGGGTGCCGCGTCACCAGGTGGTCGGATCCCCGGGCCAGCACCGCCGACCCGAGCCGGGCCATGAACGCGTACAGGTGGAACACCGGCTTGCGCAGCTGGCGGTGGCCGAGCAGGCCGAACCCGCCGTGCAGCGGCGCCGTCGGGATGCCGACCTCCTCGAACACGTCGCAGAGCGTCCAGTAGGAGAACGAGTCGACCAGGTCGCCGCCGCCGGCGAGCACCGGCGCCAGGTACGCCGCCTGGTAGGCGGTGTCGTGGATCGGGTTGTCCGGCCGGTACGACGAGGAGAACTCCGTGATGTGCACCGGCAGCCCGGCCAGCGCGGTCCCGGCCAGCAGCGTGCGCGGCGTCGCGAGCTGGTCGAGCAGGTCCTGCGGCGGCCGCAGCGTCTGGTAGGTCCCGAACGGCACGTGCTGCGCCGGCCCCGAGGTGTACGCGTGCTTGCTGACGAAGTCGCACGGCACCCCGGCGTCGGCCACGTGCTCGGCGAACCGCGGCAGCCAGTCGTCGGCGCCGGGCGAGACCGCGGGCCCGCCCACGAGGATCTCCGCGTCGACATCCTTCACGGCGCGCGCTGTCGCGTCGTACAGCCGGTGGTACGCAGCCTCGTCGGCGCCCTGCCAGAAGAACGGCAGGTTCGGCTCGTTCCACACCTCGACGGGCCAGGTGCGGACCGTCTCGATCCCGTACCGGTCGACCAGGTGCCGCACCAGCGCGCGCACCAGGGCGGCCCACTCGTCGTGGTCCCGCGGCGGCGTGACGTTGCCCTGCCACCAGAACACCGTCTGGTCCCCGGACGCGAGCGCGGCCGGCATGAACCCGAGCTCGAGGAACGGCGCCATGCCCGCGTCCAGCCAGGTGTCCACCACGAGGTCGAGGTAGGCGAAGCCGTACCGGGTCCCCGACCGCCCCTCGTGCGACCAGGGCTGCACCAGCCCCATGTCGTCGTGCAGGATGCCGTGCGCGCGGGTGGCGCCGAACCCGATCTCGTCCTGCACCACCGCGAGCGAGTCGCGGTAGTCGGCGTGCAGCACCTCGCGGGTGCGGCCGGTGCCGACGCAGGCGCGCCAGGCGGGCGGCAGGACGCCGACGGGCTCGGACGGGACGACGACGGCGGGTGCGCCGGTGCTGGTCATGGGGCTCTCCGGTCGAGGGGTGGGGACGAAGCTCGCCGCCGTCCCGGGCGCGAGGGCAGTGGCGCCCGGGACGACGGCGAGGGCTCAGCCGTTGTCGGCCACGTAGCGGTCGCGCGCGCCGTTGACGACGTCGACGTACTGCGTCGCGCCCTTGCTCTCCAGGTCGGCGACGAACGCGTCCCACTCGGACAGGTCGCGCTGGCCGAGGATGAACTGGATCGTGCCCTGCGAGACCGCGTCCCGGAGCGTGGTGTCGATGAGCGTCAGCTGCTCGTTCTCGGTCTCGTCCAGCGGGGCCGGCGGCGCGAGGTCGATCATGTCGTAGTCGGCGATCGACTCCTGGAACGCGACCTCGGCGTCGGAGAACGTCGACCACAGCAGCTCGGTCGCGCCGCCGTAGGCGAAGTTGCCGCCCGAGAACCCGAAGTCCTTCTGCAGGTGCTTCGTGCCCGACGGGTTGAGGCCCACGAAGTCGACGTCGGCGGCGAGGGTGCGGGTGCCGTCGGCGGCCTTCTCGAAGGTGGTGCCCTCGACGCCCCACTTGGTGAACTCCTGGCCCTCGTCCGAGTAGAACAGCCAGTCGATGAACTGCATCATCGCGACGAAGTTCGGCGAGTCGGCCGCGTCCGCGTTGATCATGATGCCGTTCTCCAGCTGCGTGACCGGGTTCAGCACGCAGCCGATCGGGCCGCAGGGGAACGGGATCTTGGCGACGGTCGCGTCCGGGTCGTTCGTCGCGAGCCCGGGCTCGTACTCGTTGACGACGCTCTGCGCGTTGGTGCCGATGGCCACTGACTTCCCGGTGACGAACTTCTGGATCGCGCTGTCGTCGTCCTGGGTGAAGCTCTCGGGGTCCATCAGGCCGTCGGCGACGAGGTCGTGGAAGTACTCGACCATCTCCTTGTACTCCGGCATCGCGGCGGTGGCGACGAACTCCCCGGCGTCGCCGTCCCAGGTCGCGTTGTTGTAGCCCCAGCCGGCGGAGGTGCCGAAGCCGAGCGCCGCCATGTTCAGCAGGTTGCCGCCCGGGTAGGTCTCGGAGAACCGGTCGGAGAACGGGTACTCGCCGGGGCGGGCCTCCTTGATCGCCTCGAGCGTGGTGCGGAACTCGTCCCACGAGGTCGGGGTGGCGAGCCCGAGGTCGGCGAGCACGTCCGTGCGCATCGCGATCGTGTAGTCCTGCCACGGCGCCTCGTGCAGGCCGGGCAGCACGTAGTACTTGCCGTCCGCCTGCCGCAGCTGGTCGATGTTGTCCTCGAGGCCCCAGTCGGCGACCTTCTGCTGGAAGTTCGGCATCAGGTCGACGTAGTCGGAGACGGCGAGGATCGCGCCCGAGGACACGAACGCGTCCTCCTGCCCCGGGTAGGTCTTCGCGATGATCGACGGGGCGTCGCCGGCGCCGATCAGCAGGCTGCGCTTCTGCTCGTAGTCGGACATCGGCACCAGCGTCGGGTCGAGCGTGACGTTCGTGCGGTCGGTGATCTCGGACCACAGCAGCCAGTCGTCCTGCGACGGGTAGTTCGGGTGGTCGGAGAACAGCATCGAGAAGGTGAGCGGCTCGGTCGCGGTGAACTGGTCGCCGGCGGCGTAGTCCTCCATCGCCCCCGTGCGGTTGTCGAGGCCGGAGGTCTCCTCGTCGCCGTCGGAGCCGCCGGAGCAGGCGGTCAGGGCCAGGGCGAGGGCGGCTGCGGCGGCGAGGCCGCGCGCCCGCGTGCGCTGGGACATGGCATTCCTTTCGTGACGAACTTCGTCGTTTGTCGCGGGAGGGGGAAGAGCGGGGGTCAGCCCTTGACCGAGCCGAGCATCACCCCCGAGACGAAGTACCTCTGCACGAACGGGTAGACGCAGAGGATCGGGAGGACGGTGAGCACCATCGTCACGGACTGGATGTTCGCGGAGACCTGCGCGACATCGGCCGCCGCGGCGCCCGTGGACTGCGCGGTCGACGACCCGGCGATGAGGTTCCGCAGGTAGACCGTGACCGGGAACAGCTCGGACTTGTCCATGTAGAGGAACGCCGCGAACCACGAGTTCCAGAAGCTGACCGCGTAGAACAGCAGCATCGTCGCGATCACCGCCTTGGACAGCGGGATGACGATCTTCCACAGGATCCGGTAGGTGCCGAGGCCGTCGATCTGCGCGGCCTCCTCGAGCTCCAGCGGGAGGTTCTCGAAGAACGCCTTCATCACCAGCAGGTTGAACACGCTGATCGCGTTCGGCAGCACGATCGCCCACAGCGAGTTCTTCAGCCCGAGGCTCGTGATGAGCACGTAGTTCGGGATCAGACCGCCGTTGAAGAACATCGTGAACACGGCGATGCCGATGAGCACCGAGCGCCCGCGCAGGTGGTGCTTGGAGATGACGTAGGCGTAGCAGGTGGTGAGCAGCAGGGCGATCGCCGTCGCGACCACGGTGTAGATCACGGTGTTCTTGTAGTTGGTCCAGAACATCGCGTCGTTCATCACGAGCTGGTACGTCGTGAGGTTGAACCCGACCGGCCAGATGTTCACCTGGCCCGACCGGATCGCGGTGTCCGAGGAGAACGACCGCGCGATGATCATGAGGAACGGGTAGAGCGTCACGGCGACGACGCCGAGCAGCGCCACCACGTTGAACGCCCGGAACACCTTGTACCCGCGGGTCTCCCGCAGCAGGCTGCCGGTGCGCGCGGGCAGCGGGCCCGCGGAGGTCTCGACGGTCGTCACCACAGGCTCGCTCCCACCGCTCGCTTCGAGATCGCGTTCGCGGAGAGGATCAGCGTCAGGCCGATGATCGACTCGAACAGCCCGATGGCCGCCGCGTACGAGAAGTTGTTGGACACCAGGCCGACCCGGTACAGGTACGTCGAGATGACGTCGGCCGTGGGATAGGTCAGCGGGTTGTAGAGCAGCAGGACCTTCTCGAACCCGACCGCCATGAAGGTGCCGATGTTGAGGATGAGCAGCGTGACCATCGTCGGCCGGATGCCCGGCAGCGTGATGTGCCAGGTCTGCTTCCACCGGTTCGCGCCGTCGATCCGCGCCGCCTCGTACAGGCTCTCGTCGACCGTGGTCAGCGCCGCGAGGTAGAGGATCGTGCCCCAGCCGACGGTCTGCCAGACCTCGCTCGACACGTACACCGCGCGGAACCACTCGGGGCGCTGCAGGAACGGCACCGCGTCCCCGCCCAGCGCCGTGACGACCTGGTTCACCGTGCCCTCCAGCGAGAGCAGCTGGAACAGCATGCCGGCGATGATCACGATCGACAGGAAGTGCGGCAGGTAGGACACCGACTGCACGAACCGCTTGAACACCCGCGAGCGCAGCTCGTTCAGCAGCAGCGCCAGCACGATCGGCAGCGGGAAGCAGAACAGCAGCGTGAGCGCCCCGATGACCAGGGTGTTCCGGAAGACCATCCAGAACGTCGGGTCGGACAGGAACATCTCGACGTAGCGGAAGCCCACCCACTCCTCGCCGAAGATGTTGCCGCCGGCGCGGAACTTCCGGAACGCGATGACGTTGCCGAGCATCGGGGTGTACCGGAACACCGCGAAGAAGATCAGCGGCAGCACGGCGAGGGAGTAGAGCTGCCAGTCCTTGCGCAGCGCGGTGCGCCACGGGATCTTGCCGTCCATCCGGCCGCGGCGCGTGCGGCGGCTGGTGCGGCCGCGGCGGGCGCGGGCGTCGGGGTCGGCGGCCGGGGTGATCTCCGCGGCCGGGCCGGCCGGCCCCGCGGGCACGGGGGCCGGCGTGGTGATCTCGGGGCCCTGGACGGTCATGCGCTCACCGCCGCGGGGACCACGACCGGCCGGCGCGGGTGGCGTCGGGCGGGAGGCGGTGCGTCGCTCATGTGGCATCCACTTCGTCGTGGGTCCGGCCGGCCGCGCGTCGTCGAAAGTTGCGCTGCGTCGACCGATACTGTTTCACCCGCACCGTAGGGGCGTCGGGCGACGTCCGTCAACCACTCCGCCGATCCTGCCGATGAGCGAGGTGCGTGCGCTACAGTCGGGACCAGCTGCTCGACAGCGACAGTTTCGAAGGGGAACCATGCCGAGAGGCCGCACGACGATCGCCGACATCGCCAGCGAGGTGGGCGTGTCGATCCCGACCGTGTCGAAGGTGCTCAACGGCCGCACGGACGTCTCGGAGTCGACCCGCGCCCGCGTCGAGGCTGCGCTGGAGCGGCACGACTACCGCAAGCCGGTCGCCACGCGCGCCTCCGGCCACGGCGTGCGGCTGCTCGACCTCGTGTTCCACGCCGCCGACAACCTGTGGGCGCAGGAGATCATCAAGGGCGTCGAGCAGGTCTGCGGCCCCGAGCGGGTGGGCGTCGTGCTGTCCGAGCTCGGCGGCGCGCACCGCCCGACCCAGGAGTGGATCGACGACGTCATGGCCCGCCGGCCGCTCGGCGTCCTGCTCGTCCTGTCCGGGCTCGACCCCAAGCAGCGCCACCAGCTCGAGTCGCGGAACATCCCGTTCGCCGTCGTCGACACCCAGGGCGAGCCGCCCGCCGGCGTCCCGACCGTCGGCTCGAACAACTGGAACGGCGGCCTGTCCGGTACCCGGCACCTGCTCGCGCTCGGGCACCGCCGGATCGCCGCGATCTCCGGCCCGGACGACATGCTGTGCTCCCGCGCCCGCGTCGACGGCTTCCGCAGCGCGCACGACGAGGTCGGCGTGCCGTGGGACCCCGCGCTCATCCGGTGGGGCGCGTTCGACGCCGAGAGCGGCTACCGGCACGGGCTCGACCTGCTCGACCGCCCCGACCGGCCCACGGCCGTGTTCGCCGGGTCGGACTACCAGGCGCTCGGCGTCCTGCGCGCCGCCCGCGAGCTCGGCCTGCGCGTCCCCGACGACCTGTCCGTCGTCGGGTACGACGACCTGCCGATCAGCCAGTGGATCGACCCCGGGCTGACCACCGTGCACCAGCCGCTGCGGGAGATGGCGTCCATGGCGACCCGGATGCTGCTGACGCTCGCCGCGGGCGGGCAGCCGCCGTCGACACGGGTGGAGCTGGTGACGGAGCTGGTGATCCGGGCGTCGACGGCGGCGCCTGCTGCGGCCGGGGGTCGGTCGTGATCGGGTTCGACGAGGCGCTCGACGCGCTGGACGGGCTCGACCCGCACGCGCTCGTCGTCGCCCGACGCGCGACCGTCCTCGCCCGCGCCACCTGGGCGCCGTACGACGCGGAGCACGCCGGCCTCGTGTACTCGGTGTCCAAGTCGGTCACCGCGATGGCCGTGCTGCTGCTCGAGTCCGAGGGGCGGCTGGGCTTGGGCGACCCGGTCGACCGGCACCTCGACCTGTCGAACCCGCACGGGTTCACGCTGCGGCACCTGCTCACCATGTCGACCGGGCACAGCCGCGAGCAGACGTCCGTGATGCCGGCTGACCCCGCGGTCCTGCTGACGACGCCGCCCGAGTTCCCCGTCGGGACGCGGTTCGCGTACTCCTCCCCCGCGACCTGCACCCTCGGCCGCGTCGTGCACGCCGTCGCCGGGGAGCAGCCGACCGCGTACCTGCGGCCGCGGCTGCTCGACCCGCTCGGCATCGGGCCCCGGTGGTGGCGCCCGCTCGCCGGGGTGGAGCAGGGCTTCTCCGGGCTGCACCTCACGGTCGACGACCAGGCGCGGCTCGGGATGGCGCTGGCGGCCGGGGGCGTCGCGCCGGACGGGACGCGCGTGCTGCCCGCGGCGGTCGTCGAGGCGATGGCGACGACGTTCGTGCCGACCGCCGACACGTTCGTCGAGGACCATCAGGGCCCCGAGCCCGACACCGCCCACGACGACTGGGCGCTGGGGTACGGGTACGGGGTCTGGCGCAGCCGGCACGGGTACCGGATGGACGGGGCGTACGGGCAGTTCACGCTCGTGGTGCCGGAGTCCGGGGTCGTCGTGGCGTACCAGGGGTCGGCGATGGACACGCAGCGGGTGCTCGACGTGCTGTGGGGGCTGGTGGCGGCGGCTGCGTCGTGGCCGGCCGGGGCGGCGGGTGCGGGTGCGCGCGACGCGTCGGGCGGGGCGGTCTCGTCGGCCGGGGCGCTGCTCGGCGGCGTCGCGGAGCGGGACTCGTGGGCGGCGCGCGACCGGTACGTCGCGTCGGACGCCGCCGCGCTCGACGTCGCGGGGTGGACGCTGGACGACGCCGGTCCCGACGCCGGGCCCGCCGCGTGGCGGTTGACGATCCCGGCCCGCGACGGCCAGCCCGGCGGCGTCGTCGACCTGCGCCCGGACGCGTGGAGCCGCGGGTCCCTGACGCTCCGCCCCGGCGACACCGCCGTCGGCGCCCCGAGCGACCCCGTCCCCGACGGCGTCGTCCCCGTCGCCGCGCGCGCCGAGCGGCTGGCCGACGGCACCGTGCGCGCGCACCTCGTCGCGACCGCCTCCCCGCACCGGCTGCTGCTCACCCGCGCCCCCGACGGCGCGCTGTCCGCCCGCTGGCACACCGCCCCGCTGTGGGAGCCCACGCTCGCCACCCTGCTCGTCCCGCCGCTGGTCGCCGCACCGGCGCGGGGACCGTCGTGACCGTCGACCCCACCCCGGAGCCATGACCCCCGACAACGCCGTCGCCGTCACCGTCCACCCCGCCTGGCTGCCCGACGCGGCCCTGGCCCCGCTGCGCGCGCAGCCGTCCGCCGTCCTCGGCGCCGGGCCGTGCCTCGACACGGTCCGCTCGGAGCTGTCGTCCGGCGCCTCGGGCCCGCCCGCCGCCGAGGCGCGGCTGGTCGTCGCGCCGGTCGAGGCGGTCGCGTCGCCGTCGTCGATCGGCCTCGACGCCCTTCCCGAGGTCCCCGCCGGAGGCCACGCGATCGTCCGGACCGCCGACCGCACCGTGCTGCTCGGCGCCGACGGCCCGGCCACCCTGCGCGGGCTGTACGCGCTGGCCCGCGAGGAGGCGGTGGGGCGGATGCTCGGCCGCGACGCGGCGTCGGGGACGACGACGAGCGCGCCCGAGCAGCCGCTCCGCATGCTCGACCACTGGGACAACATGACCGTGCACCCGGTGATGGGCCAGATCGAGCGCGGCTACGCGGGCGGCTCGATCTTCTACGCCGACGGCGAGGTCCGCGCCGACCTGGGCCGGGTCCGCGACTACGCCCGGCTGCTCGCCGCGACCGGCGTCGAGGCGGTCGGCATCAACAACGTCAACGTGCACGCCCACGAGGCACGGCTGCTCACCGACGGCCTGCCGGACGTCGCCCGGATCGCCGACGTGTTCCGGGCGTACGGGATCCGGATCTTCCTGTCGGTGTCGTTCGGCTCGCCGCAGCGGCTGGGCGGCCTGGCGACGTCGGACCCCCTGGACCCCGAGGTGGCCTCGTGGTGGGCGTCGACCGCGGACGGCGTCTACGCGGCGGTCCCGGACTTCGGCGGCTTCCTCATCAAGGCCGACTCCGAGGGCCAGCCCGGCCCGTTCGCCTACGGCCGCAGCCACGCCGACGGCGCGAACATGCTCGCCGCGGCCCTCCGCCCGCACGGCGGCACCGTCATGTGGCGGGCGTTCGTCTACAACCACCACCAGGACTGGCGGGACCGCAGCACCGACCGCGCGCGGGCGTCGTACGACCACTTCGCACCGCTCGACGGGACGTTCGCCGACAACGTCGTGCTGCAGGTCAAGCACGGGCCGATGGACTTCCAGGTGCGCGAGCCGCTCTCCCCCGTGCTGGCGGCGATGCCGCGCACCCGGCTGGCGATCGAGCTGCAGGTCACGCAGGAGTACACGGGGCAGCAGCGGCACGTCTGCTACCTCGCGCCGGCCTGGCGGGAGTACCTGCGGTTCCCGCTGGACGGTGCGCGGGCGGTGGCGTCGATCGTCGGCGGATCCGGGGCGTCGTCGCCCGCGGGTGGGGTCGCCGCGGTGTCGAACGTCGGGGACGACGCGTTCTGGACCGGGCACCCGCTGGCCCAGGCGAACCTGTACGCGTTCGGGCGGCTGGCGTGGGACTCGACGCTCACGGCCGAGGACGTGCTGGACGAGTGGATCGCGCTGACGTTCGCCTCGGCCGGTGCTGACGACCTGGCGCGGATCCGGTCGGTGCTGCACGAGGTCATGGACGGCTCGTGGGCGCGGTACGAGGGGTACACCGCGCCGCTGGGCGTCGGGTTCATGGTCGACCCGGGCACCCACGGCGGGCCGTCCGTCGACGGGTACGAGTACTCGCGCTGGGGGACGTACCACTTCGCCGACCGCGACGGGATCGGGGTCGACCGCACCGTGGCGACCGGGACCGGGTTCGCGGGGCAGTTCCCGTCGCCGTGGCGGGAGACGTACGAGTCGGTCGAGACGTGCCCGGACGAGCTGCTGCTGTTCTTCCACCACGTGCCGTACTCCCACGTGCTCGGGTCTGGGAAGACGGTGATCCAACACATCTACGACTCGCGTTCCGAGGCGGTCGAGGCGCTCGACGCGGTCGAGGACGCGTGGGACGCGTTGGCGGACCTCGTGGGCGGGGCGGTGCCGGCCGAGTTCGACGCGCGGGTGCGGGAGCGGCTGGAGGTGCAGCGGGCGTCGGCCGTGGAGTGGCGGGACCAGGTGCGGAGCTACTTCTGGCGGAAGTCGGGGGTGGCGGACGCGTCGGGGCGGGTCGTGTACTGAGCGAGCTGAAAAACCCGCGCCACCTACCACCCACGGCGCGGGGCCTGCGCACCTCATTCGAGGAGTGCCGACACCTCAATATCACTCGTGCAGGGGCGCTTCCCACCATTCGGCACTCAGCGAGGCCGAAGGAATGCCACGCTCGAGATCCGGGCGACCGGATGGACGAGAGGCCTGCACATGACGGAGGAGTGGCGACCGTCGATCCCGCGCGTAGTCGACGCATACGGGAAGTCCTGGACTCCCGAGGAGGTGGAGCGCGATCCCGGGCGGGTCCACCGCGACGGACTGCGTTGTGCCGGGTGCGGCGTAGAGGCGACCTGGCAGGCCGCGCACACGAAGGTCGAGAGGCGGACCGGTCAACCGGTCGACGTGCATCTGCACTTCAAGCTCAAACGCCACGGGAGTGAGCATGGAGCCGCTTGCCCGTTCGATTTCCACCGCCGCGCGACCGATCTCGTCCGCGCCTTCCCGGACATCGTGCGCCGACGGAGCGGTGCCTATCAGCTGCGGCTGCCCCTCTCGTCCATGCCGGACGGTTCGGACCCACGTCCGGGGAGTCGCCGCTCGGCACCGGACCTCGGGCCCGGCGCGGGGCAGGTGCTCAGCGCCGCGCTTCGCATCCTTCTGCTCCTGGAGAACTTCGCCGACCAACCTCGCGCGCAGGAACAGTTCAGAGCCCAGTACGGAGACCTGGCTGACATCGGGTGGGGAGACTTCTGCTGGCGAGCGAACACCTCGGGGCGCGCACAGGAGCTCGTCGACGAGCTGCGACGACCCGAGCGCCAGGTGTACCCGATTGCGGTCTGGGGCTTGGCGCGCCCTCCCGTGACGAACGGGACTGGTACGCAGTATGTGACTCTGACCCATACACGCCAAGGTCAGACCGCGGCTCGGATCAGGGCTCGCGGCCCTGAGGTCCTCTCGTCATACTCTGCCGCGCAGCTTCAGGGGCAGGCCCGTCACGTCATCGGGTACGGAGAATGGCGCGCAGCCCTCCTGGGTGATCGGCGCCGTGGCGCGATCCAGGCGGACGATCGAGAGGCAGCCGTCGAGGCCGTGCTCTGGGTGCATCATCCGTCCGCGGTCGCGTGGTGGTAGCTCGGAGGTCGAGCCGGGACCCGGCGGCATGCTCCGCCGAGACGACCCTCACGGATGCGGACCGCGCCAGTTCCGTGCGGTCCGTGGCCGCCAGCCCCACGTCGCCAGCATCCAGGCGAGATGCGTCGAGACCGGTCAAGTTCTGCCCCCTGTGCGGGAACCTCCCGACCTACAGGTCAAGGACGTAGACCCCGGCGCACACGGCAGCAGCCAGTCCGACGCCCATCGACACGAGAGCGCGAAGTGCGCACTGTTCGGTCCACGGGACGATCACCACGGCCGCGCCCACCAAGGCCCCGACCACGAGGACCGGCAGGATGATCGAGCCGGCATCGCCGCGGCGCGCGCCCTGGCTGCAGCCCCAGACACCGCACCAGCTGAGGGACGCCCACCCGATGGGCAGCACGGAGAGCACCGCGGCGACGGGAACCGTCCAGAGCAGGTCCCAGGAGGGGTGTCGCCGTCGTCGCGGGACGCCGTCGCTGGTCATCCTGTCCTCCTGTTGCGCCACGCGATCACCTCTCCTCGAACGCGAGAGCGCCGTCGGCTTCGACGCTCAGGGTCCAACCCGGGCAGATCCGCGCGCGTCACGACGGCACGTGCTGCGGCTCTCTCGGGTAACGCCGGAGCTCCTCGACCCACGAGTTGGGCGCCGCCTTCAGCGCGGGCGGGTTGTCGTAGTCGAAGTCGAGCGCGATCCTGCCCGAGGCGTCGACGACGACATGCGCCGTGAACCACGTGCCCAGACCCTGGCGGTAGGCCTCGCGCCGCCGCTCACGGAGCCGCCCCGTGACGGCGCGCGGCACCGGCCCACTGGCCTTGACCGCACGACCGCCGGGCATCCGAGCCGCGAGCCGGCTGGGGGTCTCCGGCCGCACGCAGACGACCGTCAGGTCCATCGCCGCCCAGCTCGCCGGCGGCGCCGCCTGCGAGAGGGCCTGGCCGATCGCCCGGTACTGCTCCGGCGTGAGGGGCGCGGGTCTCATCGGCCGGGGGAGTCCTCCTCTGCACGCCGGGCTACCGCCTGCACCGCGTCGGGGAACAGCTCGAACCCGACCTCGTGACCCGGGTTCACCACGAGCCCGTGGCCGCGCGGCATGCGCAGCACCAAGTCACGCCCGGTCATGGTCAGCGCGAACCGCGCCTGGTGCGACACCCTCGTCGTGAGCTCGAGCGAGGTGAACACCGCCAGCATCGGGGTCTCCCCGCGGTCGAACAGCACCGGGACGAAGCCCTCGAAGTTCGGTCCGACCGCGCCGCCGCTCGGCACGACCAGCTCGGCGACCAGCAGAGCACCGATGACGTCGACGGCCTCGCCCTGCATCCCACGCCTGATCAGCGCCTCCAGCTCAGGCCCGGTCATCGCGGCGTCGTGCGTCATTCGTTCCCCCTGCGTCTGTCCGACTCGGTCTCGGTGCGGCGCCCGTTCGCGTCGAGGTACTCCACGACGTACTCGTCGGGATCGCAGCGCCACGGGGACGCGGGGTCGATCACGACGTGGCGCCGACCGCTCGCCCACCGCAGGCGCCCTGCGACGGACCCCCACGTCAGCGTGGAGACGTCACGCCGGTCCGCGAGCGCCGCCGCGGCGTCGCTGTAGATCACCAGGTCGGACCGGTCTTCGGGTTCGGTGTCCACTCCCAGCACATCGTGGTGCAACAGCGCGATGGCGAACGACCGGTCGTCCAGGAGCCCGTCCGCATACTCCCGGAGAAGCGTGGGCAGCGATGTGCCGGTGAGCCGGCGTTCCTCGTCCCGCCACCCAGGAGCCTCCGCGTCAGCCTCGTCCTCACCGATCGGGGACGCGATAACGTTGCCCTCGATCCACAACGTCCCGCATCGAGAACAGCGCCACAGCCGCAGCCACTTCTGGACGTCGTCGACGAGGAAGGGCTCGTGCCGCCCTGCCTGCGCCAGTGCCGTGCACACCTGGCACGTGGGTCCCGCCGTCACGGGAACCTCCTCAGCGGAAGCCAGGTCCCGTCGGGCCCGAGCTGGAAGAGCAGGCTCCCGTCGGGCACCGGCGGGGCACCGTCGAGGACGTACTCGCGAGTCGGGTTGACCAGGTAGCCCCCCGTGCCCGGGTGACCCGGAGCATCGTCGATCCTGAGAGCGGTGTGCCCGCCCTCGAGGTAGTGCGGGTGTCCGGCTGAGTCGGCGAGCTCGGGAACCCGCGGCGAGAGGCCGTCGCGAGGGAACGCGATGCCGAACACCTCGGGACCGTCGGGAGCGGGCCGCACGATCACAGCGTCCTCGATGCTCGGGGCAAAACCTGTGCCGCGGAGAACGTCGTGCGGCGTCTGCAGCTGCATCGCGTCCTCGGCGGTCATGTGGAAGAACGCACCGCGACCGCTCCCCAGGCGAGCCTCGCTGCCGGAGTAGAACTGCACGATGTCTCGGCTGAAGAACGAGACGCCCCAGTCCGGTTCTATCGCCCGATACGCAGGATCCGGGATGGTCCAGTGCAAGCGCTCCGCCAGTCCACCCGTCGACGCTGCCGCGCGGCCGCCGGCCGCGACTTCCTCGGCCGCGGAGAGTCCGCGCAGAGCGCGCGTGGCGGCACCGGCACCCCCTGCAGCGGTGAGCGCGATGTCCGGGGCCAGCTGCCCCCACCACTGCGCCGGCCGGTCCCGCAGCAGGTCGAGCTGGGCCAGCTGCTCGGATGTCCCGACGGGATCCGCGGTCAGCGACTCATACATGTCGACGCCCCCCTGCCACGTCGCGGCGCCGTCCCGCAGCACACCGTCCCCGTCGACGAGAAGCCGGAGGCTGTTGAACTTCGCCAGCATGTCCGTGATGCCCGTGACCCAGGACCACATCCCCCGGGCGAACTCGCCGAGATGCCACCTGCCGTCGGGGAGCCCTGCGGACAGCTCGTCGAGCACGGCCGCCGCCGCGCGAGCCGATGCGGCGACCTCGCCCTGCGCGGAGTCGAGAGTCTGCTCGGCAAGGGTTCGCAGCCCGGTGCCGGAGTCGGCCGCGACCCCGCCACGGCCAGTGTGGACCGCGCCAGAAGGGCCGAGCTCGGCCTCGCGAAGCGCGCGGCCCCGCTGGTAGAGCCGGACGGCTGATCCTGCGACGCCTTGACCCCACTCGACCGTCTGCGCGTGCAGCACCAGCGTGGCGCCCGCAGCGCTGTGGATCTGCGACACCGCCTCGAGGGTCTGGGCGAACTGCTCGCGACGACCAGCCCAGCCCTCCGCGGCGGCGCCGGTCCACGTCGTCGGGTGCGCATCTCGCAGATCGGCTGCCTGCTGAGCGAGTGCGCGGGACTGCTGGGCGAGCTGATCCGCGTCCGCCCGCAGCGCGCCCGCGGAGCCCGGGATCAGGACGGTCGGGTCGGAGCAGGTGGCGAGCGCGGCGCCGACGACGGTCGCCGTCACCCGTCCGACCCGTCGAGGGCTGAACTCAACTGGCGCGCCCGGGCTTCGACCGCGATGTCGACCTCGGTGTAGGCCGTGGCGGTCCCGCGCAGCTCGAAGCCGGCGTGCTCGATCTCGCCCGCGAGGCCGTCGATGAGGTACGAGAACCGCTGCGCCCAGCTGGTCGCGGCGGGCGGCAGGGAGTAGCCGTACTCCTCGGCGAACTGCATCGACGGACGCTCGGCGACCGAGCCGACGCGGTCCGCCACGCCGAGGACGACGTTCGCCGTGGAACGCAGTGCGTCGATGTCCACGGTGTACCCACCTGCGGAGAGGACATCCCCCGACCCCGCTGCGCCGACGCTGCCGCCGTCGCGCATCATGCTGCTGCTCACCGCCGCCCCTCCCGATGGGTCACCGCGGCATCCTATGGGCCGGGTGAGCCGCGGACCGGAGCTTTCGCCCACCCAGCCCTACCACCTACGGAGTCACGTCCCCCGCTTGATCGCCGCAGTAGCGAGGTGATCCGCCGCCTCCGACAACCGCAGCCCCACGATGTCCAGCCGCCGCAGCACCTCCCGCCGCCGCAGCGTCGACGCGGTGAGCGGCTCGGCGAGCAGCGCCGCCATCGCCAGCTGGTACTGCCCCCGCACCGGCGCCTTCTTGGCCGCGAGCACCGCCACCGACACCCGCCGCACGTCCCGCCGCAGGCACTCCGTCGCCGCCCGCAGCGCCCGGATCCCGACCCGGATCTCCTCCAGCACGTCCACCCACGACGGCGCCGGCCGCACCCCGTAGAGGTCGACCTCCCGCACGAAGTCCCGGAGGTTGTCGAGCACGTCGTCGACCGCCCGCGAGTAGGTGAACAGGTCCTCCCTGTCGAGGTAGGAGGTCAGCGCGCGGGTCAGCGACTCGACGACGTGCGCCCGCCAGGCGTCGCCCTCGTGCTCGACGGCCGCCACCTCCTCGCGTGCGGCGCCCGCCGACACCGATCCCCGCGCCAGCCGCAGCGCCACGTCGCACGCCTCCTCGGTCGCGCGCAGCTGCCCGACGAGCCCGTCGACCAGGTCGTCCCGGGCGGCGCCCGAGATGCCGCGCGCCAACCGCCTCATCCGGCGACCAGCCCCGCGCCCCACGCGACGCAGCCCGCCACCACGACGCTCGCGGGCACCGTCAGCGCCCAGGCCAGTGCGACCCTCCCGGCGTACTCCCATCGGACCTTCCCTCTCCCTCGTGCGAGCCCGGCACCCACGAGGGAGCCGGAGAGCGTCTGCGCCATGCCGACGGGGCTGCCGACCCCGGAGCTGGCGAGCATGACGACGGCCGTCGTCGTCTGCGTGGTCACGGCGTCGAGGCCGCGGACGGCGAGGATGCCGCGGTTGACGGTCCGCTCCATCCGCGCCAGCCCGAGGGCCGCGCCGAGCGTGAACAGCCCGCCGCAGAGCAGCAGCTGCCAGAGCACCGGGTCGACCGTGGCCGCGCCCGGTGCGGAGGCCACCGCCAGGATCGCGAGGAGCTTCTGCGCGTCGTTCGACCCGAAGGCGAGGCACAGCAGGCCGTAGGACCCGACGTGCCAGCGCCGCACCGCGGCGGGCGACACGCGCCAGGCGGCCGACAGCCGGTGCAGCGCGGCCGCGAGCGCCAGGCCGACGAACGGCGCGACGGCCACGAGCGCGAGCACCCGCCCGATCGCGGACCACCCCATCGCCTGCCCGGCGCCGAGCCCGCCGCCGGCGATCCCGGCGATCAGCGCGAGCGTCAGGCTGGTCGGCTGGCCCCAGCGGCTCAGCACCCCGGTCACCACCAGCGCGGCGACGACGGCGGCCAGGAACACCACGCGGTCGGCGCGCGGGTCGCCGCCGGACGGGACGAGCTCGTGCGCGACCGTGCTCGCCACCGCGGTGCCCAGCACCAGGGGCGCGACGGCGATCGCCGCCCCCAGGGCGACCAGCGCCAGCCACGGCCGGCCGCCGTGCACGCGCAGGCTCGTGGCCGCGATCGTCGCGCCCGCGTTGGAGCCGTAGACGAGCGCGAGCACGCCCGCGGCGACCAGCAGCGCTGCCTGCACCGTGACCTCCTCGTGACATTTGCGTACGCGCTCTCGCAAACGTCACCAGAGCGCTATCGGATGTTGTCACATGCTACTCATCGGTGTACGGTCCGGAGCAAGCCGATCCGAATGCACCGACGATTACCGTCGATTGCCCGGATGTCCACTTCGACCCTGTTTGGGTGGACCGCAAAGCACTTGTGACTCCGCATTGCCGCGGAGACGGGACGACTCGGAGGATCCATGCAGCACGTCGTCGCGACCCGGTCCCCCAGGGGGCGCTCCGGGTCACGCAGCAGACCGCGGGCCTGGGCGTACTGGGCGCTCGCGCCCACCGTCGTGGCGCTGCTCGCGTTCAACTACTGGCCGCTCCTGCGGACGACCGTGCTGTCGTTCCAGAGCTCCGACCTGTTCGGCCGGCCGTCGGGCTTCGTCGGCGCGGACAACTACGCGAGCATGCTCGGCTCGCCCGACTTCCGGCGCACGCTGCTCGTCACGTCGCTGTTCGTCCTGCTGACGGTCGCGGGCAAGCTGCTCGTCGGCCTGGCGCTTGCCGTACCGCTGTCCCGGCGGCTGCGCGGCACCGCGTTCTCCCGCGCGACGGTGCTGATCCCGATGGCCGTGTCCGCGGCGGTCGCCGGCCTCGCGTTCCGCGCGCTGATGAGCCCGACGTACGGGCTGCTCGACCAGATCGCCATCGCCCTGACCGGCCGACCCGCGGGCTGGCTCACCGAGCCGACGATGGCCCTGGTCTCGATCGTGCTCGTGGACGTGTGGATCTCGATCGGGTTCGTCACCCTGCTGCTCATCGCCGCGATCGACGCGATCCCGGTCGACGTCGAGGAGGCGGCCGCGCTCGACGGCGCCGGCCGGATGCGACTGCTGCGGTCGGTCACGGTCCCGCTGATCACGCCGACGCTGTTCTTCATCGTCGTCACGCAGTCGGTCCAGGCGATGCGCGAGTTCACGATCATCCAGGTGGTCACGGGCGGCGGTCCGGCCCGGGCCACGCAGACGCTGGTCTTCGACATCTGGGCCAAGGCGTTCGGCGGCACCGCCGACTACGGCGCGGCGTCGGCCCGCGGGATCATCCTGCTGGCCGTCATCGCGGTCCTCACCGCCGTGCAGTTCGGGGTCCTCGAGCGGCGGGTGAACTACTGATGCGCGCCCACCTGGCCCGCGGGGCCGTCATCGCCTACCTCGCCGTCGCCGCCCTGCTCGTGGCGCTGCCCGTCCTCTACGTCGTGTTCGCCGCGCTCCGCCCGGGCCAGGCGCTCACCGGGACGTTCCGGGACGTGCTGCCGACCGGGTTCTCCCTGGAGAACTTCACCGCCGCGCTCGGCCGGGCGCCGATCCTGCGGCAGATGGTGAACTCGGGCGTCGTCACGCTCGCACAGACCGCCGCGCAGGTGCTCACCGCGCTGCTCGCGGCGTACGCGCTGGTGTTCGGCCGGCTGCGCCGCCCCAACCTGGTGTTCGCGTTCATCCTGCTCACGATGATGATCCCGGGCGAGACCATCCTCGTGGCGAACTACCTGACCATCCGGTCGCTCGGGCTGTTCGACACCGTCGTCGCCGTCTTCCTGCCGTTCCTGGTCTCCGCGTACAACGTCTTCCTGCTCCGGCAGACGTTCCTGTCGTTCCCGAAGGAGATCGAGGAGGCGGCCGTCGTCGACGGCGTCCGCCCGATGCGGTTCCTGTTCGGGTTCCTCGTGCCGCTCTGCCGGCCGACCGTCGTCACGGTGACGCTCATGGCCGCGATCGCGGCGTGGAACGGCTACCTGTGGCCGCTCGTGGTGTCCGAGACCCCGGCGTCGAGAACCGTCCAGGTCGGCATCAAGATCCTCACCGACGAATCCGGCACCGACCTCGGTGCGTCGCTCGCCGGTGTGACCATCGCCGCCATTCCCACCATCGTCCTCGTGCTCCTCGGCCAGCGATTCCTGGCCAAGGGCCTCACGCAGGGCGCCGTCAAATGAGGAAGGGATTCACCACCATGCGAGAAATCAGGAAGCGCGGGGTCGTCGGTGCCCTCGCGGTGGGCGCCCTGGCGCTGTCCGCGTGCGGGTCGTCCGACGAGCCGTCGACGTCCGACCCCACCGGGGACACCGGCAGCGGCGAGGCGGTGACCCTCGACTTCTGGTACTCGGTGTCGGGCGTCCCGGCCGACACCCTGACGGCGCTCGTCGACGAGTTCAACGACGCCCACGACGACATCACCGTGAACGCCGTCTTCCAGGGCAGCTACGTCGACTCGATGGCCAAGCTGACCAACGCGGTGCAGTCCGGCGACCTGCCGGACGTCATCCAGGGCGGCGACACCTTCTCGACCTACCTGCACGACACCGGGCTCACGATCGCGCCCGGCGAGGTCGCGGCCGTCACCGGGACCGTGTTCGACGGCGAGGACCTGGTGCCGGTGCTCGCGAACTACTACACGTTCGACGGCGTGCTGTCCTCGGTGCCGATCATGGTGTCCCAGCCGGTCGTGCTCTACAACGCCGCGCTGCTGGAGGAGGCGGGCGTCGACCCGGCGCAGGTGCCGTCGAGCATCACGGACCTGTTCGACGTCGCCGCCGAGGTGCACGCCGCGACCGGCACCGCCGGGCTCACGGTGTTCCTGGACCCGTGGTGGTCCGAGCAGTTCAGCGCCTCGGAGGG
Source organism: Cellulomonas sp. ACRRI (assembly GCF_022346185.1). Lineage (GTDB taxonomy): Bacteria > Actinomycetota > Actinomycetes > Actinomycetales > Cellulomonadaceae > Cellulomonas. The sequence goes on along the minus strand of NZ_JAKRMS010000048.1, from coordinate 4,684 downwards.
GCTGACGTATTGCACGCCCGACAACGGCGTGGGCTCCGACCCGGCGGACGCGTTCATCCTGACCAGCGACGCGCAGATCGGGATCTGGGAGCACCTGCAGCAGCTGGTCGCGAGCGGCACCATGCTCAACACCGGCACGGACGGCAGCGCGTCGCTCACCGCGTTCGCCTCGGAGCAGGCCGCGATCATGATCCAGTCCTCGCGGATCTTCGGCGACGCCGAGCGGGCCGCGGGTTTCGAGTTCGGCACCTGGCCGCTCCCGGTCGGCAGCCCCGACGGCGGGGCCGTCCCCGGCGGCAACTCCGTGTGGCTGATCGACGAGGGCCGGTCCGCGGAGCAGCTCGCCGCCGCCGCGACGTTCGTCCAGTACCTGGCGTCGCCCGAGATCCAGGCGCGGATCTTCGTCGAGACCGGCTACCTGCCGACGTCGCAGGAGGCGCTCGACTCGCTGCAGGGCGAGGTCACCGACGTGCAGCAGGTCGCGCTCGACCAGCTCGCCCGCACCACGGACTCCGTGCCCAGCGCCGGCTGCCACACCGGCGCGATGAACGAGGCCCGGGAGGCGGTGAAGAGCGCCGTCGAGGCCGTCGTCGGCGGCGCCGACGTCCGGGCGACCTGGGAGGACGCGGAGGCCCGCGGCAACGCGGCCATCGCCGACTACCTCGACCGGCTCGGCTGACCACCTGACCGCCGTGGGCCCGGGCGTCCGACTCCCCCGGCCCGGGCCCACGGCCCCACCCCTGCGAGAGCGAAGCGAGCACCCATGACCGAGCCTGTCTACGGCGTCTTCCTGATCCCCGACCCGGCGACCTCCGCGGCCGTCACCAGCATCACCCTGAGCGTCGAGCGGCAGTTCGGCTTCGTCTCCGCCGGGAGGTTCCCGCCGCACGCGACGCTCGCCGGCTCCGTGCCGATCCGGGCCGACGTGCCGGACATCGTCGCCGCGCTCGACCCGGTCCTGCGCGACCGGCCCGGGTTCGCGGTGCACCACTCCGGGATCGTCCGGCACGGCGCGGCCGTCACCTACGACGTCGACCGGCTGCCCGACGGCACCCGGAACCTTGCGCTCGCCGACCTCGCGGCGGACGTCAACGCCGCGCTGGCGCCCCTGGCGCACGCCATCGACGCGCTGCTCGTGTCGCCGTTCCGGCCGGGCCTGTTCCGCGCGCACATCTCGCTCGCCTCGCACGAGATGAACACCCAGCCGGACCTCGCGGACCAGGTTGAGGCCTTCGTGCGCGCCGTGCCCGCGCCGGCCGTCCCGGCGTCCTTCCCGGCGACGCTGGTCGGGCTGTACGAGTTCCGCTCGGCCGGCTGGACCGGGCACTGGTGGGAGACGCTGACCTGGCGCCACCTGCGCACCTGGCGGCTGGCCGACCCGCGGCGCTGAGTGCCGGCCCGCGCGGGTCCCCCGCCGGTGGCGGCGCCCTAGCATGGGCGCCGTGAGCAGCACCTCGGGCGGGCCGGCCGCGCGCCGCCCGTTCACGGAGGCCGACCTCGCGGTCCGGCTCGGCGTCTCCCGGGCGACGGTGTCCCGCGCGCTGCACGGCACCGGCCGCGTCTCGCTCCCCACGCGCCGGCGCGTGCTCGAGATGGCCGAGCGCATGGGCTACGTGCCGAACGTGATGGCCAGCGAGCTCGCCGCGGGCCGCACCCGCACCGTCGGGCTGCTGCTGCGCGACTCGTACAACCCGGCCTACGGCCTGCTGCACGCGCGGCTGCAGTCCGAGGCGCACCGGGTCGGCATCGAGGTCCTCACCGTCACCGCGACCGGCGACGTCGGTGCGTCCCGGCAGATCGCCGGGCTGACCCGGCTGCTCGGGATGCGGGTCAGCGGGCTGATCGTCGCGACCGGCGACGTCCCGTCGGAGCGGCTGCTGCCGTTCCGCGAGGCGGTGCCGATGATCCGCGCCGGGCGGCCCGAGTCCGACCCGGAGATCCACGCCGTCACCTACGACGAGGAGCACCACGCGGCGCTCGTCGTCTCGCACGTGCTCGGGCGGGGGCACCGGAGCGTGGCCGTGCTGACGCCGTCGCGGGAGGTGTCGCTGCCGGAGTCCGTGCGGGCCACGGCGATGGCGCGGCTGGCGCTGGCCGGCGGGGCGTCGGTGTCGGCCGTGTCGGTGCACCGGAACTCGGACGGGATCGCCGAGGCGCTCGGGCTGGTCGAGGCCGGCGAGGTGTCGGCGGTGCTGTGCCCGACCGACCTGCGGGCGCTGGAGGTGCTGCGGGCGGCGCGCTCGCGCGGGCTGTCCGTGCCCGGGGACGTGTCGGTGACCGGGTGCGACGGGGTGCTGCCGGGGCTAGACCTGATCGGGCTGACGAGCGTGCGGCTGCCCGTGGAGGAGCTGGCGACGCGGGTGGTCGGGCATCTTGTCGGGCTGATGCGGGAGGCGCCGGCGGCCCCGGTCCACGAGTCGCTGCGCGGTGAGCTCGTGGACCGGGGGTCGGTGGCGTCGGTCTAGGTCGGGGCCTGGCCGGGGCGCGCGTGGCCCGTCGGGTTCAGGGAGCGGCGCGGTTGCTGCCCGCGTCGAGGACGTAGCCGATGCGCACCGAGTGCGGGCTGGTCCCGCCGATCGTCCGGGTCTGCCGGACGCCGAACTCGGACCCCCAGTCGTCGAGCGGCAGGGTCCCCGCCGACAGCGACATGTCGGGCAGGACCCGGCGCCCCCAGACGTCGGTGCGGATGGACAGCGGGCGGGCGCCGGCGACGACGTGGTTCGCCAGCGGGATGGTCGTGTTCGGTGCGACCGAGATGCGGTCGGAACGGCCCAGGTCGAAGAACCTGCGGGTCTCGGACAAGTCGCCGGTGTCGCAGCTCGACCCCGCTCGTGGCGGGCCGGACGAGAACCCGCAGATGCCGCCGTACAGCTGCCAGGTGTCGTTGCTCAGCAGCGTCGCGGTCACATCCCTGGCCACGGCCCACTGCCGGGACACCGCGTACTGGACGTTGAGCCGGGTGCCGTCGGCCAGGCGCATCTCCCGCACGTGCCGGCCGTCGCGGATGTGCTCGGGCAACTCGATGAGCAGGTCCGCGCCGTCGAAGTTGCTGCTCGGGCCCAGGCTCCACCGCCACGACGCCAGGATGTAGACGTGCGCCGTGCCGTAGACGGCGGCCCCGGCGCGCTGCGGCATCGACCGGGAGTCGAACGAGATCGTGTGATCGCGCATCGTCGCCGGGACCCCGCTGCGGCGGCGCTCCGTGTAGGCCAGGGTGCCGGAGACGTGCCACCGGCTGCTCTCGCTCACCGGCCGGACCGTCACCTGCACGTACTTGAGCAGGGAGGGGATCTGCCGTGACTCCGGGTGGATGAGCGAGTTCATCTCGAGGTCGGGCCGGTTCGGCCGGACCCGGTTGTCACCGGTATCGAGGTTCTTGCCGCGGGTCGAGAAGTACGCGTCGATGCTGTCGGTGTCGTCGGCTGTCAGGAACGTCGCGCCGATGTCCTCCAGCCAGGGCAGCAGGATCCGCTGGTCGTTCTGCTCAGGGTCGCGGTCCTGCGTCGTCGAGCCGTCGATCCGGTCGCGCAGCGCGTAGCAGCACCGGGAGTCGTTGTTGAAGTACGCCTCCCGCGGCGTCACCGGCACCGTGCTCTTCCCGGCGTCGGCGTTGGGCAGCACCTGGTTCCACGTGAACGTCCGGGGGTCGCGGAACATGACCCAGTCCGGGATCGGGACGAACTGGCCGAGCGGCTTGCCGTGCCGCTTCACGATCTCGGCCGCGGCGGCCATCGTCCCCGGCGGCGCCGTCGCGTTCCCCGCCGGCGCGTAGTACTGGACGTTGCTGAACGTCGGTGCCTGAGCCGGGCCTTGCTTCAGGGTGAGGTGGCTGTAGGCGGTGGAGTCCTTCATCGTCACCTCGACCGACAGCACGCGCTGCGCGGCCGTCGTCTGCGCCCAGGTCGCCACGATGCCGTCCTGGTACGTGCCGCTGCCGCCGATCTGCCGGGCGATCTGCCGGGACGTCATCACCTGGCTCAGCGGGAGCTTGGGGATCCCGGTGACGCGGAGGGCGCGGGTCTGCCAGTCGTTGAAGGACGCCCACGCCGACATCCGGAACTTGAACACCACGCGGTCGAACATGTTCGCCTCGGGGTACCGGTGGTGGAAGCTGGTCAGCGCCTCGACGGCGGCGAGGATCTCGTTCTGCGACTGGGCCACGTTCGTCGAGGTGTTCTTGATCTCGACGTACAGCAGCGACCGGCCGCCGACGCGACGGTAGTGGTCGAGGAACTGCTCGAAGCTCGGGACCTTCACGCCCGGCTGCGGCTGGCGCGCGATGTTGAGCAGGTCCTTCTGCTGGAGCTGGGACCAGGTCGTGCTCGCGAGCGCCGGGTTCGGCCGGTGTTCTGCTCGGGGTCGTAGGTCGGCTCGAGCATCTTGCCGAGGTGGGTGTCGTGGAACATCACGAGCGTGCCGTCGGCCGTTCGACGAAGGTCCGTCTCCACGCCGGCGCGGCAGCGCAGGTACGACTGCTCGAAGGCCGGGAGGCTGTTCTCCGGGGTGCGGGCGTCGAAGTCGCCGCGGTGGCGGACCGTCGTGAACTGCTGGCGGGCGCCGAGGTTCTGGAGGGTGCTGAGGATCTCGGCGGAGGTCTTCGTGCACTCGCGGTCGATCTGGTTCGCGACGTCGGTGGCGGAGCGGCCGGACTGCTCGAGGGCGGCGGGCTGGGTCTGGGTGGGGT
>NZ_JAKRMS010000047.1 GCF_022346185.1 Cellulomonas sp. ACRRI | reverse complement strand
CAGCTGACCCCACCCGCCGGAGCCCCACACCCAGAGCGTGCCGTCCTCGGCGACGGCCGCCGAGTGGTCGGCGCCGGCGCTCACCGCAACGATCCGCCGAGCACCCCAGCCGGTCACCTGGACCGGGGTCGACGAGGACGTCCTCGCGCCGTCACCGAGCTGGCCGAGCTCACCGCGGCCCCAGGCCCAGACCGTGCCGTCCTCCCGGAGCGCGAGTCCGTGCGCGGTACCCGCGGCGACCGCGACGGACCGGGGCGTGTCGGCGAGCCCCCCGACCCGCACGGGCAGCGAGACCCCGACCTGGGCCGGCCAGCCCAGCTGCGCCTCGTCGTTCGCTCCCCAGGCCCACGTCCGCCCGTCCTCGGTGACGGCGAGGCTGAACTCCGCACCTGCGGCCACGGACACCACGGGGACGTCGACGAGGAGCACCTGCCCCGGCACGTCGCGCCCGGCGCCGGAGCCGTGGCCCAGCTGGCCCGAGGACCCGTCGCCCCACGACCACAGGCTCCCGTCACCGGCCACCGCCAGGGTGTGCCGCTGACCGCCGGCGACCTGCGTGACCCCGCCCGGCAGACCACCGACGGGGACGCGGGTCGCCCGGTCGGCCGACGCGCCGTCGCCGAGCTGCCCGGCCGCCCCGCTGCCCGCCGCCCACAGCCGCCCGTCCGACGTGACCGCGAACGACGACGAGGCGCCGGCCCAGACGTCCGCGTACGTCGACCCGGGGACCTCGAGCTCGACCACCGCGCCCCCGGCGGTCGACCCCGCGTCCGGGCTCGGCGGCGCCGCGGCCGCCGACACCGGCACCCCGACCGCGAGCGCCACCGCGGCCACCGCCACCAGGCGCCGCGCGAGCCCGGGCCGCGCGGGGCGGCGCCCGACCCGTCCGGGCGCGGCGGCGGGCGGCACGGTGCGGGCGGGCGTCATGCACGCGTCCTTCGGGTCGGGGGTCCCGCAGGGCACGGGTGGACGTCGCGGACGGTACTCGACGGGCGCGGGGGCACGGAAGACGGTTCCCCCCGGCGGCCCACACGGGGCCGCGCCGGCGGACGCGGTACGGTCCGACGGTGCCCGCCGCCCCCGCCCGCCGCGCCGCGTGACCGGCGGCTCCGCCCTGCGGACGGGGCTCGCGCTGGTCGCCCTGCTCGCCGTGTTCCTCGCGGTCACGACGGCCGCCCGGGTGCCGGTCCGCCGGGAGACCGTCGTGGCGGTGCTGCGGGGTGCCGTGCAGCTCGTCGCCGTCGCGGTCGTCATCGCGTGGGTGTTCCGGCACCCCGCCGCCGCGGGCCTCTACCTGGCGGTCATGGTGGCGGTGGCGGCCTGGACGGCGACCCGGCGCGTCGGCCTCGGCCCGCGCACGCTCGGCGCGGTCGGGCTCGCGGTGCTGGCGGGGGCGACCACCGCCGTCGTCCCCGTCGTCGCGAGCGGCGCCCTCGCGCTCGACGCGCCCACGCTCGTGCCGTTCGGCGCGCAGATGATCGGCGGCGCGATGGCGGCCGCCTCCGTGACCGGCCTGCGGCTCCGGGACGACCTGCGCACCGAGTGGGACGTCGTCGAGGGCTGGCTCGCGCTCGGCGCGACGGGTCGGCAGGCGGTCGCGGGCCACGCGCGGCGCGCGGTGGCGCGGGCGCTGGTGCCCGGGATCGACCAGACCCGCAGCGCCGGGCTGGTGACGCTGCCGGGGGCGTTCGTCGGGCTGCTGCTCGGCGGGGCGAGCCCGGCGGTGGCGGCGCAGGTGCAGGTGCTGGTGCTCGTCGGGCTCCTGGCGGCGCAGGCGGTGTCGGGGGTCCTGACCTCGACGCTGCTCGCGGGACGGCTGGGGGCGGCGCGCCCGGCGGCGGTGGTCTGAGCCCCCGAGAGACGCGGCCCGGGCCGGTCGAGCCGCGCCGGCGTCAGACCCGGGAGCGCAGCAGCCCGTCGAGCCGATCCGCCGACTCCCGCCACCGGGACGGTCGGTCGACCGCGACCCACACCCGCTCGGCGAGCAGGTGCAGCACCTCGTGCACCCCGAGGCGCGCCGTCTCGTCCGCGGTGAGGCCGCCGTACCCGTCGAGCAGCGCCCCGGCGTCCCCCGGCACGTGCTGCCGCACGTGCACCAGCGTCAGGGCCAGGTCGGCCACCGGGTCGTCCCACGCGGCCCGCTCCAGGTCGACGATCCCGCTCACCCGCGCCGGGTCGCGGTCGTCCACCAGCACGTTCCCGTCGACCAGGTCCCGGTGGCAGAGCACCGGGACGACGTCGGCGTCGAGGGCGTCGCGCCGCTCCGCCAGCAGCGCGCGGACGCCCTCGCCCACCACGGTCGGCCCGCCGACCCGCCGGTAGGCCGCCAGCAGCTCGTCGGCGCGGGCCGTCACCCGGTCCCCCGCACCCGCCCGGCGCGGTCCGGCCGCCGCGAGGTCGCCGAAGGACACCCCGGTGACGGTGTGCACCCGGCGGAGCACCGCACCCACGGCCGCCGTGAGCGCCGTGGTGGCCGCCGCCCCGAGCGTCGACCGCCGGTCGGCCCAGCGCGCGCCGCCCAGCCGGGACATCAGGAGGTAGCCGGCGCCGCCCGCCGTGACCCCGTGGGCGTGCACGACGGGCACCGGCACGCCCGGCACGTCGCGCAGCAGGCCGAGCGCCGTGACCTCGGCGGGCAGCCGGTCGCGCACCCGGGGGCCGAGCACCTTGAGGACGTACCGCGTGCCGTCGTCGCCCGTCAGCCCGCGCACGTGGCCGACCGCGCCCTGGACCGACGGCGACCAGCCGTCCGCGCGGAGCCCGGGCACGTGGACGGCGAGGTCGCCCAGGACGGCGGGCAGCAGGTCCGCGTCGACCGGCACCGGGCCTCCTCGCGTGGTGAGGGGTTGGAGTCCCTGGTCAGCAGAACCGTACCGGCACGCTCCCACAGCTTTCGTTCCATGGCTCCACTTCGACCCCGGACGCGGTTCAGACGTGGCCTTGACCTGCACTGACACGCCGCGACCCCGGTCCCTCTTGGGAGACCGGGGTCGCGGTGTGATCTGTGTAGTTTTCCGTGGCGCCACAGTTCAGCGGTGGGTCGCGCGGTACTCCTTGAGGATCTTGGCGCGGGCCTTGCGGCGCGCCTCGCGGGGCGTGTGACGGAATCGCGGGGACGCGTGGACGAGGTGCTTGCGGGTGGCGTACTCCTCGCGGCGCTTCCACTCCTCGAGGATGCGGACGTTCTGGATCGCGAGGGCGAGCGTGACGGCCAGCCCGACGCGCGCGCGGCCCATGAGGTGGATGCGGTTGCCGTCGAGCCCACCCTGGGTGACGGACTTCAGCTGGGAGAAGGTCTTCTCGTTGCGCGAGCGGTTGAAGTTGTACCAGTCGGCGTGCAGGTAGGACCCTCGGATGAGCGAGTCGAGGTGCTTCGTCTGCTTGACCTTGAGGTACGCGGTGGTGTTCGCGGACTTGCACGCCGGCCAGTGGTCGGTCTTCGGTGCGTTCGTCGCGAACGGCACCGTGTCGGGCTGGGCGAGGGAGTCGGCCATCAGAGGGCAGCGGACCTGCCCGGCCATCGCCGGGCACGCGACGCGGATGGCGACCTCGCCCTTGTGCGGGCCGGACTCGACCAGCGTGGGGCGGCCGTTCGTGGGGGCGGCGTAGCGAGCGATCTCGTCGATGACGTCGGCCCGCTCGGCGACGGCGAACGCACCGACGACCTGCTCGTCCGGGGGCCACCCGAGGGGCTGGTGGGAGAGGTGGTCGCCGGCGGGGCAGACGAGCTGGCCTGCGACGACGCGGTGTCCGGACTCGAGGCGGATCTCGTGCTTCGTGACCTTCTGCCGGGCGTCCGCAATGACTCGGTACCCCCACTTGGCCATCGACAGCAGGAACAGGTCCGCGTTCTTCGTGTAGGCCTGGTCACCGATCGCGAACGGCGAAGACTTCGGCTCGGGCCGGAAGCCGGTGCGCCACGACGCGAGGATCGCGGCGAGAGCGGCAGCGGCGTTGTCCCCGGTGTGCGGCTTGCGCACGTGCAGGCCGATCGTCAGGTTCTCCATGTCGATCCCGTACGGGGAGATCGCGGGGATGGCGGCGACGACCTTGTGGTAGATCTTCCACTCCCCAGACTTCTTGTCCTTGTACCAAGAGCCGTCGGCGTCTGCGACTCCCATCTCGTTCATCTTCGTGCCGCAGCCCTTCTTGTTGGCGAACGACTCGATGAGGGTTTCGTCGATGGCGACGTGCCCCTTCCAGTGGTCCGGGCGGGCGCCGATGAGTGACGCCTTGGTGACCAGGTCGATGACCTCGACGAAGCGCTGCTCCTTCGTGTCCAGCACACGCTTCTGCTCGGCGGTGAGGTTGCTGACGCGCGCCCAGCGGACGCTGTTCGGCTCACGACGCTGCCGGGGGTGCGGGCTCGAGTCGATCGTGGCGATCAGCTCGTTGAACTTCGCTCGCAGCAGCTGGTACTCCGCGACGTACTGGTCGTGGTTTAGCGCCAGCGCGCTCAGTCGCTCCGGGGAGATGTAGCCCGTCATGCCGACGCGCTGCAGCTGGTCGGCGGTCAGGTGCCACAAGGTCGCCAGCATGTTCGCGAGCGAGATGGTGCCGCGGCCGGCGACGACCAGCATGAGCGCCATCACCACCGCGCGCGCGGTGTAGGGGTTCGTGCGCTCCGGGCCCGTGGTGGGGTTGGCCGATCGGGCGGCCATCTCCATCACGTCGTCGATCTTGGACCGGGTGACGAGCGTCTCGCACAGCTCGAAGTCGTTGGCGGACGGGTGGAGCACGTCCGGGAAGCGCAAGTTCACGATCTCGTTCCTCTCTCGTGGATCGGTCTACCGGGGCCGGTAGGCGGCGGCGTTGGCGAGCGCCCAGCACTCGGACGTCGTCGGGACGGTCAGGTACGGAAACAGGTCCCGGACGGCGCTGCCGTTCGGGGACTGGCCCGTGATGCGCAGGAACGCGGCGATGCCGGTGTGGTTCAGGACGTCGACCTGCCAGGCGCTGACGGCGCGGCTCACGAGGAACCGCGGCAGCTGGGTGTGCGGCGTGAACTGGTCGATGGTCTCGGTGACGCAGCGGCCGCGGCTCATCCCGGGGCGCAGGAGCGGCTTCGCCCCGACCTTCTCCGCGCGCTTCCGCAGGAACGACACAGCGATCGCCGGCAGCGGCCGCACCTCAGCGGGGTGGGCCCTCGGGACGATGATCGACCAGCGTCGGCGGTACCGGATGATGTCCGTCCCGAGCACGTCGGCGACACGGGACGAGAGGATCCCCGACCGGCCCAGCAGGATCAGCGTGGTCGCGTTGTCCCCCTGAGGCTGGGACAGCCGAGACGCCGCGACGAGGTAGTCCTCGATCTCGTCGTCGGTGTACGGCGCGCGCCGTTCGGTGCGAGAGTGCGGTCGGTGCCGGCGGGGGTAGTCGGGCATCCCGATGGTCCGGCCGATCTGGACCGCCATGCTGGTGACGCGGCTCTTCATGTACTCCGTCTCGGCGGCGCCCTCCTCGGACAGATACCGCTCGACGGCGTCCACGCCGATCAGCCGGGTGATGGACAGCTCCATTCCGACGCGAACCATGCGGACGCCGAGCCGAGGCAGGAACCGCAGCGCCTGCTTGGTGACGTTCCGGGGCAGGTCGAGCGCCAGCAGGACCGGCCGCAGGAAGGCGATCACCTCAAGCGTCTCGGGCGGGCTGTCCCGCCGCGGGATGAACGCGTCGATGACCTGGGCGTTCTCGCGAACGGTCTCCGGCTTCGGCACCGGGCGCACCTGAGCGAGCAGCGCCGCGTCCTCATCCGCGAGCCCCACGAGGTGGAGGTGGCGGGTCGCCTTGCGTGCGCGAGCCATCGGTCAGCCCTGCCGGAACCGGAAGAAGTCGTTGTCGCCGCCACCCCGGCTGACGGACCAGATCGCGGCGGTGAGCCGAGCGATCCAGACGCACTCCATCGCGTCCGCCTCGGGCTCATTCAGCCGCTTGGTGCGCTCGTTGATGTGCCCGTTCATCCCGAGCAACGTCGTCTCGAACTCAGACAGCTGCCAGAGCATCAGCTCCACCCCGAAGCAGTCGAGCTCGGGGCGGAAGTGCTCCCAGCGCAGGGCGGGGACCGCGAGCGCGTGGCGGTGCATGTGCTTCGCGACGACGAGAGCGCCGGGGGTGTACGGGTTGCCGTCCAGCCAGTCTCGCGTGTCGTCGTCCTGGTAGAGCGCGACGTCCAACCACCGCGTGAACTCGACGACCTCCGGGTCGAAGATCGCGTCCTGGAAGAGGTGGGCGTGGTTGTCGATGTACGCCTTGCTGGTCATCGTGACCTCCGGGGTGCCTCACGTGGCGCCGGTGGGCTCCCGGTGCGCCATGCGGTCCGGCGGGCACGTCACGTGCTCAAAGACCGACAGCGCGTCGATCACGGGATTCTCTGCCGGAGTACGGCCGGGGATGGTTCGTGATCGAGCCGGGAGCGTCACGGCTTGCGGGTCGTAGCCCCACCCCTGCCCCGCGGGACGGCCGCTCACACGACACGTCGGCGTGCCACTACAAGACGCCGAGCATCCGAGGCAAGATAGGTGGTGCGTCACTTCTGGTCATCTCACTGGGTGGTAGTGACGCGGCGGGTCGTTCTCGACGCGTCGCCGACCCCTTGTGCCCCAAGCACGGGGGCCGGCACCCGCCAGCCGCTTCACGTTGAGGAGACCACGATCCTCCGTGAGCGCTGCTGATTCAAGACCTCTGAGGGCTTTTTCTCACACTTTCCTGTCGCACCGGCGAAAGTGCAGGTCACGTCGCCGCGATCGGCCCCTTCGGGCATTGATTCCATTATGTATAGACGTTTACAGGTTTACTTCCACATTTAGCCACCGCCTCCACCGTCGCACGCCAGATCGCAGCACAAGAGGAAGTCGGTCGTGCAGGAGCGCTCCGTGACCCGCCGGCGCGCTGATGCTTCTCATCGTGCACCCCAGCGTGGTGGCCCCGGTTCACCCAAGGCGGGATCGATGAGCGCCGCACCACATCTGGGGCAGTACCGGACGCGCCCGCGCACCGGGTGCGTGCAGGTGACGCGGCGGAGGTGGGACCGGATCGCTGCGACGGTGAACCACAACGCGTGACCGAGGTCGACCTGTCCCTGCGGGTACAGGTCGACGCTGGCCCCTCGCGTGATGACGTCCCAGCTGTCGTCGGCCTCGTCGCGCTCGTCGACGACGGGCTTCCGAACCGCGATCGTGTACTTGTCCCAGCGCTCCCGCATCGTGAAGCCGACGCCGTCGACGGTCCCGGAGATGACGAGCGGCGCACCCGGGACCTCCTCGACGGCGTCGACACCGAGCGCGTCGGCTTGGGAGGCAAGCGCTCGCGCGTGGGCTTCACGCACCGGCGCCCACGCCTCCTGCTCGGCTTCGAACGCGCGGGTGGCCCTGTCGGCCAGCTCGCGGCGCTCGGCGTCGGTCAGCTGGCACGGGCAGAGCGCGCCGTGGTGCACGTCGTTGCCCGGCCGGGGGTGGCACCCACACTCGCACTCGGCCGCAGCGTCAAGGTCGTCACGGACGCTCGACGGGTCCACCTCGAGGAGGCGTCGGCGCAGAGCGACTCGTGCGTCGCGCTCCTGCCTCTGCGTGAAGGTCTCGCCGGAGGGCTGCTCGTCACTCATCTGCGGGCACCTCCTCGATCATCTCGACGGCCGTCACGGGCGTGGTCCGGCGGACCGTGAACCACACACCCGCAGCGAGCGGCTCCACGATCAGGTGCATGTCGGATCCGACTCGAATGCCTTCCACGGCCATCCCTTCTTCCGCCATGTACGAGACGGAGACGAGCCGCAGCGGCTCTCCGTCGCGGCGGAGGTCAGCAAGCGGGGAGCCATCGGCGGCGTCGCCAGACCCGGCGCGAACGCGCGTCACGGTTGCCGCTCCATCGCCGGCGCGCGTGTCGATCAGGTGGCGGGCGCCGGAAGCCGTCGTGACCAACCACAAGGCGCGCGTGGCGGTCGGGTCAGTCGTCGTCATCGCCATCACCGTCCTTGCGTCTGTGGACGACCTGGCTCTCCGACGAGGGTCGACGCTCGCCGGCGGGGCGCATGATCTTGGCGATCTCGGTGGCGTACCCGGCGACGTCGAACACTCCACTGCGCCACGCGGTCCAGAACGCGACGGACGCATCGCCGAGCTTCTCGTAGAGGCCCGCGTGCTCGGCCCACGCGGTGAGGACGGCGACGCGCCTACCCTCGTCCACCAGCGTGACGTGAACGCCCTGCTGGATCTTCGGAAGCAGGTCGAGCAACGTGTCACTGGCGTCATGGATCGAGACCTGGATCTCGTGGCCCGCGGTCACCCACGGTGCGTCGGAGGCGGGCTGTTCCTCGCGCTCGTGGCCCCCGTCTCCGGCAGCGCGCGGACCGGCGCGGTGGAACTCTCGCGCGGCCGCGCGGACGGCAGCCTCAACACCCCGGACGAGGATCTCCATGCCGCGCTCGACGCCGAGATCGACCTTCCCGACCAAGAACCGAGCGTCTCCGGTCAGTGTGACCATGGCGGAGGCTTCGGGGTTCTGCTCGGGGTTCTGCTCGGGGTTCTGCTCGGGGGTCCGGGGCGCCTGCATGAGCCCGGTAAGGAACAGCCGGTCGACCTGCTGCTCAGAGAACGGGACTGCGTCCTGTCCGGGCTCGTCGAATTGCACCACTGCGTCATCGATGAGTTCCACCTTGGTCGACAACGACCAGGACCGGTCGTCGCGTCGGGCCGCTGTGGAACGGTCACGCGGCGTGCGCTTCTGATCAGGTGCCGGCATCGAGATCACTCCCCTTGGGAGTCGAGTCGCTGGCCGGGGTCGGCGCGCCCGACGGGCGCAGCCACCGGAGCACGTCTGCGGCATAGCCGCGGGTGTCGAACTCGCTGTTGATCACCTTGAGGCCGCGCTCTCGACCGAGGTCGACCGCTCCGACGAGCACCGGGGCCCGACCGCACAGGACGACCTGCGAGAAGGACGCCGCCCCGACCGCCCGTGACCCGTGTTCACCGGGCGGAGCGTGGAGGCTGAGGGCGAACAGCTCGTCGCCAGCGGCGCTGTAGAAGGGCGGCGCCGCCTCATGGCCGACTTCCTCGAGCGCGATCGACCCGCCTTCGGCAAGCTTGACTTGAGGGTGGAGGGCCCAGGGGGTCCAGCTGCGACGAGCGGCGCTCACAGCGCGCCGTCCTGGGGGAAGCGCGGCAGGCGGGCGAGCTCCTCGCCTTCGACGTAGGCGATCTCGGTGACGAGACGCTGGATCCACCATCCGTAGTCCAGCCCGTCCGCGTCGTAGTCGTAGAGGTACCGGTGACGGTCCCCGACCCGGATCACTCCGCGATCCCCCGCGAAGATCGACTGGACTTCGATGAGCGGCGCCCACCGGTTGTCGGCGAAGCCTGGCGGGGAGTTGGGCCCAGTGCGGCGCAGCAGGAGCGACGAGTCGGCGTCGATGAAGTAGACCGTGTCGGATGTCGACCGGATGACCCACACCCCCGTCGCGTCCTCGAGCACGAGCTCGTCGACGCGCGGCGCACTCACGGCCGCCGCCCCGGTGTCGTAGCGAGGGGGCGGTCGTCCCATGGCTCGGGGACGACGGGCGGTGCAGCACGGGACGCTCCGGGCGCGAGCGGCGCACCAGCGCTCTCCCCCACGTCACGCAGCGCACTTCCGTACCCATCACGCCAGCCGCGGCGGAACTCGTCGCGAGCTCTGATCCGCCCTCGGCCCACGACGGCCGTCACCCCGAAGCATCCGAGCCACACAGCGGGCGGCGCCTGCGACAGGAACGCGCTCAGGCCTGCGACGAACGTCGCCAGCTGAAGCGCGAAGGTCGACGCCCACCATCGGATCTGGGCGCGAGTGGGCCGCGGCGCAGCCGCGGTTGCGATCGGGGAGCTGTTGTCGCGCATGTCTGCCTTCCCTCACCTGTGGGGGGGCAATCCCGAACGTTCGAGGCGGGGCGACCGCTGTGGCGCCCCGGAGCGGCGAACTCCACTTATCGTAGACATTCGACGACTTCTGTCAAGCGTTCACGAGCGCGACGGGCGGTGTTCTCCGAGGCGGAGACAAGGTAGCGTCTATACGGTGCGGAACGTTCGGGGCTCCACTTATACGGGGTCGAACGCGCGCGCCCGGCCCCCTAGCGTCAAGCGAGTGCCACGTCAGGATCCGGAAGCTGCGAAGCTGCGCGCGTTCGGCGCCACGCTGCGGCTGATCAGGCTCGACGCCGGTCTAACTCAGGAACAGCTTGCTCACCGCGCAGGCGTCGGGCGGACGTACATCGGCGACGTCGAGGTCGGTTCGCGCAATCCGACGCTCACGTCGATCTGGCAGATCGCCGAGGCGCTCCGTGTATCGCCACGCAGCTTTTTCCCGCACGTCGAAACCGAGAGTTCCGACGGCGATCAGTGAGCGACCGACTCCGGTGACGGGTGTGTCGCGGGGGCGCGCTGACAGTCGATCAGCGAGCCGCCTCCTCGCTCTGGGGCGGCCAGATCTGATACAGGTGCTTGATCTCCTCCTCGGAGAGCTGGAAGTCGCCCGTCGCGACAGCCAACGTCGTGTCCCACTCGGTCGCCCGTCCCGGGCGCGGAGTCAGGAGAACGCCCATCGACGTCAGCTCGGTCGTGCCTAGGCGCACGCACCGCTCGTGGTGGCGGAGTATCAACCAGCGACGGAACGCTTCATTCGTGAAGTCGGAAAGCTGTGAGCACACTCCGAACCCGATCTGGTCGCTGTCTGTGCCGGCAGCGTGGGTGCGGAACTTCCAGATCGTTCGGGCGTCGTCCACTCCCCTGGACTCGTCGAGGAAGTCCAGGAGCAGGCGGCCGAGGCTGGCACGCTGGACCACAGGGATGCCGTCGAGAGAGCCGAGCGCTCGTTGCCGTGCGAGCTCATGTTCCGGATCGACGGGAGATGTCGCGACGTCCTCGAGGATGAGTCGGAACAGCTCGAAGCCAGCCGCGTCCTCCTCGTAGCCGGGGACGCTCGGTAGCACCGGTACCGTGACGCGCTGACCGACGCCGGCCAGGAACGCCGGGATCGGTCCGGGTGGGGCGTCCTCGTCGGCGGCTGCGAGGTCGTAGTACCTGAATGCCTCGTCGCCCAGAGGCACCGCGGGGAGCTTGGCGACTCGCAGGAGGTACTCGATCACCGCGCGCGTCGAACGCAGCTGATCGAACAGAAACTCCCAGTCCCGGCGCAGCAGCGCCACCGAAGGTGTAGTTCCGGACGTGGCCGGAATGTCGATGCCCTCCGGCGGATCCGGGTGGTCGATCACGATGACGCCGACCCACGTCACCTTGGCGCCGTCGACGTCCATCGAGCGCCCGCGGCCGTTGAGCATCGTGACCGGCGCGCCGCTGAGCCGCCGAGCAGTGCCGTCCACCTGCTTCATGGCCGCCTGGATGTTCTTGAGGATCCAGCGGGTCTCTCGGTCGGCGGCGGCCGGAGCCACTTCTCTCGCCTTGACCTGCACGATCGCACCGACGTCTCCGTGCGCCGTTGCCAGGTATGGCCACTCGGGTGCGCTGCCGCGGCCATGACGTCGTCGTGCAGCGCCGGCATCTCGCGGTCCCGTGCGGGCACGGAGACCGGCGCGCACCTGCAAGCGCCTCGTCCTCGCGGTCGGCGCCTGGCGGTGAAGGCTCAATCCTCGGTCTCCTGCAGTACTCGGAGTCACGGCCGTGGCGCGGACGGGAGACAGGGCAACTCCCAGCGAGCCCGTCCGCCTCGTTCCCTTCGGCGAGCAGGGCGGTGAGCTCGTCGCTCGCCCGCGTACCGGACTGATCCTGCACGCCGCTGCGCTGTGGGGACCACTAGGCGATCGCCGCGAGCACCGCGTTCAGGGCGGGCGCTTGGAGGCCCTCCGGGACGGTCCAGTAGGTGTGGGGCTCCAGCGGTGCACCGGTGCGGGCGTCCACCACGGTGCCGTCCGCGCGCCGGGAGTCCGCGGGGACGTGGCGCAGCAGCCCGACGTCCTCGAGGAAGACGTGCCGGTCCAGGGTGTCGCGGGCGAGGCAGAACTGCCGCAAACGGTGTTCGCCGAGGACCTTGAACCCCAGCCCTTCTCCTGCCTGCTCCTGGCGTACCAGGAACATCAGCAGCGCCGCGAGCTCGCTGTCGTCCAGCAGGTGGATCCAGCCCTGGGTGTAGAACTCCACCGGCAGCGTGAACGTCGCGGCGTTCGTGGGCCTGATGTAGCGCTTCGCGGTAGGCCCGTCGCCGACGGCGGTCTCCTCCATCATCCAGTAGCGGCGCGCGTTCCCCCGCCCGCCGTCGCTCTCGAGCAGGCCCTCGCGTTCCAGTCGCGCGAGCGCCTGCTTGGCCTGCCGCAACCGGTTGACCCGCGGCGTCGCGACGAACCGGGACTCCGCGTCGGATCCGGTCGCCGGCGGCACCACGAGATCGAGCAGCCCGGGGTGGCCGTCCGAGCCTTCGAGAGGCGGCAGCAGGGCGCCACGCACCTGGTGCTGGACCGCGAACAGCAGCGCCAGCTCCATCTTCAGGGCGACGCCCCTGGGAGCGACCAGCCGCGAGGCCGGTGGCCAGAGATCCGGGTTACCTCGCCCGCCCCTTCCGCGGTCTGCGACCTCACCCCCCAGCGGGGTACGCCGTTCCACGAAGCGGCGACGGACCACGATCCGGTCCGGAGCGGCGGGGTGCGCCTCACGCAGCACCCGGTAGGCGTTGCCGGCTCGATCGAGAGCGCCCTCGATGGCCTGGATGCGCCGGACCCGGGCCGGAACCCTCGCGCTCGGGTCAACCGGCGCCATCGTGTCTGTCCCCTCGGCCGGAACGGATTGAGCCACCTGGTCCGCGCTATCCGTGCTCCATCTGCGCGGTCGTGGGCGGGTGGCTCAATCGGTTGTTCGTGGTCCAGCGTAGCGCCTCGACAACGCGCGTCAACGGGGTCGACCCTGATGACCGCACGGGGTCCCGACAGACGGTGGAGGTGATGACGATGAAGGTTCCCCAGCTGGACCCGGAGGTCACCGGCTCCTACAAGCGGACCCTGAACACGGCGGTGCTGATCTGGGTGATGAACGCCCCCGCTCGTCGCCGTCAGAAGCCGCGCGGCGGCCGCCTCCTGGTGCTGACCACGAGCGGGTCCCTCGGCCTCGTCGCGCTCGTGCAGGTGGTGTGGCACCAGCTCGTCGGCTGAGCACGTGCTTCTTCCGCGCTCCGGTGGCAGCGCCCGGGCGGGGCGGCCGAGAAGCCACTGCGCCCAGGCCCGCGGTCAGGCGAAGACGTCGAGCACGCCGCTCGACGGCAGGACGGGCGCCGGGGACGGCGCGGGCGCCGCAGCGGGGCGCGGCGACGAGACGGGGGCGAGCACGGGCGCGGAGTAGCTGCCGCCGACGGCGCCGATCGAGCAGGACACAGTGTTCTCCTTCAGGGCCGGCCGGCGGTTCCGGCGGCCGTCATGACCTCCCACGGCGAGTGACGTGTGGCTCTGCCGCGCAGCCGCCAGCCCGGACTTGCTCGATCGCGAGGTCCGCGAGACGCGGGGTACGCGCGTCACCCCTACGGCACATCTCGGGAGTCACGCGCCGCGGTACGCCGCAGGTGTCCTACCTCGAACCTTCCGTCGTGAGAGCGTGATCGTGTCGAAAGGGCATACCCGGGTCATCGAGTCGGCCGCGGCACCGTCGAAAGCCCCGTGCTGCGACGGGGCGAGCATCGGTAGCCGAGCAGCCTCACGACACCCGGATCAGGCCTGTCCGCGGTCCAATCCCAGGTCGCCACCGCCACCGCACGCGGGAACGTCGTTCCCGCCGAGGCGCCACGCCACTCGGTGCACGTTCCCGGGCCTCGAACGCCCTCCGCTCCGCGACGGAACCGCGTGGACGTCGGCACAGGCTGTGCGTCCCGCACCGCGACGAGCCGCTCCCATGCTCGGTCACATCGCCGGTCCCGTTGTCGGAGCGCTCATACCGAAGAGACCGTCGACCTCGATGTACGCGTCTTCTTCGGGTTCCATCACAGACATCAGCCCGCGCGCGTCGATCCCTGCGATGACGCCGGCCTCGTCGTACGAGAGGTAGTCGCTGAATTCTTCAATCAAACGGTTGGCAACCCCGCGGCTGAACCCGATCTCCTGCAGCTCCACGACGCGCGCGTCGGTGGTCCCGTATTCGATCAGGTCCGCCACGCTGATTCCGGTTGCCTCCGTACCCAGAGCCGCCCTGCTGAGGTCTTGATAGTTCTGCAGGTACCCGATGATCTTGAACCGAAGACCCGTCTCCAGATTGCGTAACGTCTCCTCGATCACGATGTTGATATGCGCGCGGGAAGCGGGATCGAACGGGACCAACTCAAAAGCGCCACCCTTGGCGTAGTTGCGATACCCGAGCTGACCGCGTTCACGGTAGTAATCCAGCGCGTTCCGGATGATCAGGCTGAGAGGGAGACCCCTCACCCACGAATTCATGAGTATCGCCCAGTAGCGCAGGCGCCGGTCGAAGGCAGCAGGCGCCGACCCTTGCGATACGAGAGAATCGTTTCCGCGCGATTCCTGCGAACGCCAGTCGTAGAGATCGGCGAGGCGACGCAGGATCGCATGGAAGGTGTCCGCGTTCACAGGATCACCGTCACTGAGCAGCGGCTCGACGGTCGCCCCGGAGTTCAGCATGCGCCACACCCTGTCCTGGAAGACCGGCAAGATGCTCGGCGACCTCCGCAACAGGGTGGCAGGGATGCTCA
This sequence comes from Cellulomonas sp. ACRRI, assembly GCF_022346185.1. Classification (GTDB taxonomy): domain Bacteria; phylum Actinomycetota; class Actinomycetes; order Actinomycetales; family Cellulomonadaceae; genus Cellulomonas. Next base: position 13,512 of record NZ_JAKRMS010000047.1, on the reverse strand, counting down.
GGCCTCGCGTTGCGTCGTCGAGGAGCGTCGAGCCTCCCGCTACTCGGTCGATGAAGGTGTTGCGCAGAGGCGACGACCGAGCGTCCAGGTGGTGGACGAGAAGGACCGATGCATAGTGCTGCGCCGTTCGAGCCGCATCTGCGGACGTGCCCTTGGGGAGATCTTCACCGCGCAGGATCCGAGCCATGTCGGTGAAGTTCTTGCGCTTGGCTCGGTTCTTGTCCGTGAGGAAGCTTGAGACCCGAACGGGCTCGGAGACGTTGAGCAAACCGCGCGTGGACGAAGCCCAACGATTCGGGTCGTCTCGGACGACCACGACGTTGCCTGAGAAGTCGAAAGTAAGACGCCCGGCACGACCCGCCAGGTTGTCGAAATCGATCTTCCCCAACTGCGACGTCCCGTGCTTGTCGCTCATGATGAATATGTTCTTGGCGGGAAGATTCACGCCCTCGAGCAGTGTCGACGTGCACACCATGTACCGCAAGGACGAGCCCGGCGAGGCGAACAGCGCTTCGAGCTTCTCCCTGACCTCCTGCGGCATCTTCCCATGATGAAACGCCACGCCGCGCTTGAGGCACTCCGCGAGGAAGTAGTCTTTGTGGACGTACTTCTCGACGTACTTTCCGAGCGACTTCAGCGCACTGTCCTCGAGAACCGGCAGGCCGTGCGCCAGTTCCAGGGCCAGCTCCGAAGCCTTGCCCGTGCTGTTCACGTACACGATCGCCTTGCGGTCGCCGGTCAGCTGGGTGATCACGCCGACCGAGCTGCTTGCGCGAAGCGGCAGGTCTGAAGAAGCGGCCTCGCCGCTGAGCGACGAGATGCGGAACTGGGCTCCTTCCACCAGATCGACGAAGTATCGCTGCTGCGCAACCGTGCGGGTCCGTACGGCGATCGAGCCCTCGTTGGACTTCTGGAAGAGGTCGAGGAACAGCTCGGGGTTCGCGATCGCCGGCGATGAGAAGATCAGCCGGGTCGCAAATGCCTGCGTGCTCTCCAGGATCGCGTGATAGTACAGCGGGCTGCGCGAGTCCCGGTCGGCGACGACCTTCTGCGCCTCGTCGACGATCAAGTAGCGGAGCGGCCGCACGGGTGAGGCGAGGTACCTAATGAGCCGCTCTGGCGTCAGGACGAAGACGGACCTCGGGTGGCGATCGCGAAGAATCCGGTGAAGTACCGGGTAGGTTGCAACATTCACCGCTGGGACGTCGCGAAACAGCCGCCTCAGGTCAGTGGCCGCCTGGTTGACCAGCGCCTTGGTCGGCACGAGAACGACGACAGCGGTCCCGTCCATCTCGGCTCGACGCATGACGTCATAAAGCAGGTCCTTCAGGATGAAAGACTTGCCGAGCGACGTGGGCCCGGAAAAACTGAAGAAGTCGGCGTCACGCAACTGGGATGCGATTTCATACTGGCTGTCTGTCAGGACGCTCTTGCCGCTCGCGGTTGCGTGGTGGACCTCCTTGACCGCCCGCTCGAGCGCGCGCGACAGCGGAAGGGCGAACTTGCTGCCTTCGCCCTTTTGAAGGGTCTCGATGCCTGGAAAGTTGCCCAGTTTGACGAGAATCGCCTCAGAGACCGCGAGAACTTGGTCCGAGAGTCCTGAGTCGAGACCTACGAGGTCCTCGTACTCATGAAGAAGCGCGATGACGCTGTAAGCGAGATCTTGGTGCCCGTGCAGATCCGAGTGGGACAGGAGGTCAGCATAGCGAAGGAGTGCGATCACCACATCGGACTCGATGACGTCCGCACTTTCTCCCGTGAGGAATGCGGAGGCAACGGCTGACTCTAGCTGACCCAGCACATCGCGGAAGTGCGGGCGTTCGACGATCACCTCGCCCAGCCGAGTCGCCGCCGATTCGCCGCTCACTCCTCGCCTCCCGTGTCGTTTCGGAGAGCATTGACCATGTCGACTCGAACAGACTCGACACCTCGCTGAACTCCGCGCACCGTCGTCTTCAGGAATGGCACGGCGTAGATGTGAAAAGGATACCCGCCAAGTGCACGATCCTTGATCTCCGACGATATGAGACCGATGTTCTCTTGGACCATCTGTCCCGCCGCATCTCGGAGCGCTTCCTCGATCTGCGGCGTCGTGAGGTCCTCGAACGCGATCGACTGCGCGTCGATCTCGAAGCCGATGAGGATGCCGAACGCATTGGTTTTCGATACGGCGCTTTCGCCGGCAGCAGCAGGAAGCAGGATGCGCTCAAGCATGACGAGGTGCTCGGGGTCCAGCACTTCCTTGAGAAGTTGGGATTCGACGAGCCACGTGTCGAAGCGGAAGCCGTTCTCGTGTACGTTGGCGATGGACTTGAATGCGGCTCGTATCGCCCGTGGCGCGCTGGACCGCGGTTCGCCCTTGAGGTCCCCGTACAGTTTCGACTCACCGAAGATCAACTGGAACGTGCCATCTGCGTCACTGAGGAGATGAACGCCGTCCGCCCCGTTGACGTAGTGGTTCGGTGCCGTCTTGAGCTCCATCTTGGACAACACCTTGGGGGCGCCCAGGTGGCCCTCGAGGAGCGCGTAGAGCAGTACCTCGCCACCCTCCCCCGCGTTCGGGTCCGGACGCCGGAACTGCGATTGGACCTTGTTGACGACCTCGACGGTCCGGCTCATGTCACCGACTCGCAGCTGCTGGAGGTTTCTGCGGGACAGCACGTAGCCCAGCGCGGCGTTGCTCAGCTCTCGGTAGAGATCGGGCAGCGCGAAGTTGCCGCCGTCCACCCGCAAGACGTGCAGGTGCACGGCCGTCTTGACATGCACATTCGTGGAGACGGGCTCGTAGAACAGGTCGAGAAAGCCCCGCCGGTTCACCAGGGACAGCGGCAGCGGTGTCGTCGTCGCGTCAGCCATCAGTCGTCCTGCCTCTTCACCCAGCCTGCGGGGAGGGTACTTGCAACCGCCGCACGGTCGGCTGCGGCTCCGCACGACGGCGTGTCGGCGCCTTCGTGCTGCTCAGCCGACACCAATGCCATCGTCATCTCGGACGCTCGGATGAGTGATTGGTGCTCGCCGGATCGCGCGGGTCTGTGCGAGCTGCGGCGGACAGACAGCCGAGGGTCCACGGCCGCAGGGGCTCGCTGCGCTTGTGTCACTAATCGCACCGGGCCGGCGCAGCGCCGTCTGCTCGGGTTCGTTCTCTACAGGGCCCGTCGGAACGTCTTGCACGTCGTCCTGACCGGGCGCTGGCGAGTGCCCCAACAGAGGCATCGAGTGCCGCTGCCGACGCACTCACCATGGCTGGGCCGGCGGGGTCGGGACGTCCGCCGCCTCTCGACCGCCACGCGAGCGCTGACGCAGGTCAGACCCCAGGGCTGTCGCAGGTAGCCTGCCCGCGTGGGTCATCTCGAGAGGTTCCTCAAGTCCGCCGTAACTTGGACCAGCACCATCGGCGGCGTCATCGGCCTCGCGTTTGTCTTCGTGCCGGGTCTGCGTGCCGTCGCGGATCGCAACGGCCTGCTCGGCTGGTTGCTCGCCGTGATCTGTCTGACCGCGGTGATCGTCGTGCTCGAGCTCACGGAGTCCGCGCGCACGCGCGCGAAAGCCCTCGAGTCGGAGCTCGTCGCGGCGGTGGCCACGTCCGCGGCTGAGCAGCGAGCCCGCGACCTGAGCAAGGACATCGCGCTGATCGACGAGCGGCTGCAGGGTATGACGCTCGACAGCGAGCTGTTCGACTTCCTGGTGAACCACGCGGACTTCAACCGATTCCCTGTGCGGCACAGCCGCGACCTGGACGCTCGGCGGGAGCGGTGGGAGATCGATCCGCGGGTAGTCGCCGACGCGGAGCTCGCCGCAGCGTGGCAAGAAGTCGAGGACGCAACCAGTGACTTCGCCCGGGCGCTCGGCAACCTCATGTGGACCAAAGGGCGGGAACCCGGCGGTACGCCCCAGCACGATGTCCTCGACGTGCCTCGGGAGTGGCCGTTCGAGCGGCGCGACGCCGCTGTCGACACCCTGACGGAGGGCAGGCGGCGACTGGTCGCGGCTTTGCGTGACATGTACGCACTTCATCAGAGCCGTCGGTAGAGACGGCCGGGACGCACTTCCGCCGAAGCCCGTCCCGGCGCGAACTGCACGAGTCGAACACCGCCTCCGCAGCCCGCCGCCAGGCGAGCACGCCGTGGGATCGCCCGGCGATGACGCGATCGGCACTGGCCACACCGCCAGCATCCCCACGCGCCGTAGCGCGACACGAGCCCCGCGACCGGATACGGGCCCGCTGCTCAGCTGTGCGACGGCTCGGTTCGGCCAAAGGCTCGTGCTACACCCGATCCGAACAGAGACACGATGACCTCGAGGGTGACGAGTCGAACCATTCGCATCACCATCCCTTCGTGCCAGAGAATCCTGGCGATGACGGCGCGGAAGACCACGAACAGAATCCCGACGATGATGGATACAGCGGCCAGTACTGCTAGGGCGGCGGGACTCGAACCCGCCCACACGAGCCCCTGACCCAGCCGAGCCGTCGCACAGCACGAGAAGTGTAGCCAGTGCCGTCCTTCAGGGGTTGGCCGCCCGGGCCAGTCAGAGTTCGAGGTCGCCCGATCTCGCTAGGCGGGTGGCTTGACTCGTCCGCAGGCGCGGCAGACGCGGAACTGCGGATCGGTCCGGACGCCGCAGCTCTGACACCAGAACGCCGGCTTCCGGGCGATCCTGCCGTAGGTCCACGACGCGCCCCACAGGCACAGCGCGAGGCAGACCATCAGTGTTCCGAACCGCACCGTGGTGGCGGGGCCCTGCTGCATGTGAGTCAGCCAGATCACCGGCTCGGCGATGAGAGCGGCCGGGAGTGCGGCCACTGACGAAGCCAGGACGAACGCGACGATCCAACGCAGGCAGCCGAGCCGTTTCCACGTGTGCCCCGGGGACCCGTATCGGGGCACGCCGTCGGCCACCCTTGCGCCCTTCCGGACAGCCGGCGGCATCCGTGAGCGAACCCGGACGGCGCCGAACACGAAGGCGCCCAGGGCCAAGGACTGCGCGACGAGCATCCACGCCTCGTCGACGTGGCCGTCGAGCGTGCCGACCAGGATCGCGGTGGCGATGAACGCCAGGTGGAGTCCCGCGATCGAGTACGCCCCGACAGGACGCCCTCGCACGGCGATCCACGTGGCGACGGCGAGCCCGACGAACTGGATCCAGAGGATGGAGCCGTACGCGTCACGCGTGGCCGGAACCACCGCGAACGCCAGCAGAACGGTGAGGCCTACGCCGCCCGCGATCAGCCCGGAGCGCGGCCATCGGCGGACGGGCGCAACCTCGGCCGTCGGCGCGGTTCGGCCCGGATCGTCCTTCGCCGGCGGCGGGGCCGCGGCGGCCGAATACGTCGGGGACGAGCGCTCGGCGTGCTCGCGATCTGAGGCACTGGTGCCCGGCTGGTTGTGCCGCGTCGCGATGGAACCGGCAAGGAACGCGTCGTAGCGGGCACGCTTCGTCGGGTCAGATAGGACCTCATAGGCACGGCGGATGAGCACGAACAGGGACTCGTGTGCGTTTGGGTTCTGGTCCGGATGGGTCGCCCGAGCTCCGGAGTGATACGCCCGGCGCACCTCCACGTCGCTGGCGTCACGGCCGACCCCGAGAACGTCGTAGTGCGTGGGCCCCATCAAGACGCTCGCCCGCTCACGTGGCGTCGCGGGACCGTGGTCGCGCTGGTCATCAGGTCGCCCCTCCGTGGGCTACTCGGCACCGTTTCAGGCGCCGTGTCGTGCGGCTGAACGCGAACCTGTCGCAGCCCGTTCGCCCGCGAGCCTGTCACCCGCTCCCCCAGCTACCTGGGACTTCTACCTCGAGTTCACCCGATCAGCCGCTAGAAGGCCCTGGCGGCGTCCACCCCGCAGACGCGTCTGTCGACTGCGGCACGCAAGCCGGCGAGCGGGCCACGAAGGCCTCGACCATGGACGAGACGAATGACCGCCCGGCCTGCTCCAAGCGACTTGCCAGTGGTGATCAGGGACCTGTCTAGCCGACGGTCGCCGCCTCGACGCGATGGGCCCGCCGTGCCGAACGCGACGCGGGATGCCCTTGCGCCGTGACTCGCACCGGCGCGACACTTCACGAGTCGGAACACCACCTCCGCAGCCCACCACCGCGTGGGCATGACGAGAGGTCGACCGGCGATGACGCGATCATCACTGACCACAGCGCCCGCGCACCACACCGCGACACGGACCGTCCGGTCATGACGGGGAACGATTACCGCTACCGGCAACGAGAAGCGCGTGAGATCCAGCGGGAGTTGGGCGTTCCTTACTCCGAAGCGCTTCGGATCTGGGCAGAGCGCAACCCGGAGCGCGCCGAGAAGGTTGCAGACTCGAAGCGACAAGCCAAGCAGGACGCCCGATCACGCACGCCCGAGATCAACCTGGACAAGTACCTCGACTCGGTTCAGGGCCTCACCCTGGAGCAACTCGGCCTCGAGTCACCAGCTGAACTAGTCGACGCCTACGTGGTCGAGGCGGAGGCGAACTACGGCCGCGTCACGACCAAACTCGTGTCGCTCAACAACACGGGTCTTGCACTGTGGCGCGGCCGCGCAACGACGCGACTCACCTTGGCCGGCACAACGCCGGGGTCGCAGGGCACAGGTCGCGACACCAGGATGTTCAGCCCGCCCACTCGCCTTGCACACGTGACTTTCGCGTTCTCAGTGAAGGACGGACGCATCGTCCGTCAGATGCAAGTTCGGTGGACATGGGCGCGTTAAGCGACGCGAAATCCTCGAGTTCGCCCGCGCGCTCCATTCACGCCGTCGGACTACCACCGACCGGTGAATACGGGGTGGAGCGCCCTGCGAGCATCTGCCTCGTCGGGCGCTTCGCTGTTGTGCGCTTGAGGCAGTCCGAACCGGCTCACGCAGACGACGCTCGGCCCGGGACCGCGTCGATCCCGGGCCGCCCGCAGTGCTGACCCGCTAGGACGAGCCACCCCGCCCCGCAGGTGCCAGTCCGCGCCACTCCCGGGTGCCCCGTGCCGGACTCCCACCGCCCCGCTGCGACCGCTAGGCCTGCCGGCCGGCGTCCTGTGCGGCGGCCGCGATGAGGCCGTCGAGCCATGCCTGGTGGCCCTTGAGCATTGAGCATCCGGTTGGGACGCTCCGCAGCGAGCGCCGCGGCCGGGCGACCGTGCCGAACCTCCTGGGTGAGTACGCGCACACGATCGCCCTCGGGCTCGCGCAGCCGGAGGCCGTTCGACGATCGGATCGACGCGAGTTCGGTCGCCTGGTCGTCGGCACCGCATGTCGCCAGCCCTCGTCCGTGGTTCGCACGCGGCTGGCGACACCACGTTCTCTGCGCAGCGCGTCCGCTCGCGCACTCCGACGCAATCTGGGGCCGACAACTGCCCGACCTTCCGCCGGCCCAGGTCAGAGGGCCGCCCAACCTCCCAACTCTGAGGCGGGCAACCCTCCAACCCCTCCGTGGTCGGGATGGCGGGATTCGAACCCACGACCTTCCGCTCCCAAAGCGGACGCGCTACCAACCTGCGCCACATCCCGTCGGGCCGGAGTCTAGTGGCGCCACGCGCACCCCCGGCGGCGGCGTGGGTGCCGTGCGGGCGCGCAGGTGCGGGTGGTGGTCGCGCGAGCCGGTACCCTGGTCCGGCGGCCCGCCCGGCGGGCCTGCGCGGATGTAGCTCAATGGTAGAGCCCCAGTCTTCCAAACTGGCTACGCGGGTTCGATTCCCGTCATCCGCTCCGAGCGCCCCGCGAGCCACCCCAGCATCCCCCGCGCCGCGGCGACCCCGGTGCTGAACGACGCCTGCAGCAGGTACCCACCGGTGGGTGCCTCCCATTCGAGCATCTCCCCCGCCACGAACGTGCCCGGCAGCGCCCGCAGCATGAGGCGCTCGTCCACCTCGGACCAGCGGATCCCGCCGGCGCTGGAGATCGCCCGGTCGATCGGCATGGTCGCGGGCACGGGGACGGGCACCGCCTTGAGCAGCGCCGCCACCGCCGCCGGGTCGTCGGGCACGGCGTTGCCGGTCGCCTCGCGGAGCAGCCCGACCGCGACCGGGTCGAGGCCCGCGGACCGCTGCAGCCAGGTCGACCGGGAGTCCTTGGGCCGGCGCCGAGCGAGGCGCTCGGCCAGCCGCTCCGCCGGGGTGTCCGGGCGCAGGTCGACCTCCAGCACGCAGCCGCCCGCGTCCAGCGCCGCGCGGACCGCCGCCCCGACCGCGTACAGCGGCCCGCCCTCCAGGCCGGTCCGGGTCACCATCGCGTCGCCGCGCACGGGCGCCCGGTCCTGCCCGCGGACGGTCAGCGCGACGTGCTTGAGCGGGACGCCCTGGAACCGGTCCGCGAACCCCGGCGTCCAGCCGACCCGGACGCCCACGTTGGCCGCGCGCAGCGGCGCGGTCGCCACCCCGCGCGCCTCGAACGCCGGCACCCACGACCCGTCGGAGCCGAGCCGCGGCCAGGACGCCCCGCCGAGCGCGAACAGCACGACGTCGTGCTGCGCGGTCCGGCGCTCGCCGTCCACGGACCCGCCGACGCCGACGAGCCGCAGCCCGGCGCCGTCCTCGGCCCAGCCGTCCCAGCGCTGCCGCCGCTCGATCCGCACGCCCAGCGCGTCGAGCCGCGCGAGCCACGCCCGCACGAGCGGCGTCGCCCGAAACGACCGCGGGAACACCCGGCCGCTCGTGCCGACGAACGTCTCCTCGCCCAGGCCGGCGCACCAGGCGCGCAGGTCGTCGGCGGTGAAGGCGTCCACGAACGGCGCGAGGCGCTCGGCGGCGTCGCCGTACCGGGGCAGCATGCGGTCGCGGCCCTCGGAGTGCGTGATGTTGAGGCCGCCGTGACCGGCGAGCAGGAACTTGCGCGTCGGGGACGGCATCCGGTCGTAGACGGTCACCGCCACGCCGGCCCCGGCCAGCACCTCCGCGGCGATCAGCCCCGCCGGGCCGCCGCCGACCACTCCCGCCGTTCGCACCGGCCGACCGTAGCCCACCGCGCCGCCGCGCCCGGGCGCGGCCCGCCCGGCACCGAGCCCCCGCACCTGCCTACGCTGCACCGCATGGCCACCGTCCTGCTCGTCCGCCACGGGCGCACCACCGCGAACGCCACCGGCGTGCTCGCCGGCCGCACCCCCGGGGTCCTGCTGGACGCCGTCGGGCACGAGCAGGCCGCGCGCACCGCCGAGCGGCTCGCCGTCGTGCCGCTGGTCGCCGTCGTGACCAGCCCGCTCGAGCGGTGCCGGGAGACGGCCGAGGCGCTGCTGGCCCGGCAGGCGGAGGCGCCGGCGACGCGTGTCGAGGACCGGCTCACCGAGTGCGACTACGGCGCCTGGCAGGGCCGGCCGCTGCGGGAGCTCGCCGACGAGCCGCTCTGGCGCACCGTCCAGGGCCAGCCGTCCGCCGCGGTGTTCCCGGGCGGGGAGTCGCTCGCCGCCATGCAGGCGCGCGCGGTGGCCGCGGTGCGGGAGCAGGACGCCGCGATCGAGGCCGAGCACGGACCCGGCGCGGTGTGGGCGGCGGTCACGCACGGCGACCTGGTGAAGGCGCTGCTCGCGGACGCGCTCGGGATGCACCTCGACCTGTTCCAGCGCCTGCACGCCGGCCCGGCGTCGGTGTCGGTCGTGCGGTACGGGCCGGCGCGGCCGGAGGTCGTCGCCACCAACACCGACGCGGGCGACCTGTCCTGGCTGCGCGCCGCGGCGCCCGCGGGGGACGCGGCGGTCGGCGGCGGCGCCGGCGCGGCGGAGGCCGCACGCGACGGTGTCGGTCCGCGCTCCTAGCATGGGGTCATGGCCACCCTCCTCCACCTGCACGACTGGCCCGACCGCGCGGTCATCGGCACCGTCGGCCGGCCCGGGGCCCGCACCTTCTACCTCCAGGCGCGCACCGGGCGCCGGCTGACCTCGGTCGCCATGGAGAAGGAGTGGGCGTCGACCCTCGCCGAGAAGATCGACGAGATCCTCGACGAGCTCATGACCACCGACGGCAACCCGTACAGCGTGCCCGCGGAGGCGTTCGCCGAGCTCGTGGACGCGGACCCGGTCGAGCAGCCCGTCGAGGAGGACTTCCGCCTCGGCCAGATGCGCCTGCACTTCGACCGGGCCACCGGGCAGATCGTCGTCGAGGCGTTCCCGCTCGTGCTGGTCGACTCCGAGGAGGAGGCCGAGCGCCTGGCGGCGGAGGACCCGGAGCCCGAGGAGGCGATGGTGCTGCGCATGCCCGTCGGCTCCGCGCGCGCGTTCGCCGAGCGCGCCCGCCGGGTCGTCGCGCAGGGTCGCCCGGCGTGCCCGCGGTGCGGCGAGCCGATGGACCCCGACGGGCACGTCTGCGGCGCGGCCGACCCCCGCTGACCGGCCGGCCCCGGCCCGCAGCCACTCCGCGCGGGTGATGCCGCCGCTCCCCGACCCTCCCTAGCGTCGGTCCCGGCAGCGGGCCCACCGGGCCCGGTCGGCCCGGAGCGGGAGGGGAACCGCGATGAGCGAGCGTCGCAGCGGCCTGGCGGTCGGCATGACCGTCTTCGCCGGCACCATCATGATCATGATCGGCGTCATGCATGTCTTCCAGGGCATCGTCGCCCTGGTCAACGACACCTTCTACGTCGCCGGCGAGGAGTGGGTCCTCCAGCTCGACGTCACCTCGTGGGGCTGGGTGCACCTGATCCTCGGGGCCGTGGTCGCGCTCGCGGGGTTCTTCGTGTTCAGCGGCGCGGTCTGGGCCCGGACGATCGGTGTGATCATGGCCGTCCTGAGCGGCCTCGCGTCCTTCGCCTGGCTGCCGTACTACCCGGTGTGGGCGCTGGTCGTGATCGCGCTGGACGTGTTCGTGATCTGGGCGCTGACCGCGCACGGGCGCGAGATCGCCGAACCGGTGTGACGGGCACGGGCGCCCCCGGCTCCGGAGCGCGGGCCCGGGTCGGCGCCCGCTCCTAGCATGTGTCGCATGCCCGTGACGCCGCCCGACCTCGAGTCCGGCCCGCTCGAGGTGCTCGGCCGGATCACCGTGGCGTCCAACGCGACCTTCCTCGCGGAGGTCGGGGGCGCGCGGGTCGTCTACAAGCCGGTCGCCGGCGAGAAGCCGCTGTGGGACTTCCCCGACGGCACGCTGGCGAACCGCGAGGTCGCGGCGTACCTCGTGTCGGAGGCGACCGGCTGGGGTGTGGTCCCGCACACCTGGCTGCGCGACGGCCCGCTGGGGCGCGGGATGGTGCAGCTCTGGCAGGAGCCCGACGCCGCCCAGGACCCCGTCGACGTCGTCCCCTCGGGCACGGTGCCCGACGGGGTGCGCACCGTGCTGGAGGGCGGCGACGAGCAGGGCGACCCCGTCACGCTGGTGCACGAGGACTCCCCCGCGCTGCGCCGGATGGCCGTGCTCGACGTCCTGCTGAACAACGCGGACCGCAAGGGCGGCCACGTGCTGCCGATGCCGGACGGCCGGCGGCTCGGCGTCGACCACGGCGTGACCTTCCACGTCGAGCCCCGGCTCCGCACGGTGCTGTGGGGCTGGCTCGGCGACGACCTGGCGGCCGAGGAGGTCGCGGGAGTCGAGCGGGTGCGGGTCGGGCTGGACGGCGACCTCGGCCGGCTGCTCGCGACGCTGCTGGCGCCCGCCGAGGTCGACGCGCTCGCCGCGCGGTGCGACCGGCTGCTGCGCGCGCCCCGGTTCCCCGGGCCCGAGGGCGAGATGCCCGCGGTGCCGTGGCCGCTGTTCTGACGCCCGCGCCGCCGTCCCCGGCCGCCGGTCGGGCCGGGCGGGCCGGTCGGTCCGGTCGGGCCGGTCAGGCCGGCACGAGCAGCGTCGCGCGCAGCCGGTCCACGTCGTCCGCGCCGACGCCCACCGACGCGAGGTAGCCCGCGACCCCGCCCCGCTCGCGGTCCAGCCACGCCAGCTCGTCGCGGAGCACGGCGGCCGGGCTGCTGCCGATCATCGCCCGCAGCCGCGCGTCCGGCCGGACGCCCAGCAGGCGCAGCCGCCGGAGCATGCGGTCGGTCCACTCCCCGGCCAGGTGCCCCTCGCTCGCGGCGTAGTCCGCCACCACCTCGTCGCGGTCGGCGCCGAGGACGAGGAGCACCAGGGCGACCACGATCCCGGTGCGGTCCTTTCCGGCGGTGCAGTGCACGACGACCGGCCCGGGCGACCCCGCGACGGCGCGCACCGCCGCGCGCACCTCGGGCCCGTGCCCGACCAGGATCTCCCGGTAGACGTCGCGCAGCTCCCACCGGCCCAGGAAGCTCGCCGCGGAGCCGCTGAGCATCGGGACGCGCACCACCTCGACGTCCCCGCCGAGCCGGTCCCGGCCGCCGAGCCGACGGTCCCGGTCGGAGCGCAGGTCCACGACCCGCCGGACCCCGAGGGCCGTCAGCGCGGCCCGCCCCTCCCGGCCGAGCCGGGACAGCGCGTCGGAGCGGAACAGGTACCCCGGGCGCAGCCGGTACCCGCCGCCCACGGTCGCGCGGACCTCGCGGAAGTTCGCGGTCCCCGGGATGTGCACGTCGGTGTCGCTCATGGTCGGACCAGTACACGGCCCCCGGGGCGCTGGGTGGTGCGCCCGCCGCGCCTGCGTGGGTGCCGGTCAGCCGCGCGCCAGCGTCACGTCCAGCCAGCCGACCACCCCGTCGAGGTACCGCGTGCGCGCGGGCAGCGGGGACAGCGCGAGGTCGTGCGCGCCGCCCGGCACCTCCTCGTACGTGACGTCCCGGCCCAGCCGCGGCGCGAGCCGCCGCATGTCCGCCGGGTCGAGCACCGAGTCGGTGGTGAGCAGCCCGTCGTGCCACCGGTCGTCCGGACCCGCCGCGTCCGAGGCGAGCACCAGCACCGGCACGTCGATGTCCAACCCGCGCGCGACCTCGGCCTGGCCGCGCTTGATCGCGCGGACGAACCCCGCCCGCACCGGGAACCCCGCGTACGGCTTCCAGGCCAGGTCGTACGACCACTCGCCGCCGCCGTCCGCGTGCAGCGCGTGGCCGTAGTGCTCACCGACGTGCGACACCACCAGGCGCGGGGCGACCCGTCCGACGACGTGCTCGATCGCCCACGCCAGGACCGTCCGCTCGACGAACGAGCCGCGGACGTCCAACCACGGCGAGTTGAGCACCACCGCGTCGACCAGTCCCCGCCCCCGCCGGTGCTGGGCCCAGAGCGCCGCGATCAGGCCGCCGGTCGAGTGGCCGAGCAGCACCACGCGGTCGTGCCGCTCCCGCACGAGGCGGACCGCGGCGTCGACCTCCTCGGCGTAGACCGCCAGCGACCGGGTGTCGTTCGGCTCCCGGCCGGCGCGGATGGACCGGCCGTAGTCGCGCAGGTCCACGGCGTACAGGTCGTAGCCGCGGTCCGCGAGCGCGTCGGCCACGTGCGTCTGGAAGAAGTAGTCGACGAAGCCGTGCACGTACAGCACGGCGGGCCGCGCCCTGTCGCCCCCCGCGTCGCGCCGGTGCACCAGGGTGGCGACCGCGTCGCCCTGGGCGTCCGGGCGCAGGTGCAGCGTCCGCTGCACCCAGTCGCCGCCGAGCACGTCCTGAACCGCGTCGTCCACCCGCATGCCGGCGATCCTGCCACCCC
>NZ_JAKRMS010000046.1 GCF_022346185.1 Cellulomonas sp. ACRRI | reverse complement strand
CCTCCACCCGGGCGACCGCCGCGGCGACGGCCTCGCGGTCCACCACGTCCACGGGCTCGACGACCACCCGCGCGTCCGGGCGGGGGATCGGCCGGGGGATCGCGCTCGGCCTGGTCCGGGCCGGCTGGGACGTCGCGCTGGCGGGCCGCACCCGCACGCACCTCGACGCCGTGGCCGAGGAGGTCCGGGCCGCCCGCCCGGACGCGCGGGTGGTCGTCGAGCCCGTGGACGTGGTGGACCGCGAGGCCGTCGCCGCGGCGGTCGCCCGGGTGGAGGAGGCGTTCGCGGACCGCGGCGGGCTGGGGCTGCTCGTGAACAACGCCGGCGTGATCGAGCGGGCCGAGGTCGACCTGGTCGCCGACGACGTCGAGGACGTGTGGCGGGTGATCGAGACGAACGTGCGCGGCCCGCTGCTGCTGGCGCACGCGGTGCTGCCGGCCATGCTGGCGCGGGGCTCCGGGCACGTGGTGAACATCAACTCCGGCTCGGGCCACCGGCCGTCGCGCGTCTACTCGGGCTACGGGATCAGCAAGGGTGCGCTCGCCCGGCTCACCACGATGCTGGACGCGCAGTACGCCGACCGCGGCGTCACGGCGCTGGACGTCGCGCCCGGCGTCGTGGTCACCGACATGACCCAGGCGATGCCGCTGCACGACGACCGCACCGAGTGGACCCCGGTGGAGGCCACCGTGGCGCTGGTGGACGCGTTCGGCTCGGGGCGGCTGGACGCGCTGCACGGGCGGTTCGTCCGGGCGGGCACGGACACCCCGGAGTCGCTGGCGCCCCTGGCCGACCGGATCGTGGCGGCGGACGCCCGGACCCTGCGCCTGGCCCCCTACGGGGAGGACGACCCGGTCGCCTGACGGCCCGGCGGCCCCGCCTCCTCGTCCGGTGGACGATCTGGCCGGACACGCCGACGGCGTGTCCGGCCAGATCGTCCACTCGGGCCCGTGGACCGGGTCAGAGCGCCGGGGAGTCCAGCCGCGCCGGGACGTGGGCGCCCTCGCCCGCGGCGCGCAGGGCGTCCCGCAGGCGCTCGGCCGCCGCGTCGAGCTGCTCGGCCGGGACGTCGTGCCGGGCGTTCGCGAAGCTCAGCTCGCCCTCGCCCCACGCCGGCAGCACGTGCAGGTGCAGGTGCGGCACCTCGAACCCGGCCACGAGCAGCGCGGCGCGCGGGGCGTCCCACGCGGCCTGCTGCGCCCGGCCGATGCACTTCGCGACGACCGCGAGGTGCGCCAGCAGGTCGTCGTCCGCCTCGGTGAACGACGCCACCTCGGTGCGCGGCACGACCAGGACGTGGCCGTCCGTGATCGGGGCGATGGTGCCGAACGCCACCGCGCGGTCGTCGGCCCAGACGAACCGGCCGGGGATCTCGCCGTCGATGATGCGGGTGAACAGGGTCGTCATGCGCCCCACGGTAGCGAGGCGCGGCCCGCCCCGCGCCGGGCGGGCTCAGCCCCCGAGCTTCTCCTGGAGCGCGAGCACCGTCCGCCAGTTGCGGGCCGTGCCGGTCCGCCCGGCCAGCCGGTCCAGCACCCCGGCGGTGACCTTCGACCGGCCGATGCCGTCCGGGTAGTGCACGTACCCCTCGCTGCCGCGCCAGGTGCCCCGCTCGCGCCCGTACCCGGACAGGTCCATCCGCCCGTCGGCCCGCGCCGGCCCGTCGAGGAACACGACGACGAGGTGCGCCGGGTCGTTCGCGGCCGGGCCGGGGTAGGGGTTCGCCGCCACCAGGTCGTCGACCTGGGCCCGCGTGCGGACGGTGAGCGCGAGCGGCCGCCCGACCCGCCCGGCGAGGCCGGTCGTCAGCGCGTCGGCCAGGTCGCCGAGCGTGCCGGGGGAACCGGGGCCGGGCACCAGCAGCAGGTTGCCGGTGGTCAGGTGCGTCGCGACGTCGGCGTGCCCGAGGTCGGCCGCGGCGGCGCGCAGGTCGGCCATCGGCAACGCCGACCGCCCGCCGACGTTCACCGCGCGCAGCAGCACCAGGACCCGCTCGCCGGGCGGGACGGAGGCGGGGTCGGTGGTCGCCATGCCTCCACTGTGCCCGCCCGTCGGCGTCAGAGGTAGCGCAGCGGGTCGAACTCGTCGAGCGGGATGATCCGCAGCCGCGGCAGCGTGACGTTGAAGGCCTTGACGTCGGTCTCCAGGTCGAACGCCTGCAGGCCGCGGTCGGCCAGGTGGCTCAGCGCGGTGCTGGTGAACTCGCGGAACGCCAGCAGGCCGACCCGGCGGTCGCCGCCCAGCAGCGCCTCGACCTCGGGGGCGAAGTCGCCGTCGTGCGAGGCGAGCAGCACGTCGCCCGGCCGGTCGGCCAGCGCCTCGAGGGTGCGCTTGATGCCGATGTCGACGACCTTGCCCTCGCCGGCCAGCGGGATCGGCTGGTACCCGATCGCCAGCAGCGCCTGCACGAACGACATCGGCAGCGTGCCGCTGGTGGCGTTGAGGAAGAACAGCCCCTTGGGCTGCTGGCCCCAGGTGCGGTGCGCGAACTCCAGCACCCGCTCCCAGCGGGGGCGCTGCTCCGGGGTCGGGCGCCCGTTGAAGATCGAGGAGCCGAGGGTCGCGTCGATGTTCTCGCCGTCGACCAGCACGTACGTCGAGCGGACGCCGTCGTTCTGCATCGGGCCAGCGTAGCGGCGCGCCCGGGAGCCGCGTGCGCACGGCGCGGGCGTCCGGTGTGCGGAACAGCGGGGGGGCCGCGACGGTTGGGTGGGTAGATGCGAACGCATGGACCAGCGGACGGAGCGGCGATGACGGTGCGGGACGACGCGGCAGGCGCGACGGGGACGGCGCCCGGCGCGGCGCCGGTGGTGGACGTGCGCGCCGCCGCGGTCGCCTGGGAGGAGCTGTTCCGCGCCCAGGTCGCGATCATGCGCCGGCTCCAGCGCGACCCGATCTGGGACCGCGTCTCCCTGCGCGAGTACGACGTGCTGTTCACGCTGTCCCGCGCCCCGGAGGGACTGCGGCTGCGCGACCTCGGCGAGTCGAGCCTGCTCAGCCAGCCGAGCCTGAGCCGCATGGTCGAGCGCCTGGAGGAGGCCGGCTGGGTGCGGCGCGCGCCGGCCGCGGGCGACGGGCGCGGCGTGGTCGTCGGCCTCACGGCGGACGGCGCGGCCCTCCAGCGGGAGGTCGGCCGACGGCACGTCCAGGCGATCGCCCACTACGTCGGCGGCGCCCTGGACGCGGCGCAGCTCGCGGCGCTCACCGACGTGGCGGGGGCGCTCCGTGCCGCGCAGCCGGGGATCGCCGACCTCGACCGGGCGGACGACGTCGCAGGTCACGTGCCGGGCGGCTCCTGAGCCCGGGGCCGCCCGGGGCATCCGGCGCGGGCGGTCGGAGGCGGTACCGGGGACCTCCGGCCCACGACCCGGCCCGGTCCGCGACGGACCATGGATGTCGGCGGTCCCGGGCCGGGAGGGGGCCGGGCACGACCGCCACGACACAGCCGCTGGAGGGCAGAGCGATGAACGTCCTGGTGACGGTGGCCTCGCGCCACGGTGCCACCGCGGAGATCGGCTCGGCCGTCGCGGAGGTGCTGCGGGCCGGTGGCCACGTGGTGCACGAGGCCGCGCCGGAGGACGTCACCGACCTCGACGGGTACGACGCGGTCGTGCTCGGGTCGGCGGTGTACACGGCGCACTGGATGCCGGCCGCACGCGACCTGGCGGCGCGCCTGGCGGCGGACCTGCGTCGGCGGCACGTCTGGGTGTTCTCCTCGGGCCTCGCGACGCAGCCCGCGGCCCGGGCGAACAGCCCGCACGAGCTGCTGGCACTCATGCGGGACGTCGGGGCGATCGGGCACCGCGCGTTCGCCGGGCGGCTGCTGCGCAGCGAGCTCGCGTTCGCCGAGCGGGCGATCATCGCCGGCGCGCGGGCCAAGGAGGGCGACCACCGGGACTTCGACGCGGTGCGGAGCTGGGCGCGGGACATCGCGGAGCACCTGCAGGCGGTCGCGCCCCGGGCGGCGGCCAGCGCCTGAGCGCGGGTCCGCGCGCCGTGCAAGCCGCTTGCGTGATCGCGTCGTAGACTTGCGCCCATGGCTGGACGGCTCGCGGAGGTCGCGCGGAAGGTCGGGGTGTCCGAGGCGACGGTGAGCCGCGTGCTCAACGGCCGCAGCGGCGTCTCCGAGCAGACGCGCCAGGCGGTGCTGACGGCGCTCGACGTGCTGGGCTACGAGCGGCCCACCAAGCTGCGCGGGGAGCGCGCCCGCCTGGTCGGCCTGGTGCTGCCCGAGCTGCAGAACCCGATCTTCCCGGCGTTCGCCGAGGTCGTGGGCGGTGCGCTCGCCCAGCAGGGCTACACGCCGGTGCTGTGCACGCAGACGGCGGGCGGCGTGTCCGAGGCCGACTACGTCGACCTGCTCCTCACGCAGCAGGTGTCCGGCATCGTCTTCGCCGGCGGCAACTTCGCCCAGCGCGGCGCCGACCACGAGCACTACGCCCTGCTGGCCGACCGCGGCCTGCCGGTGGTGCTCATCAACGCCTCGATCGAGGAGCTGCCGTTCCCGCGGGTGTCCTGCGACGACGAGGTGGCGGTCGAGCAGGCCGTGGGCCACCTGGCGTCGCTCGGCCACACCCGGATCGGGCTCGTGCTCGGGCCCGTCGACCACGTGCCGTCCGAGCGCAAGCTGCACGCCGCCCGCGCCGCCGCGGCCCGGCTCGGCGTCGAGCTCGCCGACGACGCGATCGCCCGCAGCGCGTACTCCCTCGAGAGCGGGCAGGCCGCCGCGACCCGGCTGCTCCGCCAGGGGCTGACCGGGCTGGTGTGCGCGAGCGACCCGCTGGCGCTCGGGGCGATCCGCGCCGCACGCCGGGCGGGGCTGCGCGTGCCGGAGGACGTGTCGGTCGTGGGGTACGACGACTCGCTGTTCATGAACTGCACCGAGCCGCCGCTGACCACCGTGCGGCAGCCGATCGAGCCGATGGGGCGGGCGGCGATCGACCTGCTCGTCGGTCTGATCGGCGGGTACCCGGTGTCGACGGACGAGCTGCTGTTCGAGCCGGAGCTCGTGGTGCGCGGCAGCACCGCCCCGGCCCCCGGGGCCTGACCCGCCTGCGCGCGCCGGGTCCGCGGGTTCCGCGCGTGCTCGCCGGGTCCGCGCGTCCGGCTGAGCGTGCAACCGCCGGCGTCGGCGCGACCTCGTGCGCCCGCGCGAGCGCCGGTCGCGTTTCGGTAACGCTGCTGTCGAGTTCTTGCGCGCACGCCGTCGCCGGATTTAGTGTCCCTGCTACGCGGTCACCGACGACCGCGGATCGGCCGAGAACAGAGGCACGCCGTGGTGCATCCCCCGAGCGACGACCCCACCTGGTGGCGGGACGCCGTGATCTACGAGGTCTACGTCCGCTCGTTCGCGGACGGCGACGGCGACGGCACCGGCGACCTCGCGGGCGTCCGCAGCCGGCTGCCGTACCTGCGGGACCTCGGCGTCGACGCGCTGTGGTTCACGCCCTGGTACGCGTCGCCGATGGCCGACGGCGGCTACGACGTCGCCGACTACCGCGCGATCGACCCGGCGTTCGGCACCCTCGCCGAGGCGGAGGCCCTGATCGCGGAGGCGCTGGCGCTCGGCATCCGCACGATCGTCGACGTGGTCCCCAACCACGTCTCGGACCGGCACCCGTGGTTCCGCGCCGCCCTGGCCGCCGGCCCGGGCTCCCCGGAGCGCGAGCGGTTCTGGTTCCACCCGGGCACCGGCCCGGACGGCGCCGGCATCCCGACGCACTGGGAGTCGAGCTTCGGCGGCGGGACCTGGACCCGGACGACGAACCCGGACGGCACGCCGGGGGAGTGGTACCTGCACCTGTTCACCACCCAGCAGCCCGACCTGAACTGGACCCACCCGGACGTGTGGGCCGAGCACGAGGACGTGCTGCGGTTCTGGTTCGACCGGGGCGTCGCGGGCATCCGGATCGACTCGGCGGCGCTGCTCGTCAAGGACCCGGCGCTGCCGGAGCTGCCCGCCCCCGGCACCACCCCGGCACCCGGCGGCCACCCGCACCTCGACCGCGACGAGCTGCACGACGTCTACCGCGCGTGGCGCAAGGTCGCCGACTCCTACCCGGGCACCCGGGTGCTGGTCGGCGAGGTGTGGCTGGACGACGCCGAGCGGTTCGCGGCCTACCTGCGCCCGGACGAGATGCACACCGCCTTCAACTTCGACGTGATGGCGCAGCCCTGGGACGCGGTGGCGCTCCGGGCCTCGGTCGACCGCACGCTCGCCGCGCACCGCGGCGTCGGCGCCCCGGCCACCTGGGTGCTGTCGAACCACGACGTGACCCGGCCGGTGACCCGGTACGGCCGCGCGGACTCGTCGTTCTCCTTCGCCGCGAAGCGCGCGGGCACCCCGACCGACCTGGACCTCGGCACCCGCCGGGCCCGGGCGGCCGCGCTGCTCACCGCCGCGCTGCCCGGGTCGCTCTACCTCTACCAGGGCGACGAGCTCGGGCTGCCCGAGGTCGAGGACCTGCCGCCCGAGGCGGTGCAGGACCCGATGCACGCGCGGTCCGGCGGGGTGGACCCCGGGCGGGACGGCTGCCGGGTGCCACTGCCGTGGTCGGGGGACCGGCCGCCGTACGGCTTCTCGGCCGACCCGCCGGGCGGGGTGCCGGCCGAGCCGTGGCTCCCGCAGCCCGCCGGCTGGGCGCCCCGCACCGTCGCCGCCCAGGAGGCGGACCCCGGCTCCATGCTCCGGCTGTACCGCGACGCGCTCGCGCTGCGCCGGTCGGAGCCGGGCCTCGGCGACGGCGACCTGCGCTGGCTCGACGCCGGCCCCGGCGTGCTGGCCTTCGCCCGCGGCGACGTGCTCTGCGTCGTCAACCTGTCCGCCGGCCCGGTGGCGCTGCCGCCGCACGGCGGCGTGCTGCTGGCGAGCGGCCCGACCGACGGCGCCGCGCTCGACCCCGACACCGCGGCCTGGCTCCGCGCCGCCTGACCACCCACCCACCCACCGCACCACCCGACCCGAGGAGTGACGATGAGGTCCTCACGCACGACGGCGCTCGCCCTGACCGGCGCGCTGTCCTTCACCCTGCTCGCCGCGTGCAGCAGCGGATCCGACGACGCCGGCGAGGGCGACGGCACCGCGGGCGGGAAGACCGTCCTGCGCGTCGTGTCGCTGCTGCCCGGCTCGGAGCAGGAGGCGTTCGACGCCTTCGACGAGCAGGTCGCCCAGTTCGAGGAGGCGAACCCGGACATCGACGTGCAGCCGGAGGAGTACGAGTGGAAGGCGACGACGTTCGCCGCCCAGCTCGCCGGCGGCACGCTGCCCGACGTGTTCGAGATCCCGTTCACGGACGGCAAGACGCTGATCGAGAACGGCCAGCTCGCCGACATCGACGCCCAGGTGCAGGCGCTGCCCTATGCGGACGACTTCAACCCGAACGTCCTCGAGGCCGGCACCGGCGCCGACGGCAAGGTGTACGCGATCCCGGCCAAGTCGGTCTACGGCATCGGCCTGCACTACAACCGGGCGCTGTTCGCGCAGGCGGGCCTCGACCCCGACGACCCGCCGACCACCTGGGACGAGGTGCGCGCGGACGCCAAGGCGATCGCCGACGCCACCGGCCAGGCGGGCTACGCCACCATGACGCAGAACAACACGGGCGGCTGGCAGCTCACCGTCGCGACCTACGCCCGCGGCGGCCGCGTCCAGGAGACCGACGACGACGGGACGTACACCGCCACGCTCGACAACGACGGCACGAAGGCGGCCCTGGAGTACCTGCACGACCTGCGCTGGGAGGACGGCTCCATGGGCGCGAACTTCCTGCTCGACTGGTCGTCGATCAACCAGGCGTTCGCCGCGGGCCAGGTCGGCATGTTCACGTCGGGGTCGGACGTCTACACCTCGCTGGTGCAGACCAACGCGATCAACCCCGACGACTACGGCCTGACCGCCGTGCCGCTCGAGGGCGACGACGCGGGCGTGCTCGGCGGCGGGACGCTCGCCGCGGTCAGCACCTCGGCCTCCGAGGCGCAGAAGGAGGCCGCCGTGAAGTGGATCGACTTCTACTACCTGCGCAAGCTCACCGACTCCGACGCGGCGGTCAAGGACGCCGAGACCCTCGTGGCCTCGGACCAGCCGGTCGGCACCCCGGTGCTGCCGATCTTCAGCCAGGAGCAGTACGACGAGTCGCAGACCTGGATCGCCGACCTGGTGAACGTGCCGCTCGACCAGATGACCGGGTTCACCGACGTGATCTTCGACCAGCCGCTGATCCCGGAGCCGGCCGGCTCGACGCAGGAGCTGTACGGCGCGCTGGACACCGTCGTCCAGGCGGTGCTGACCGACGAGGACGCCGACATCGACGCGCTGCTGGAGCAGGCGGACGCGGACGTGCAGGCGATCCTCGACAAGAACGCGGGCTGACGTGGCCCTGACCCACGAGGCTCGTGCCACCTCGCCGCGGCGGACCCCCCTCACCTGGGTCCGCCGCGGCGGGCTGAGCACGCTCGTCTTCGCGCTGCCGCTGCTGGTGGTGTTCGGGCTGTTCTCCTGGCTGCCGATCGGCAAGGCCGTCGTGATGAGCCTCCAGGAGACCAACCTGGTCACCACCGCCTGGGTCGGCCTGGACAACGTCCGCACGGTGCTGGCCGACCCGCTGCTGGCCACCGCGGTCGGCAACACGCTGTGGTTCGCGGCGCTCGCCCTGCTGCTCGGCTACCCGGTGCCGCTGCTGGCCGCGGTGCTGATGAGCGAGGTGCGCCGGGCGAAGGGGCTGTACAGCGCGTTCGCCTACCTGCCCGTGGTGGTCCCGCCGGTCGTCGCCGTGCTGCTGTGGAAGTTCTTCTTCGACGCGCGGCCCGAGGGCGTGTTCAACACCATGCTCGGCTGGGTCGGCGTCGGGCCGGTGCCCTGGCTGCAGGACGCGGACTGGGCCATGCCGTCGCTGGTGCTGGAGGCCACCTGGGCCGCGGCCGGCGGCACGATCATCATCTACCTCGCCGCGCTGACGGCGGTGCCGGGGGAGCTGTACGACGCCGCCGAGGTGGACGGGGCGTCGGTGTGGCGCAAGGTCTGGCACGTGACGATGCCGCAGCTGCGCGCCGTCCTGCTCATCACGTTCATCCTGCAGATCATCGGGACCGCGCAGGTCTTCCTGGAGCCGTACCTGTTCACCGACGGCGGCCCCGCCAACGCCACGATCACGGTGCTCCTGCTCGTCTACCGGTACGCGTTCGGGCAGAGCCTCGGCGGCGACTACGGGGCGGCGACCGCGCTGAGCCTGATGCTCGCCGTCGTCCTGGCGGTGCTGTCGGTCGTGTACTTCCGCCTCACCCGGTCCTGGAGCCAGACATGACGACCTCGACGACGCCGGCCGGCCCGGCGCACGCGACGCCGGCGACCGCCGCCCTCCCCGGCCCCGGCGCGGCCGGTGCCGCGGAGGGCGGCGGCCCGGGGGCGCGCCGCCGCGGCCGGCCCGTGCTCCGGCGCACCCGCCGCCCGGACGAGGCCGACCGGGGCGCCCTGTCGCCCGCCGACTGGCGCCGCCCGCTGGTCCGCCGGTCGATGCGGCTGTCGCACGGCGTGCTGCTCGCGCTGCTGGTGCTGTGCGGTCTCGGCCCGCTGGTGCTGCTCGCCAAGTTCGCGATCACGCCGACCCAGGACATCCTGCGCACGCCGCTGGCGGTGTTCCCGCACGGGATCGCGTGGGACAACCTGTCGGCGGCCTGGAACGACGTGCAGGTCAGCCGGTACTTCCTCAACACCGTCGTGCTGGCCGCGGGGTCGTGGGCCAGCCAGATCCTGGTCGCCACGACGGGCGGCTACCTGCTGTCGGTGCTCCGGCCGCGGTACGCGAAGGTCGTGCAGGCGGCGGTGCTGGCGACGCTGTTCGTGCCGGCCGTCGTGCTGCTGGTGCCGCTGTACCTGGTGATCCTCGACCCGCCGGTGCTGGGGCGGTCGCTGATGAACTCGTACTGGGCGGTGTGGCTGCCCGCCGGCGCCAGCGCGTTCAACGTGCTGCTGGTGCAGCGGTTCTTCGACGGCCTGCCGCGCGAGGTGTTCGAGGCCGCGCGGGTCGACGGGGCGGGGCCGTTCCGGCTGTTCTGGTCGGTCGTGCTGCCGATGAGCCGCCCGATCCTCGGCGTCGTGTCGGTGTTCGCGATCATCGCGTCGTGGAAGGACTTCCTGTGGCCGCTGCTGGTGCTGCGGGACCCGGACATCCAGCCGCTGTCCGTGCGGCTGCCGTCGCTGCAGGCCACCACCGACCTCGGCGTGCTGATGGCGGCGCTGGCGATCTCGACGCTCATCCCGGTGCTGCTGTTCCTGGTGTTCCAGCGCCTGTTCCTGCGGGGCGCGGGGCTCGGCGGGGCCGTGAAGGGGTGACGCGCGTGCTCCCGGCGATCTGACGCGCCGTCGTATCAAGATCACGCCTGAGTGGTCGGCCTCCCGGCGGGCGGGTGCGGGGGCCGGTGGGATGATGAGGCGGTGTCTTCCCCCACCGTGACGGCGTCGTCGCTCGCACCGTACGACGCCCTCCTCCTGCTCTCGTTCGGCGGCCCGGAGAAGCCCGAGGACGTCCTGCCGTTCATGCGCAACGTGACCCGCGGCAAGGGCATCCCCGAGGAGCGCCTGGTCGAGGTCAGCCAGCACTACGCGCTGTTCGGCGGCCGCAGCCCGATCAACGACCAGAACCGCGAGCTGCTCGCCGCGCTGCGCGCCGAGCTCGACGCGCGCGGCATCGACACCCCGCTCGCGTGGGGCAACCGCAACTGGGAGCCGTACACCGACGGCGCCCTGGCGGACCTGCGCGAGCGCGGCGCGTCCCGCGTGCTCGCGGTCGTCACCAGCGCGTACGGGTCCTACTCGGGCTGCCGGCAGTACCGCGAGCACGTCGCCGCGGCGCTCGCGGGCATGGCCGGGGAGCCCGAGGGCTGCGCCGACGCCGAGGCCGCCGCGGGCGTCCAGGTCGACAAGCTCCGGCACTACTTCAACCACCCGGGCTTCGTGCGCGCCAACGCGGACGCCGTGGTCGAGGCGTTCACCGAGCTCGCCGCGCAGGTCGGCCGGCCGGTCGCCGAGGTCGCCGCCGAGGCGCCGCTGCTGTTCGTCACGCACTCGATCCCGCTCGCGATGGAGGCCGGCTCGGCCGCCGCCCGCCCCGGCTACCAGGCCCAGCACCAGGACGCCTGCCGCGAGGTGGTGCAGCTCGTCGCCGCCGAGCTCGGGGTGTCGCCGGACTGGAGCCTGGCGTTCTGCTCGCGCTCCGGCCCGCCCTCGCAGCCGTGGCTGGAGCCCGACATCAACGACGTGCTGGCCGAGCGGGCGGAGGCCGGCACCACCGCCGTCGTGATGTCGCCGATCGGCTTCGTCTCCGACCACATGGAGGTCGCCTACGACCTCGACACCGAGGCCATGGCCACGGCGCGGGACCTCGGCGTCACCGCGGTGCGCGCCGGCTCGGCGTCCACCCGGGCCCCGTTCGTCGCGGGCCTGGTCGACCTGGTGCTCGAGCGCGCGGCCGCCGAGCGCGGCGAGGACCCCGACCGGGTGACGGTCGGCGTGCTCGGCGCCTGGCCGGACCGGTGCGCCGTGGGCTGCTGCTTCCAGCGCGCCGGCGTCGACACGGGCCTGCCCACGATCAACCAGCAGCGAGCGGACGACACCAGCGAGGGAGCAGCAGCACGATGAGCACCACGACGCCGCCGGCCGGCGGGCACAGCACCGAGGTCGCCGACGAGATCAACGCCTCGATCCGGTACGCGATGTACGCGGTGTTCGAGACCACCGAGCCGCTGCCGGCCGAGGACGCCGAGCGGAAGCGCCTGGTCGAGGACGCGCTCGCCGCGCTGACCGGCCCGGACGCGCCGGAGGGCCTCGTCGTGCGGGGCTGGTACGACGTGGCCGGCCTGCGCGCCGACGCGGACCTCATGGTGTGGTGGTGGGCGCCGACCATCGAGGCCGTTCAGGAGGCGTTCCACCGGCTGCGCGCGAGCGAGCTCGGTGCCCACCTGCTGCCCGTGTGGTCCGTCGCGGCGATGCACCGCCCCGCGGAGTTCAACCGCGGCCACGTCCCGGCGTTCCTGGCCGGCGAGGCGCCGCGCGACTACCTGTGCGTGTACCCGTTCGTGCGGTCGTACGAGTGGTACCTGCTGAGCGACGAGGAGCGCCGCGAGCTGCTCCGCGAGCACGGCCACGCCGCGCGCGACTACGCCGACGTCCGCGCCAACACGCTGTCGTCGTTCGCGCTCGGCGACTACGAGTGGATCCTCGGCTTCGAGGCCGACGAGCTGCACCGCATCGTCGACCTCATGCGCGACCTGCGCGCGACCGGCGCCCGCCGGCACGTGCGCGAGGAGGTGCCGTTCTACACCGGCCCGCGCGTCGAGCTCGCGGACTGGGCGGAGCGGCAGCCGCGCGCCTGAGCGCGGCTAGACGGGCTCCTCGGCGGGGGCGGGCAGCAGGCGGCTGACCCGCCCCTCGCCGTCCGTGAGCACGAGCGCGCCGTCGACGACCGCGGCGCGCACCGGGTGGGCGAGCAGGTCGAGCACGGCGCGCTCGCGGGCCATGTGCTCCGGCGTGCCGGCCATCAGCGTGGTGACGACCGGGCCGAAGGTGAGCGTCCCGGTGGTGGACGCGGGCGCGTCGGCGTCGCCGTCGCCGCCGTCGGCCGCGAAGGACCAGGTGCCTCGCAGCCGGTTCACGCCGCCCGTGCCGTAGACCTGGCCGTCCCCGGAGAACGTCAGCGCCGGGTGCGCGCGCTCCGGCCCGTCGTCGAGCGGCGCGCCCGCGACCTCGGTGAACCGCCACGTCCCCACGACGACCTCGTCCATGGCGCCGATCCTGCCACCCCGCGCCGCGCGCCGCCCCGGATCCCCACCCGATCGACCCGCCGCATGCCGGTCGATCAGGGGGCAGCGCGACGATCCGGTGGGGTCGCCCGGCCTACGCTCTCCGGCCTCGCCGCCTCCGATCCGAGGGGGCGGGGCCGGAAGGCGTAGGCCGCGCCCGCGGGGCCGCGCCGCGGCACGGTCACCAGGCGGCGGCCAGGGCCTCCAGGGTCGCGATGCGGTCCTCGACCGCGTGGGTCGTCGCCGTCACGATCAGCTCGTCCGCCCCGGTGCGCTCCACCAGCTCGCGCAGGGCGGCGGCCGCGGGCTCCGCGGTCGTGGCGATCTGGGTGCCGGCCACCTTCGCGAAGAACTCCGCCGCCTGCACCGGGTCCAGGCCCGCCAGGAGCTTCTCGGCGTCCTCCGGGGTCTCGATCGGCGCCAGCGCGCCCCGGCTCCGCAGCCGCAGCGCCATGACCTTCGACGGCCCGGCCAGCCACTGCGCGCGCTCCTGCGACTCGGCCACGATCACCGACGCCGACACCATGAGGTGCGGGGCGTCCAGGATCGCGGAGGGCCGGAACGCCGACCGGTAGACCTCGGCGGCGGTCGTCGTGATGCCGGTGCCGAAGTGGTGCGCGTAGGAGAACGGCAGGCCGAGCTCGCCGGCCAGCTGGGCGCTGAACGTCGACGATCCGAGCAGCCAGACCTCCGGCGTCCCGGCGGGCACCGGGGTGGCGCGCAGCCGCTGCGCGACCGCCGACGCCGCCCGGCCCGCGGGCAGCTGCCCCAGCAGGTGCAGCACGTCCAGCAGCTCGGCGGGGAAGTCCTCCGCGCCCAGGCCCTCGACGGTGCGGCGCAGGGCGGCGGCGGTCATCGGGTCGGCGCCGGGCGCGCGGCCGATGCCCAGGTCCACCCTCCCCGGGTGCAGCGCCTCCAGCATCGCGAACTGCTCGGCGATCACCAGCGGCGGGTGGTTCGGCAGCATGACGCCGCCGGAGCCGACCCGGATGCGGTCGGTGGACGCGGCGAGGTGCGCCAGCAGCACGCCCGGCGAGGTCGACGCGACGGCGGGCATGCTGTGGTGCTCGGCGACCCAGAACCGGCGGTAGCCCAGCGCGTCGGCGCGGCGGGCCAGTGCCGTGGAGTCGGCCAGGGCGTCGGCGCTGGTCGCCCCGGTCCCGACCGGGGACAGGTCCAGCACGGACAGCGGGACCTCGGGGCGGACGACGGGCTGGTGCGCGCGGGCGGCGTCGGGTGTGCTCACGTCAGGGGCAACGCGGCCGGCCCGCGGGTGCTTCCCCGGGCCGGCCGCGTCCCGCGTCACAGCCGCGGCGCGCGGCCGCGCGGCCCGCGGATCAGGGGTACAGCCCCCGCAGCTGGTGCGCCTCGGCCACGCGCCGCACCCCGATGACCAGCGCCGCGTCCCGCAGCGTGATGCGGTCGGCCCGGGCCCGCTGCGCCACCGCCGCGTACGCGGCGCGCATCCGCTGCTCCAGCCGGTCCTCGATCTCGCGCTCGGTCCACCAGTACGCCTGCTGGGCCTGCACCCACTCGAAGTACGAGACCACCACGCCACCGGCGTTCGCCAGGATGTCGGGGACGACGGTGATCCCGCGGTCGGCCAGCACCCGGTCGCCCGCGCTGGTCGTCGGGCCGTTCGCGCCCTCGACCACCCAGCGCGCCTTGACCGCGGCGGCGGAGTCTTCGTCCAGGACGTCCTCGGTCGCGGCGGGGACCAGGACGTCGACGTCGAGGGCCAGCAGCTCGGCGTTCGTCACGGGGTCGGCGCCCGCGAAGCCGACCACCGACCCCGTCTCGACGACGTGGGTGTGCAGCGCGGCGACGTCCAGGCCGCCGGGGTGGTGCACGCCGCCGTACTGGTCGCTGACGCCGACCACGCGCGCGCCGCCCTCCGCGAGGAACCGCGCCGCGTGCGAGCCCACCTTGCCGAAGCCCTGCACCGCCGCCGTCACCTCGGACAGCCCGGTGCCGGCGTCGGCGAGCGCGGCGGCGGTCGCGTGCACGACCCCGCGCGAGGTGGCCGTCGCCCGGCCGAGCGAGCCGCCGACGGCCAGCGGCTTGCCCGTGACGACGGCCGGGATCGTGTACCCGGAGTTGACCGAGTACGTGTCCATGACCCAGCTCATCGTCTGCTCGGTGGTGCCCACGTCCGGCGCCATGATGTCCCGCTCCGGGCCGATGATCGGCATCACCTCGGAGGTGTACCGCCGGGTCACGCGCTCGAGCTCGGCGGGGGAGTACCCGCGCGGGTCGATGGCCACGCCGCCCTTGGCGCCGCCGTAGGGCAGCTCGACGACCGCGCACTTCCAGGTCATCCACATCGCCAGCGCCCGGACCTCGTCGATGTCGACGCCCGGGGCGTAGCGCAGGCCGCCCTTGCCGGGGCCGCGGGAGATGTTGTGCTGCACCCGGTAGCCGGACAGCAGCTCGATCCGGCCGTCGTCCCGGCGCAGCGGCACCGCGACGTGCAGCTCGCGGCGCGGGGTGGCGAGCATCTGGTGCAGGCCGTCGTCGTAGCCGAGCAGCTCGACGGCCGACGACAGCTGCGCGAGCGCCGTCGTCAGGGGGGAGGTGCGCGGTGCGCGCGTCGCGGGGGTGGGCGACGCGGGCGTACCGGCGGGTGCTGTCGCGGTCATGCAGAGGCCTCCTGGGCATCGCGTCCGGCAGCCCGGGCGCGGCCTCGTCGCCGCCCCCGCCGGCGGCGGCCGGGGGTACGTCGTCACTGTGCCACACCGCGTCGGACGCCGGGTGTCCGGAACCGCGGGGACGAACCGGGCGAACGGGTCGCGTCCCCGGACCCGCGGGGCGGCGGCGCGTCGGCGTGCCGCGCGGGTCAGGAGGTGCGGCCCGGCCCGTACTCGAAGTGCCAGTACTCGGCGTACGGCTGGCCCTGGCGGACCCGGGCCGGCGCGTACCAGCCGTAGGTCGGGCCGTTCGCGACCAGCCAGTCGTACCGCGCCGTGCCGAAGCCGTAGGTGCCCGGCCACTCCTGCACGTCCAGCGCGGTGCCGAGCCCGTGCGACGAGGTCCCCGGCGCCGCGGCGAGCCCGCCGAACGCCGCCTTCATCGCCACCTGGTCCTCGTACGACCGGTAGGTCAGGTCCATGTCGACCGGGGCGCCGAACTGCGCGCGGAACGCCTCGTTCAGCGCGGTCAGCGCGTCGGCGGCGTCGCAGCGCAGGTACTGGGCGAACCCGAGCTGGTCGGTGCCCCACGGCACCTGGCACATGGCCGAGGCGGGCATGTGGCCGTTCGACCCGTCGCCGTCGGCGGTCGGCACCGAGGTGACCCACAGGACGTTCCCCTGCGCGTCGACCGGGCGGCCGTCGACCCACCCGGCGATGCCGGGGCCGCTCGGCGCGCCGGCGGGGGCGCCGGACCCGGTGCCCGCGGACGCGCGCGCCGCGTCGGCGGCGGCCTGCTCCTCCGCGGCGCGGGCGGCCTCGGCGGCGGCCGCCGCGGCCTCCGCGGCGGCCTGCTCCGCGGCGACCCGGGCGGCCTCCTGGGCCGCGGCCTGCTCCCGGGCGGCGCGGCCGGCCTCGGCCGCCTGGCGGGAGGCCTCGGCGACGGCGGCGCCGCGCCGCTCGGCCAGGAAGTCGTCCTCGACCGCGGCGAGCTCGGCCGACAGCCCGATCGCCTCGGCCCGCTGCTCGGCCGCCGCGGCACGCTCGCGGGCCTCGTGCAGCTGCACGCCCGCCACCGCCACGCCGGCGACCAGCACGGCGCTGGTCGCCCCGGCGACGACCGCACGCCCGCGGCCCGCCGCGCCGCCCCGGCGGCGTGCCCGGGCGGCGCGGCGGGTCGGCGGCGTCGCCCCCGGCTCCGTCACCTGCCGCCCAGGCCGTCGATCCGCGCGAGCTCGTCGGCGGACAGCGTGAACTGCAGCGCCTCCAGGTTGTGCGCGATCCGGTCCTTGTTCGTCGACTTCGGGATGACGACGATCCCGTGGTCGACGTGCCAGCGCAGCACGACCTGGCGGGTGCTGACGCCGTGCGCCTCGGCGATCTCCGTCAGCACCGGGTCGGCCAGGTCGGTCCGCTTGAACGGGCTGTACCCCTCGACGACGACGCCGCGCTCGGCGTGGGCCGCGAGCAGGTCGGCGTCGAAGTCGCCCGGGCTCCACGGGATCTGGTTCACCGCGGGCGCCTCGCCGGTGGCGGCGATCAGCTCGTCGATCTGCGCGATCGAGTAGTTGGACACGCCGATCGACCGCACCAGGCCCTCGTCGCGCGCGGCGATGAACTGCTCCCAGGTGG
Organism: Cellulomonas sp. ACRRI; assembly: GCF_022346185.1. Lineage (GTDB taxonomy): Bacteria > Actinomycetota > Actinomycetes > Actinomycetales > Cellulomonadaceae > Cellulomonas. Next base: position 12,294 of record NZ_JAKRMS010000046.1, on the reverse strand, counting down.
CGGGCGTCGCCTGCTTGTTCGGCGGCCAGTGGACCAGCCACAGGTCGAGGTGGTCGGTGCCGAGGGCGGCCAGCGACTCGTGCAGGGTCTGGCGCTCGCGGCCCGCGTGGTCCGGCGGCAGCTTGGTGGTGACGAACACGGCGTCGCGGTCGACGTCCACCAGGGACAGCGCACGGCCGACCTCGGCCTCGTTGCCGTAGCCCGTGGCGGTGTCGACGTGGGTGTAGCCGAGCTCGAGCGCGGCGACGACGGCGCGCTCGGCGTCGCCGCCCTCGGACTGCCAGGTGCCGAGGCCGAGCAGCGGCATCTCGCCGCCCGTGATCGTGACGGTGGGGATCTGCGGAGCGGGTGTCATGCGTCCATCGTGGCTCAGCCCGCGGCGCGGGGCCACGGCAGCGCCGGGACCGGGGGTGCGACCGCCGCCGCGGGCGGACGGCCCCCGGACCCCGCGACCGCCCGGGCCGCGCGGCGGAACTGCGCCGGAGTCTCCCCGGTCAGCCGCCCGAACGTCCGGGTGAAGGAGGCCTGGTCGTAGAACCCCGCCGCCGCGGCGACCTCGGCGAGCGGCAGGTCCGACCCGGCGAGCAGCCCGGCGGCGTGGTCGACCCGCGCCCGGAGCACGTACTGCTGCGGCGACAGCGCGTACACCCGGCGCACGCGGCGGTCGAGCGTCGACGGCGAGCAGCCGGCAGCCTGCGCGAGCTCGGCCACGGTCGGCGGGTCCGCGAGCCGGCCCTGCACGAAGGCGGCCACCCGGGACAGCGCCTCGACGGTCGCGGCGTCGGCGTCGCCCGCGCGCAGCGCCTGCGAGATGCTCACCAGCCCGACGACGGCGCCGGCGTCGTCGCGGACCGGCTCCTTGGACGTCAGGTACCAGCCGGGCGGGCCGCCGGGGCGGCGGATCAGCTCGAGCTCGCGGTGCAGCGGCCGGCCCGTGGCCAGCACGTCGCGGTCCTGCGCGTCGTACCGCTCGGCCAGGTGCGGGAGGAACAGCTCGGCGGCGGTCCTGCCGACGACGGCGCGGCGCGACCGCTCGGGGGTGCGGCGGACGAACGCGTCGTTGACCACCACGTACCGGCCGGTGACGTCCTTGGCGCAGAACATCGTGCCGGTGAGGTCGTCGCACAGCCGGAGCAGCGCCGGGGTGAGCGCGCGCGTCAGGGCTCGGGCGGCGTCGTCGGCCGCGCCCTGCGCACCGGGCGTGCCGGTCACGGGCGCCGAGGACGCGGCGGCGGGGTGGGGTGGACGGCGTTCCATGTCGGGGGCAGCGTAGGTGCTGCGCGTGACGGGCACGTGTCACGGATCGGGCCCGGTGGCCCGGCCGATCCGTGCAAGACGGGCCACGGGCCGCTCGGGAAGGATCCCGCCATGACGACGACCCACGACCCGGCCGCCGCGGCCGGCGCCGCCGAGCCCGCCGCCGCGACCGCCCCGGAGCACCTGACCGCGGACGCGGTGGAGCTCGCGCACCGCTGGATGGCCGCGACCGCCGCGGACGAGACCCCCGCCGAGCGGCGGGCCACCGGGCGGCTCGCCGCGCTGGTCGCCGACCCCGCGGGCCTGGAGCTGGCCGTGCGGTTCGTGGACCGGGTCGCCCGCCCGGAGGACGCCCGGGTCGCCGCGGCCGAGCTCGCCGGCCTCGGCGACCGTGCCGCCGACGCCGCCGCGTTCCTGGGTGGCGTGGACCGGGTGCTGCTCGGGGTCGGCGCGAAGGTCGCCCCGCTGCTGCCGTCGGTCGTCGTGCCCGCGGCGCGCGTCCGGCTGCGCCAGCTGGTCGGCCACCTGGTCGCCGACGCCGGGCCGGGACTCGGCCCGCACCTGGCGCGCGCCCGCGCCGAGGGCTTCCGGCTCAACGTCAACCTGCTGGGCGAGGCCGTGCTCGGCGAGGACGAGGCCAACCGCCGGCTGCACCGCGTCGCCGAGCTCGCCGCCCGCCCCGACGTCGACTACGTGTCGATCAAGGTCTCGGCCGTCGCCAGCCAGCTGTCGACCTGGGACACCGAGGGCAGCGTGCGGCGGGTCGTCGAGCGGCTGCGCCCGCTGTACCGGGCCGCCGCCGCGAGCGGCACGTTCCTCAACCTCGACATGGAGGAGTACCGCGACCTCGCCCTGACGGTGCGGGTGTTCGACGAGCTCGTGAACGACCCCGAGGTGCGCGGCGCCGAGATGGGCATCGTGCTGCAGGCGTACCTGCCCGACACCTCCGCCGCGCTCGAGGAGATCACCGCGATCGCCCGGCGCCGGGTCGAGGCGGGCGGCGCGCGCCTCAAGGTGCGGCTGGTCAAGGGCGCCAACCTCGCGATGGAGCAGGTCGAGGCCGAGCTGCACGGCTGGGCCCAGGCGCCGTACGCCGGCAAGCCCGACGTCGACGCGCACTACGTCCGGCTGGTCCGGCGCGCCCTGGACCCCGCCCGGACGTCCGCCCTGCGCGTGGGGGTCGCGAGCCACAACCTGTTCCACGTCGCGTACGCGCACCTGCTCGCCGGCCACCGCGGCGTGTCCGAGGCGCTCGACATCGAGATGCTGCAGGGCATGGCGCCGGCGCAGGCCCGCGCGGTGCAGCGCGAGTTCGGCCAGGTGCTGCTGTACACGCCGGTGGTCGCGAAGCAGGACTTCGACGTCGCGATCTCCTACCTGGTGCGCCGGCTGGAGGAGAACGCCGCGCACCAGAACTTCCTGCACGCGCTGTTCGCCGGCGGGGACGGCCCGGACGAGGGGATCGCGTCCCAGGAGGACGCGTTCCTCGCGTCGGTGGCGCGCGCGGACCGGGTGCCGGTCGGGCGTCGCCGGCTGCCGCGCGACCCCGGGGCGCCGTCGCCGGAGCCGGGCGCGTTCCGGAACGCCGCCGACACCGACCCGGCCGTCGCCGAGTCCCGGGACTGGGCGGCCCGCCTGGTGGCCGCGGACGTCGAGCCGCCGGCCGGCGCCGTCGAGGTCGGGACCGAGGCCGAGGTGGACGCGGTCGTCGCCCGCGCCGTCGGCGCCGCGCCCGCGTGGTCCGCCCGGACCCCCGCCGAGCGCGCCGCGGTGCTGCGCCGCGCCGCGGACGAGCTCGAGGCCGCCCGCGGCGACCTGGTCGCGACGATGGTGCACGAGGGCGGCAAGACCGTCGCCGAGGCCGACCCCGAGGTCAGCGAGGCCGTCGACTTCGCCCGCTACTACGCCGACCGCGCCGAGGACCTGGCCGACGGGCGGGTCCCGGGCGCGGTGTTCCGGCCGCGCGGCGTCACCGTCGTCACCCCGCCGTGGAACTTCCCGGTCGCCATCCCGGTCGGCTCGGTGCTGGCGGCGCTCGCTGCCGGGTCGCCGGTGCTGATCAAGCCCGCGCCGCAGACCCCGCGGTGCGTGCGGGTGGCCGGCGCGGCGATCCAGCGGGCGCTCGACGCGTCCGGGGTCGCCGAGGCGGCGCTGCAGGTCGTGCTGTCGCCCGAGGGGGACGTCGGCCGCCGGCTGGTCACGCACCCGGACGTCGCGCGGGTCGTGCTGACCGGGTCGCTGGAGACCGCGCAGCTGTTCGCCGGCTGGCGGCCCGACCTGGACGTGCACGCGGAGACCTCCGGCAAGAACGCGCTCATCATCACGCCGTCCGCCGACGTCGACCTGGCGGTGGCCGACCTGGTGCGGTCCGCGTTCGGGCACGCGGGGCAGAAGTGCTCGGCGGCGTCGCTCGCGATCCTCGTCGGGTCGGCGGGCACCTCCGACCGGCTGCGCCGGCAGCTCGCCGACGCGGTCTCGTCGCTGCGCGTCGGCTGGTCCGACGACCTCGGCACCACGATGGGGCCGCTGGTCGAGCCGGCGTCCGGCAAGCTGCTCCGCGCGCTGACCACGCTGGACGAGGGAGAGGCGTGGCTGGTGCGGCCGCGGCGGCTCGACGAGGAGGGCCGGCTGTGGACCCCCGGCGTCAAGCACGGCGTGCGCCCCGGGTCCTGGTTCCACCTCACCGAGTGCTTCGGCCCGGTGCTCGGCGTCATCCGGGTCGACACCCTGGACGAGGCGATCGAGGTGCAGAACGCCGTGGCGCTCGGCCTGACCGGCGGCCTGCACTCGCTGGACGAGGCGGAGATCGCGCACTGGCTCGACCGGGTCGAGGTCGGCAACGCCTACGTCAACCGGCACATCACCGGCGCGATCGTGCAGCGGCAGCCGTTCGGCGGCTGGAAGGCGTCGGTCGTCGGTCCCGGCGCCAAGGCCGGCGGGCCGTCCTACGTGGCGCAGCTCGGCGCCTGGTCCGACGCCCCGGAGATCGCGGCGCTGGACGACGAGGCCTGGCTGGCCTGGGCCGAGGCCGACGACGCGCGGGTGTGGCGGGACGAGCTCGGCGCCGCGCACGACCCGTCCGGGCTGGCGTCCGAGGAGAACGCCCTGCGCCACCGCCCCGTGCCGCACCTGACCGTCCGGGTCGGTGCCGACGCGCGGGACCGGGACGTGCGGCGCGTGCTGTCGGCGGCGCGCACCGCCGGGGTGCCGGTGACGGTGAGCCGCCCGGCCGACGAGCCGGACGAGGCGTTCGCGGCGCGGGTCGCCGCGGGCGAGGTGACCGGCCGGGTGCGGGTCGTCGGGTCGGCGCCGGGTCTGCGCGCCGCGGCGGTCACCCGCACCGGCGAGGTGACCGTGCTGGACGCATTGGTCGTCGCGAGCGGGCGCCGGGAGCTCATGACGGTCGTCCGCGAGCAGGCGGTCTCGCGCACCCGCCACCGCTTCGGTCACGTCGACCCGACGCGCTGACGGCGGGGCCGCGCGGCACGCCCGGGCCGCGCGGCGCGACCCGAGCGGGGCGCGCTGCGCCCCTGCCCCCGCCACGTGGCCGGCACCCGGCGCGGCAGTCGCGTGCGCGAGTGTGCAAGGAACACGTCGAGTGTGCATCCGCGGGATGCACACTCGACGTGTTGCTTGCACAGTCGGCGATGCCGGCGGCCGCCGGGCGACGGCCAGCCGGGCGCACTCCCGCGCCGGCGCGCCCGCGCCCGGCGGCGGGTCAGGCCGAGCCGCGGACGACCAGCTCCGGCGCGAACACCTGGGCCTCGGTGCGCGCGTGCCGGCCCTGCAGCTGCGCCACCAGCTCCTCGCCCGCCGCGCGCGCCATGGCGATCACCGGCTGCGTGACCGTGGTGAGGTTCGGCTTCGTGGTGGTGGCCAGGCCCGAGTTGTCGTACCCCACCACCGCCACGTCGCCGGGGACGTCCCGCCCGGCCTCGGCCAGCTCGGGCAGCGCCCCGGCCGCCATGAGGTCCGAGGCGATGAAGATCCCGTCGAGGTCGGGGAACCGGTCGAGCAGCTCGCGCGCCGCCGCGGCCCCGCCGTCGACCGTGAAGTCGCCGTGCACCATCGCGTCGTCCGGGAGGCCCGCGTCGGCGAGCGCGGCGCGCCACCCCGCGAGCCGGTCGATGCCGGCGGACATGTCGGCTGGGCCCGCGATGGTCGCGATCCGCCGCCGGCCGAGCCGGACCAGGTGCTCCGTCGCCAGCCGCCCGCCGCGCACGTTGTCGGTGTCCACGACCGCCGCGGACTCGCCGCCGACGAGGGGCCGGCCGATGAACACGGTCGGCAGCCGGGACGCCTGCAGCGCCCGGTCGATGGCGTCGTCCCGGTGGTGCGACACCACGATCGCGCCGTCGACGTGGCCGGCGCGCAGGTACCGGGCGGTGCGCTCGGACTCCCCGGGCCGCGCGATGACCAGCAGCAGCTGCAGGTCGGCGAGCGCGAGCGGGGTGGACACGCCGTTGAGCACCCCGGCGAAGAACGGGTCGGACAGCACGCGCTCGTCCGGCTCGGGCACGACCAGCGCGACGGAGTCGGTGCGCCTGGTGACGAGCGAGCGGGCGGCGCGGTTCGGGGTGTAGCCGAGGTCGGCGACCGCCGCGGCGACGGACTCCATGGCCTCGGGCGACACCCGGTCGCCGCCGTTGATGGCGCGTGAGGCGGTGGACCGGGAGACGCCGGCGCGCAGCGCGACCTGCTCCAGCGTCGGCGCCGGGTGGGCGGCCGACGGGATGGCGGACTGGTCGATCACGGTGGATCGCCCCCTCGTGACGGTCGGGTGGCGGCGCCCCGCGAGGCACCGGCGGACGCGCGCCCCTGCGCGGGGCCCGAGGACGGGCCCCGCGCGAAGCGTAGCGGTCAGCCCTTGACGGCCCCCGCCATGATCCCCGCGACCAGCTGGCGGCCGGCGACGACGAACAGCAGGAGCAGCGGGATGATCGACAGGACGACGCCGGCCATGATGAGCGGCAGGTCCTGGAAGAAGCCGGCCTGGAGCAGCTTGAGCGCCACCGGCAGCGTCGGGTTCTGCGTGCCGAGCACGATGGACGGCCAGAAGAAGTTCGTCCACGACGTGATGAAGGTGAACAGCGCCAGCATCGCCGCCGCCGGCCGGGCCGCGGGCAGCGCCACCGACCAGAACGTGCGGAACATGGACGCGCCGTCGACCCGCGCCGCCTCGATGAGCTCGTAGGGGAGCGCGGAGTCGAGGTACTGGGTCATCCAGAACACGCCGAACGCCGTGACCATCGCCGGCAGGATCACCGCCAGCAGGTTGCCGGTGAGACCGAGCTGTCGCATGACGATGTAGAGCGGGACGACGCCGAGCTGGGTCGGCACGGCCATCGTCGCGATGACGAACACCAGCAGCGGGCCGCGGCCGCGGAACCGCAGCTTGGAGAACGAGTAGCCCGCGAGCGTGGAGAAGAACACCACGGACAGGCTGGTGATCACGGCGACGATCAGGGAGTTGCCGGTCGCCTTCACCAGGTCGATGTCGGCGTCGAAGACGCGCTGCAGGTTGGTGAGGAACTCGCCGCCCGGGAGCAGCGAGGGCACCGGGTTCTGCGCCACCTCGGCCGACGTCGAGGACGACAGCAGGAAGGTGTAGTAGAGCGGGTAGGCCGAGATCAGCAGGAAGACGCCGAGGACGACGTAGGTCACCCAGCCCGGCCGGCGGTCGGCGCCGCCGTTGGTCTTGTTGCGCTTGCGCTGCGCCGCGCGGGCCGCGCCCTTGCCGGCGGTCTGCGCGATGACGGGGACGGACGGGGCGCTCATCGGGGGTCCACCTCGGTCGGTGCGGCCGCGGGGACCGCGGCGTCGGACGTCTGCTTCACCCGGCGGGCCAGGTCGCGCGAGGCGCGTCGGCTCTGCTTGCGGGCGGCCTTCGCGGTGCGGCTCATGTCGTCCGCGGAGGCGATGCGCCGGGTCAGCCAGTTGTTGAGCAGCGCGAAGATGATGATGATCAGGAACAGCAGCCAGGCGACCGCCGCGGCCCGGCCGAGCTGCTGCTTGTTCCAGCCCAGCTCGTACAGGTAGAGCGTCACGGTCTTCCACTGGCCGTTCGAGCCGCCGAGGCCGGTCGCGTCGTACATGCGGGGCTCGTCGAAGATCTGCAGGCCGCCGATGGTGGACGTGAGGATCACGAAGATCATCGTCGGGCGGACCATCGGCACGGTGATGGAGAAGAACTGCCGGAGGCGGTTCGCGCCGTCGAGCGTCGCGGCCTCGTACATGTCGCGGGGGATCGCCTGCATGGCGGCCAGCAGGATCAGCGCGTTGTAGCCGGTCCAGCGGAAGTTCACCATCGAGGCGATGGCGATGTGCGAGGCGAACGCGTCCTTGTGCCAGCCGATCGGGTCGATGCCGATCTGGCCGAGCAGGGAGTTGATCATGCCCGAGCCGTCGGCGAACATCTGCGAGAACACCAGGCCGACGGCGACCGGGGCGACGACGTAGGGGAGCAGCACGCCCATCCGCCAGAACGTCTTCGCGCGGAGGTTCGCGTCCAGCATCGCGGCGATGACGAGGGCGGCGATCACCTGGGGCACCGTGGACAGCAGGAAGATGCTGAAGGTGTTGCGCAGCGAGTTCCAGAAGAAGGTCTGCCCGAGCACGAACGTGAAGTTGTCGAAACCGACGAACTCGCCCTGGCCGCCGATCAGGCTCCACTCGTGCAGCGAGACCCAGCCCGTGTAGAGCAGCGGGAACAGGCCGACCACCGCGAAGAGCAGGAAGAACGGCGAGATGTAGAGGTAGGGCGAGACCTTCACGTCCCAGCGGCCCAGCGTCTGCTTGAAGCCGATCTTGCGGGGCGCGCGGTCGTCGTCGCTGCGCGGTGCCGCGCCCCTGGGGGGCGCCGTCTGGGTGGCCATGGGGATCCTTCGTGCGGGCGGGCCGGGGTCGTGCGGTGCGGGGCGCGGGCGGTGCCCGCGCGACGGACCGGGCCGCCGGGGAGTCCCGGCGGCCCGGCCCGGTGGGGTCAGCCGATCGCGGCGACCGCGTCCTCGAAGCCCTTCCAGGACTCCTCGGGGGTCATCGACTTGTCGACGTCGACGCGGTTGAAGGCGTCCGACAGGCCGGTGCGGATGGTGAAGTAGTTCTCACCCTTGAACGGCGCGACGGAGATGGCCGCGGCCCGGTCGGTGTAGATCTGGCCGGTCGGCGCGTCGTTGAAGAACTCGCGGGTCATGCCCTGGAGCTCGTCCGACTGCTGCGCCTCGATCTGGCTCGGGAAGTTGCCGTTGACCTTGAACGCGGCGAGCTGCTGCTCCGGGGCGGTCAGCCAGTCGGCGAGGGCCTTGGCCTCCTCAGGGTGCTTCGACATCGTCGGGACGGCGAGGAACGAGCCGCCCCAGTTGCCGCCGCCGCCGGGGAAGACGTTGGCGATGTCCCAGCCCTCGACGCCCGCCGAGTTGCCCTCGATGTTGCCGAGGAACCAGGCCGGGGCCAGCGCGACCGCGAAGCCGTTGCTCTGGAACGCGTTCGTCCAGTCGGTCTCCCACTGCTTGAGACCGGCGGACTGGTCCTCGTGCGACAGGATCGTGTCGTAGATGTCGCGGATCTCGGGGTTGTCGAGCGCGATGATCTCGCCGGAGTCGGGGTCCTCGAACGGCACCTCGACCTGGTTGATCATGCCCTGGGCCAGCGCGTCGGCGGAGTCGAAGAACGCCGGCCCGGTGCCCGCGGCCATGAACTGGTCGCCGACGGCGAAGAAGTCGTCCCAGGTGGCGTCCTCGCCGCCGAACAGCTCGGCCACGGCCTCGCGGTCCGTCGGGAGGCCCGCGGCGGCGAACAGGTCGGCGCGGTAGGCGATGGCCTCCGGGCCGATGTCGGTCGGGTAGCCGAGCAGCGCGCCGTCGGGGGTGGTGGCCTGGTCGGTGGTCCACTTGTTCCAGCGGCCCTCGACCGAGTCGCTGGTCAGGTCGGTGAACTGGTCCGAGTACTGGATCATCTGCGGCAGCCAGTCGACCTCGACGCCGACGACGTCCGCGAGGCCCGAGCCGGCGCCGAGCGCCGTCTGGAACTGCTCCTTAGCGTCGTCCGACTTGCCGAACTTGTTGTGCTCGATCTTGATGTTCGGGTTCTCCTCCTCGTACTGCTTGAGGAGGTCCTCGTAGCCGAACTGGTTGAAGGTCGAGATGGTCAGGGTGATCTGACCGTCCGAGCCCTCGTCGCCGGCGGCGTCGTCCGACCCGCCGCCGCACGCCGTCGCCAGCAGGGCGACGCTCGCCGCTCCGGCCACGGCCACCCAGGTCTTGCGCGTGCTCCTGCGCACTGTGACTCCCTCGTCATCCGCGGCGACGTCGCCGCTCCCATCGGGTCGCCGGCACCGGCGCCCGTCGTGGAACCGCTCCCACCACGTTCTGCGGGAGCGCTCTCACGCCATGTCAGGCACCTTGTCGTCCGGGGGTGGAGGAAGTCAAGCGAGGGGGTGGGCAAACGGGTGTGGAAGCGGTCCCACCGCAGCGTTGCCGCAGGTCAGCGAGGTTCAGCCGCGGACCGCGTTACGCAATCGTTACCCCTCGTGCGTGCTCGCGACCCACTCGCGCGCCACGCCGGCCTCGGCCTCGAGCGCACCGCGCACCGCCTTGGCGGCCGCCTGCTCGACGGCGGACCCGAACAGCGGGACGTTCGCCTTGAGGTCGCCGTCGTAGGTGATCTCCGAGCCGCTCCCGGCCGCGGTCAGGGCGACGGTCCCCGTCAGCCGCACCGGGGCGCCGGCGATCTCCACGGCGACCGTGCCCGTCCGGGAACCGTCCGCGGCCGGGGCCTCCCAGGCCTCGACCTGGCGCACCTCGAGCGTCGAGCCGACGAACGCGCGGACGTTCGGCGGGATCAGGTCCGTCGGCAGCGCGCGCCGGGTCGTGACCGTCAGCGCGCCGTCCTCCGCGGGCGCCACGTCGACGTGCAGCACCTCGGCGCCGCTCGCCAGCACCTTCGCCCGGACGTACACCGGGTCGGCCAGCATCGTCCCGGCGGTGCGGGGATCGGTCGGGACGGGGACGGTGACCTGCAGGTGCACGGGCGTTCGGGTCCTTCCGAGGTGCGCGGGCGGCCGCGGGGGAGGTGCGGTTCCGACGACAGTATCCGCCCGCGCGGGGCGGCGCGCCCCGGCCCGGTCCCGGGCGTGGGGCGCGTCACGTGCCGGGGCGTGGGACGGCCCCGGGGACGGGGCGCCGTGCGCCGTACCCTGGGGCGGTGTCCACCCTGAGCGAGCTCGCGCAGCGCCACGCCCACCTCGACGCCGCGGACCTCGAGTGGCTGCACCTGCTGGTCGGCGACTGGCAGGTCATCTCGGACCTGGCGTTCGCGGACCTCGTGCTCTGGCTGCCCACCGAGGACGGCGACTTCGTGGCGATCGCGCAGGCGCGCCCCAGCACCGGCGCCACGGTGCACTACGACGACGTGGTGGGTTCCCGCGCGCCGGAGGGGCAGCGCCCCCAGCTCGAGCGCTCGCTGAGCGAGGTCCGGGCGCAGCGGTCGCGCGAGCCGCGCTGGTTCGGGTCGTACGCGGTGCGCGAGGAGGCGGTCCCGGTCGTGCACGACGGCCGCGCGATCGCCGTCATCGCCCGGCAGACCAACCTCGGCGGCGCCCGCACGCCCAGCCGCCTGGAGCTGAACTACGTCGAGGCCGCCGACGACATCATGGGGATGATCGCCCGCGGCGAGTTCCCGATGACCAACGCCGCGACCGGCCCGCGCCGGGGCGCCCCGCGCGTCGCCGACGGCCTCGTGCGGCTGAACTCCGAGGGCGAGGTGCTGTACGCCAGCCCGAACGCCCTGTCCTGCTTCCACCGGTTCGGCGCGATGGACGACCTGGTCGGGCGCTCCCTGGTGGAGGTCGTCGCCGACCTGATCGAGCAGAACTCGCCCGTCGACGAGTCGATGCCGCTGGTGCTGATGGGCCGGGCGCCGTGGCGGACCGACATCGAGGCGCACGGCGTGGCGCTGTCCCTGCGCGCGGTCCCGCTGTCCGAGGAGGGCGAGCGGATCGGCGCCGTGCTGCTGTGCCGCGACGTGTCCGAGCTGCGCCGCCGCGAGCGGGAGCTCATCACCAAGGACGCCACGATCCGCGAGATCCACCACCGCGTGAAGAACAACCTGCAGACGGTGGCGGCCCTGCTGCGGCTGCAGGCCCGCCGGATGAACGTCCCCGAGGCCCGCGCGGCGCTCGAGGAGGCCATGCGCCGGGTCGCCACCATCGCGCTGGTGCACGAGACGCTGTCGCAGACGCTCGACGAGACCGTCGTGTTCGACGAGCTGGTCGGCCGGTCGCTCCGGCTCGCGGCGGACGTGGCGTCGGCCGGCGCGTCGGTCCGGACGCTCGTCCGCGGCACGTTCGGGCCGGTGTCCGCCGAGGACGCCACGGCGCTGGCGCTCGTGCTCACCGAGCTGGTCACGAACGCCGTCGAGCACGGGCTGGCCGGCCGGGACTCGGGGTCCGTCGAGGTCACCGCCGAGCGCGTCGAGGACGACCTCACGGTGACCGTCGCGGACGACGGCGCGGGCATCCCCGCGGACTCGGGCGGCACCGGCACCGGCCCCGGCACGGGGCTGGGGACGCAGATCGTGTCGACCCTGGTGACGAACGAGCTGCGCGGGTCGATCACGTGGTCCCCGCGCGAGGGCGGCGGCACAGAGGTCACGCTGCGCGCGACGCTGCGCACCCCGGGCCGCGACGCGGCCGCGACCGTCGCCTGACGCCCGCGGCGCCCCGCACCTGCGGCCCGCGCCACCCGCCGCCCGCCGCGCCACCCGCGCGCATGCGCCCCACTCGGGTGCCCCCGCCGAGATGGCAACTCTCGGCTGCGCGACAACGCCTGCCCGCAGCCGAGAGTTGCCATCTCGCGGGGACGAGCCCGCCGAGTCTGCGGAAGCGGACTGCGCGCGGTCGCGCGGGCAGAGGCACGAGACGGAGACTCGGCGACGCGACGCGACGCGACGCGGCGCGGCGCGGCGCGGCGCGGCGCGTGCGGCGCGGGTGGGAGGAACGGCGACGCCCGCCGTGCCCCGGGGGGAGGGGCGCGGCGGGCG
>NZ_JAKRMS010000045.1 GCF_022346185.1 Cellulomonas sp. ACRRI | reverse complement strand
GGCGGGAGATCAGGCAGCCGGGGGCGGTGCGGCGGCCGCGCGGCGCATGCGCAGGGCGTTCGCCGCACCCAGGGCGCCGGCCACCAGCGGCACCAGCAGCGCGACCTGGAGGGCGCGCGGGCGCACCTCCTCGTTGATCCGGACCACCTCGGCCGCGGCCGCCGGCGGCTCGTCCGCGAGCAGCGCCTCCAGCTGGGTGGTGCTCATCAGCTCGGCGTCCTCGTCGAGGGCCGCCGCCACGCGCTCCTGGTCCGCCGGCGCCAGCACCGCGCTCGCCCGCGCCTGGGCGGTGAACCCCGCGGAGAGCGTGGCGAGCAGCACCGCACCCGCGAGCGCGAGCCCGAACGACAGGCCGAACGACCCGCCCGCCGAGTTCACGCCCGCCGCCTCGCTGACCCGCTCCTCGGACACCGGGGACAGCGTGTAGTCGTTGAGCTGCGAGACGAGCAGCCCCAGCCCGCACCCCGCGACGACCAGCGGCGCCGCGAGCGCCCACCCCGACCCGGCGCGCGGCACGACCGGCAGCAGCGCGGCGACGCCCGCGACCAGCAGGAGGAACCCGCCCAGCACGACCCGGTGCGCCGGCCACCGCCCGGCCCGCCTGCTCATGGTCAGCGCGACGACGAACATGCTCAGCGAGAGCGGCGCCAGGGACAGGCCGGCGGCCATCGCGTCGTACTCCAGGACCATCTGCAGGAAGATCGGCAGCGCGATCATCGCCCCGCCGAGCGCCACCTGCTGCAGCAGCTGCTGGGAGACGCCGATCCGGAACCGCGGCGCGCGGAACAGCCCCGGGTCGATGAGCACCGCGTGCCCGCGCCGCGACCGCCGCACCAGCCACCCGGCCAGGCCCGCGAGCGCGAGCACCCCGACCGCGAGCAGCAGCCCCACCCGTTCGGCGCCCTCCTGCCAGGCGAGCACGCCGAGCACGAGGCCCCCCATCCCGGCCGCGGACAGCAGCGCCCCGACGACGTCGACCTCGCGCGACCCGGTGTACGGGACGTCCCGGACGAGCCGGATGCCGGACAGCACCAGGACGATCACCACCAGCTCGAGCCCGAAGGCGACCCGCCAGGACAGGTACGTGGTGATGAAGCCGCCCAGCAGCGGCCCCACCGCCGCGGCGATCGAGGCGGCGGCGCCGACCAAGGCGTAGACCTTCTTCTGCGCGGTGCCCGTGAAGTTGCCGTGGACCAGCGACTGCATCGCGGGCAGCAGCAGCGACGCCCCGAGCCCGCCGACGACCGCCCACAGCACGATCACCGCCGTGAGGCTCTGCGCGAACGTCATGGCGGCGGCACCGACGGCGTAGCCGAGCAGCCCGAGGACGTACGCCCGCTTCCGCCCGACCAGGTCGCCGACCTTGCTGCCGACCAGGATGAACGCGGCGGACACGAGCGCCTCGAGCGCGATCGCGGACTGCACCCCGCTCACCGTGGTGCCGAGGTCGCGCACCACCGCGGAGATCGACACGTTCATCAGCGAGGTGTCCACGACGAGCACGAACATCGCGAGCGCGAGCAGCACCGCCAGCCGGCGCTCCGTGCGGCCGAGCGCCTCGGCCGGGGCGGTCACCGGCCCCGGGCGCCCGCCGGTGCGGCGCCCACGGCGCCCGCCGCGGCCTCCGCCCCGCCCCCGTGCGCCGCCAGCCGCGCGCCCCAGCGCAGCACCTCGGCCACGACCAGGTAGCCCAGCACCGCCAGCAGGCACACGCCCCACTGCTGCGGCGTCAGGTTCGTGGTGCCGAACAGCCGCTGCAGCAGCGGGATCGAGGTCACCAGGACCGTGAGCCCGAGGACCACGAGCACCAGGGTCACGAACCGCGCGTTGGCCACCGTCTCGGCGCGCAGCACGCTGCGGAACCGGTCCCGCCACTCCGCCGCGACCACCACGTGCACGAGCGACATCGCGGTCAGCCCCATCGTGGTGGCGACGAGCAGCCCGTACCGCGGCTCGGCCCAGGCGACGACCAGCAGCACGGCCACGGCGACGAGCACCCCGTCGACGGCGAGCCGGGCCCCGAGCGCGCGCCCCAGCACCGGGGCGTCCGCGGCGCGCGGGCGCCGGCGCATCAGGTCGGAGGCCGGCGCGTCGAAGCCGAGGCCGATCGCCAGCACCACGTCGATCGCGAAGTTGATCCACAGGATCTGCAGCGGCGACAGCGGTACGCCGGCCGCCACCGTGAAGATCCCGGCGCCGACGAACGTGAGGATGAACCCGACCAGCACCACCATCTGGAACCGGATGTACCGCATGAGGTTGTCGTACAGCCCGCGGCCGCGCTCCACCGCGGTGACGATGGTCGCGAAGTTGTCGTCGGTCAGGATCATCTCGGCGGCGTCCTTGGTCACCTCCGTGCCGGTGATCCCCATGGCCACGCCGATGTCGGCCCGGGTGAGCGCGGGCGCGTCGTTCACGCCGTCGCCGGTCATCGCGACCACCTGGCCGCGCCGCTTGAGCACGTCGACCAGCCGGACCTTGTCCTGCGGCGCCACGCGCGCGACCACGCCGATCTCGTCGACCTCGGCCTCCAGCCGCTCGTCCGGCATGGCGGCGAACTCGGCCCCGGTGAGCGCCCGGCCCTCGATGCCGAGCTGCCCGGCGATCGCGGCCGCGGTGGTGACGTGGTCGCCGGTGATCATCCGGACCCGGATGCCGGCGTCCTTGCACGCCGCGATCGCGTCCCGGGCCTCCTTGCGCGGCGGGTCCACGATCCCGACGAGCGCCAGCAGCTCGAGCCCGTCGACCAGGTCGAGCAGCTCGCCGGCGAGGTCCGCCTGCCCGACGTCCTTCTGCGCCAGCGCGAGCACCCGCATGCCCTCGCCCGCCAGCGCGTCGTTCTCCGCCTCGACCCGCTCCCGCAGGTCGCCGATCGGCCGGGTGCTGCCGTCGGCGTCCCGGTAGTGCGTGGCCCGCGCCAGCAGCACGTCGGGCGCGCCCTTGACGTAGCAGCGCACGGCGGGGACAGGCGTCTCCACGTCGTGGAACGTCGCCATCAGCTTGTACGCCGCGTCGAACGGCACCTCGGCCACCCGCGGGTAGGCGCGCCGGGTCTCCTCGACGTCCAGCCCGCCCTTGGCGGCGAGCACGACCAGCGCGCCCTCCGTCGGGTCGCCGACCAGGTCGCCGTCGCGCACCGTCGCGTCGCTGGCGAGCGCCATCGGCAGCAGGAACGGCTCCAGCCGGACCTCGGGGCCGCCGCCGGTCGCGAGGATCCGCCCGGTCGTCGCGTAGCCCTCGCCGTCCACGCCGTACCGGCGGCCGGCGAGCACCAGGCGGCGCGCCGTCATCTGGTTGAGCGTCAGCGTGCCGGTCTTGTCGGAGCAGATCGCCGACGTCGCGCCCAGCGTCTCCACCGAGCGCAGCCGCTTCACGATCGCCCCGGCGCCCGCGAGCTCCCGGGTGCCGAGCGACAGCAGCATCGTGACGACGGCCGGGAGCCCGGTCGGGATCGCCGCGACCGCCAGGCTGATGCCGACCAGGAACAGCGTGTCGAAGTCCTCGCCGCGCGCCAGGCCCAGCACGATCACGAGGACCAGCGCGACGGCGGCCATCAGCGTGATGATCACCGTCAGCCGGTTGAGCTGGCGGGTCAGCGGCGTCTCGTCGGTCTCGACCGCGCTGAGCATCCCGGAGATCCGGCCGACCTCGGTGGCCATGCCGGTCGCCGTGACCACCATCTCACCGCGGCCCCGGGTGACCTGGGCGTTCATGTAGGCCATGTCGACGCGGTCCCCCAGCGGGACGGCGTCGCCGGTCACCGGGTCGACGGACTTGGGCACCGGGGTGCTCTCGCCGGTGAGCCCGGCCTCCTCGATCTCGAGGGACGCGGCGACCACCAGCCGGCCGTCGGCCGGGACCTTGTCCCCCGCCTCGAACCGGACGAGGTCGCCGGGCACGAGCTGCTCGGCCGGCACCTGGAGCACCTGCCCGTCCCGCAGCACGCGGGCGGTCATCACCAGCATGGTGCGCAGCGCCGCCACGCTCTCGGCGGCCTTGCCCTCCTGGTGCAGCCCCATCAGCGCGTTCACCACGGTCAGCGCCAGGATCACCAGCCCGGTGCCGAGGTCGCGCAGCGCCACCACGCTCACCACCGCGGCACCGACCAGGACCAGCTGCATCAGGTCGGCGTACTGCCGGGCGAAGGCCCGCCACTTCGGCTCCGGCTTCTCCTCCGCGAGCGCGTTCGGCCCGTGCTCGCGCAGCCGGTCCGCCGCCTCGGCCGCCGTCAGCCCGCGGGCCGGGTCGACCCCGAACGCCGCGCACGTCTCCGCCACGGTCGCGGCGTGCCACTCCCGCGCCGGCACCTCGGTCGTCGTCATGTCCCCGCCCGTCGCCGCCGGGCGCCCAGCGGCGCCCCTCGACCACGGTCGCCGCGCCGCGCGAGGGCGGGCCTCACCCGGTGCGGGTAGTCGGGCCCCGGCTCACCCCTGGCGGGTGTGACGCCGCAGGTCGCGGCCCGGCAGCGTGGTCACCGGCCGGTCACGGACGCGGTCGGCCGCGGCTCGAGCGAGGGGTGGGACCGTGAACGACTTCTGGGACTGGTTCTGGCTGATGATCTGGTGGTTCCTCTTCGTCGCCTACCTCGTGCTGCTGTGGCAGATCTGCGGCGACCTGTTCCGGGACCGCGACCTCAGCGGCTGGTGGAAGGCGCTCTGGATCGTCGCGCTGATCGTGGTGCCGTGGCTGTCGATGCTCGTCTACGTCATCGCCCGCGGGCGGGGCATGGCGGAGCGGCACGCGTCGGCGATCGCGAGCGCGCGCCGCGAGACCGACGCGTACATCCGGCAGACGGCCGGCAGGTCGCCGGCCGACGAGATCGCCGACGCCAAGGCGCTGCTGGACCAGGGCGTCATCGACACCGAGGAGTTCGGCCGCCTCAAGGCACGCGCCCTGGCGGCCTGACCGACGCGCAGGGGCGCGCCGCGCGGTGCTGCCGGGGCGGCACCGTCCCGCCGGGCCGGCGTCCGCCGGCCCGGCGGGGTCACCGGGCCACGCGCGCCCGCGGGACGCGGTCCGCGGCCGGGGGCGGCTCTCGCGGCCGCGTCAGCCCTCCGGGTCGTCGCGCACCGGCGCCTCGCCCTCGTGGTCGTCGGGCAGCGGGTCCGGGTCGACGTCGAGGGTCGGCAGGTCGGGCTGCTGGGGGTCGAAGCTGTCGGGGATCTGCTCGCTCATGCGGCCACGCTGCCACCGGCCGGCCGGGTCCGCACGGCGGGCCCGGTCCGCACGGCGGGCCGCCCCGGCCCGCCGCGTCCGTCAGCGCAGCAGGCCCGTCAGCACCCGCTCGGCGTCCGATCCCGCGGGCACCGGCAGGTCGATCGCCGCGTCCCCGGCCCGGAGCGTCACGACCACCAGGTCCGCGTACCCGGGGTGCTCCGCTGCACGCACCTCCGTCAGCCGGTCCAGCGGCAGCACGAGGCGCGACTCGGAGTTCACCGGCGTGCGGCCGCGCGCGAGCCACGCCCGGCGGCCGAACAGCTGGAGCTCGCGCCCGTCGGAGGCGACGACGGCCGCCTGCACCGTCATGGGGTGCAGCACGTGCAGCACGCGGGTCAGGCCGCCGCGCCGCGGCACCACCGTGCGCCGCGGGTGCGCCGCCAGCGCCCGCAGCCCGGGCTCGCGGTCCGCCACCTCCCGGTACGCCGAGACGAGGCCGATCTCCTTCTCCCCCAGCGCGCGGCGGTCCAGCCTCCCCAGCCCCGGGCCGCCCGCCGTCGGGTCCCGCGGCGCCGGGTCGCCGGTCGTCGGCACGGGCCAGGCGAGGGTGCGCAGCGTGTCGACGAACCCCTCCACGACGTCGGCGGAGGAGCCGCTGAACCGCACCGCGACCGACGGGCCCGCGAGCGCCCGCACGGTGAGTCGGCCGTCCAGCAGGTCGACGCTGGTCCCGACGGCCGCCACCTGGTCGTAGGGCACCTCGCGCACGTCGTAGCCGCGGCCGGTGGCCGCCCCGCGGCTCGCCCCGCGCCCGCGGGCCGCGGCGTCGCCGCCGGTCCGGCGGCTCAGCGCGGTGAACCGGTCGGGGCCGAGGACCAGCAGGTGGTCGTAGAGGTCCATCTCGGGGGTGGCGTCCCGGCGCGCGATGTCCCGCGGCACCTTGAGCACCAGCCGGCTGCCCGCGAGATCCACCGGGTGGTCCCGGTACAGCGGGGGGACCTCCTCGGCGGTGCGCACCGGGTCCACCCACGGCCCGAACGCGTCGTACTCGGGGGTGCTCGGGGCGTCGCCCCCGCCGTCGCCCTGCCGCCGTGCCGTCGCCGCGTCCATGGTGCGCCTCCTCGCGTCCGGGCCGGTCGCCCTGCACCCAGCATCCTCCCGCGGGGCCGCCCCGGCCAGCACACCCCGCCCCTTCCGCGGGACGGGCGGCGCCCGCCATGATGCGACCGGGGTCCGCGCAGCGGCCAGGACCGCACCCGGCCCCCGGTGCCACCGTGCGAGACCGCGACACACGTCGGGCACGCCCGCCCGGGCTGCTCACCCGTCCGTCCCACCGCCCCACCACCCTGGGAGCACCTCATGACCGCACCGCTGCCCGCCGACGCCCCGGACACGATCGTCCTGGTGCACGGCCTCTGGATGACGCCCCGCTCGTGGGAGCACTGGGTCCCGTACTACGAGGCGAAGGGGTACCGGGTGCTCACGCCGGCGTACCCCGGCTTCGAGGTCGAGGTCGAGGCCCTGCGCGCCGATCCCTCGCCCATCGCCCGCCTGACCGTCCCGGAGACCGTCGACCACCTCGCGGGGGTGATCGCGGGGCTGGACGCGCCGCCGATCATCATCGGCCACTCGTTCGGCGGGACGCTCACCCAGCTGCTGCTCGCCCGGGGCCTCGGCGCCGCGGCGGTGGTCATCGACTCCGCGCCGACGGAGAACGTCTACGTGACCCCGCCGTCCCAGCTCCGGTCCCTGCTGCCGGCGTTCACGCACCCGTCCACGCGGCACCAGGCGCTGTCGTTCACCCCGGAGCAGTTCCACTACGCCTTCGCCAACACGCTGAGCCGCGCGGACTCGGACGCCGCCTGGGAGCGCTACGCCATCGGCGCGCCGGGGTCCTGGCTGTGGGCCTACGGGCTGATCGCGAACGTCAAGCCCGGCCACCAGGAGACGTGGGTCGGCTACCGGGCCGACCGGGCGCCGCTGCTCTTCCTCGCCGGCGGGGAGGACCACATCATGCCGCCGTCGGTGAACCGCGGGAACGCCAAGAAGTACGGCCGCTCGCCGGCCGTGACCGAGTACGTCGAGCTGCCCGGGCGGTCGCACTGGACGTGCGCCGAGCCGGGCTGGGAGGAGGTCGCCGACCGGGCGCTGGACTGGGCCGCGGCGCACGCGGTCGCCCCCGCGGTCGACGCGGGCTGATCCCGGCGCCCGCGGGGCGGCGACGCGGTCGCGGCGCCGCCCCGCGGGCGGTCAGGCCGGCGCCGGCGCCCGGCGTGCCGCCAGCACCGTCACGTCGTCCTCCCGGTCCCCCGGGCAGCAGCGGTCGAGCAGGGCGTCGAGGTCCAGGACCCCGTCGGCGCGGCGCAGCCCGGGCAGCCGGGCGACCAGCCGCTCCAGCCCGCGCGCGACCGACTCCCCGCGGCGCTCCACGAGGCCGTCGGTGAACAGCAGCAGCGTCTCCCCCGGCCCGAGGGAGGCGGTCCGGTCGGTCCGCGCCGTCCCGGGGTCCACCCCCAGCAGGAGCTCCGGGGCGCCGGGCAGCGGGGCCGCGCGACCGTCCGCGCGGACGAGCACCGGCGGCAGGTGCCCCGCCGACGCCCAGCGCAGCCGGTCGCCGGCCCCCGGCGGGCCGAGCGCCGCCACCAGGGCGGTCGCCGTCACGGGGGCGCCGAGCCCGGCCAGCGTCCGCTCCGCGCGGCTGAGCGTCGCGGCGGGACCGGTGCCCTCCGCGTAGCCGAGCGTCCGCAGCGTCCCGCGCAGCTGCCGCATCCCGGCGGCCGCCGCGACGTCGTGGCCGGTGACGTCGCCGACGACCACTACCAGGTCCCCCGACGGCCGCACGAACGCGTCGTACCAGTCCCCGCCGACCCGGCTGCGTGCGTGCGCCGGCCGGTACCGGACGTCGAGCTCCAGCCCGGCCACGGCGGGCAGATCGGTGAGCACGGCGCCGTGCAGCGCGTCCGTCTCGGCCCGCTCGACGCCCACCGCCTGCACGAGGGCGTCGACGACCGCCGGCGGGCCCGCCCCGTCCCGGGCGCCGGTGCCGGTGCCGGTCATCACGGCCGTGACGTCGGCGGCCCGGAGCACGAGGGCGGTCACCCGCCCGTCCGGGTCCGCCGCCGGGGTCGTGGTCAGCAGCCACCACGGGGCGCGGCCGGCGCCGTCCGAGGGCAGCGGCCCGACGGTCTGCGGACGACCGGTCCGCGCGGCCGCGCGGACCGAGGCCAGCAGCTCGCGCCGCGCCGCCGACGCCGGGAGGACGTCGGCGAGCGCGTGGCCGACCAGGGCCTCGGGCGGCACCGCGAACGCGGTGCGGAAGGCGTCGTTCATGTCGAGGACGGTCCCGTCCGACGCCAGCACGAGCTTCGGCGCGGGCAGGGCGGCGAACACCGCGTGGTAGTCCACGGTGTCGCGGGTGGGGTGGACGGCGGGTGGGGTCACGGCGGCCTCCGGTCGTCGTGCGTGCTCAGCGCGGCTGGCGCGCTCGACCGCGCCCGCCGGCTACGGCCGGCGGCACCGGCCTGGGAGAACGTTATCCAGCGACCGTGACGGTGCTGTGTGCGGACGGCGGACGACCTGGTCAGGGTTCGACGACCCAGCCCGGCCGCCGGGGGTCGTCGACCCGGACCACCACGTCGGCGGCGTGCTCCGGGTCGGCCTCCGCGCGGTAGCGCCCTTCGGCGGGCAGCCGCCACGCCTGGGCGGGCGGGGTGCGTCGCGCGAGCGTGTCCGGCCGCACCGCGAGGTGCACGGTGAGGTCGGCGGGCAGCCACCGCCCGAGCAGCAGGCCGCCGTCCAGCAGCAGCACCGTCCCCGGGGCGGTCGGCACGCGGGCCGCGCGGGCCGACCGCTCCCGCGCGGCGTCCCACAGCGCCGGGAGGTAGCTGCCGTCGCCGCCCGGGCCGAGCGGGTCCAGGACCTCGCGGATCAGCGCGCCCGCGTCGAGCGCGTCGTCCAGCAGCGCGTCGGGGTCCTCCCGGCCGTGCTCGAACCGCACGCCCGCCGGGCGCAGGAAGTCCCCGGCCCGCACCCGCACGGCCGGGTGCCCGCGGGCGCGCAGCGGCTCGACCAGCGCGTCCGCCAGCGCCCCGGGCCCCGTCGGCGGTGCGCCGTCGACCAGCACCCGCCACCGCCGGTCCGGACCGTCGGCGGCGCGCGCGGCGGCCAGGCCGTCGACCACCCGGTCCACCAGCCGCCCGACCAGCACCTCGGGACTCACCGGCTGGACGCGCACCGGGACAGTCTCCCCCGTCGGGCGGGGTCAGGAGCGCGACGTCACGACGCCCTTGACGAACGCCGCCTGCCCCGCGTGCTCCAGGACGTCGCCGAGCACGCTCACGAGCCGCACGCCGACGGTCACCGGCGGGTCCCACCGCTCGTCGATCACGCGGCCCAGGTCCTCCTCGGTCAGCCGCCGGAGGTAGGCGTCGGTCGCGGCCCGGGTCGCGTCGGCGTAGGCACCGAGCAGCGCGGCGTCGACGCGCACCTGGGCCACCTCGTCCGGTCCCTGGCCGTAGCCGGTCGCGTCCGTGTCGAACGGCAGGCCGAACTGCTCGGCGAACCCGTCGGCGGTCCACACCTGCTCCGTGCCGGCGACGTCCGCCACCTGCGCGTCCTCGACACGCACCAGGTGCCAGACGAGCCAGGCGATCGTGTTCGCCTCCGGCCCGAGCCGGGCGGTGAGCTCGTCCTCCCCCAGGCCGTCGAGCACCCCGTGCACCAGGTCGCCGATCCGGCCGAACCCGTCCTGCAGCACCGCCACGCCGTCCACGCGCTCTCCTCTCGCCGGCCGCCGTGCGCGGCCCTCGTCGCCGACCGTATGCCGGGGCGGTGACACGTGCGCGGCGGGTGCGCGGGGGCGCTCAGTCCCCGGCGGCCTCCGCGCGGTCCCGCACGCCGCGCAGCATCCGCTCCGTCATCAGCCAGCTCACCCAGGACACGCCCTCGACCATCCACCGCGCCCACGGCTCGGTGTACGCGTACCGCTCGCGCACCACCAGCCGGCAGCTGCCCGGCGTGGCGCCCGGGCGGAGCACGAACGCCCAGGCGAAGTCGAACGGCGGGGTGTCCTCGTCCGGCAGCGCCGGACCGGCGCCGTGCAGCACCAGGGCGTGCGGCGCGTCGAGGACCGCGACCTCCAGCCCCACCTGCGGGGCCAGGCGCACCTCGTCGCCGACGGCGAGCTCCTGCCAGCGCTCCTCGATCCGGTCGGCGCTGGTGATGCCGAGCCCGACCAGGCCCTCCAGAGCGTCGTAGCTGTAGAAGCCGCCGCGTCCCTGGCCGAGCTGGACCAGCCAGGGCCAGACGCGCTCGGCCGGGGCGTGCACGGTGATCGCCCGCGTCGCCACCAGGTCCGCGTCCGGCACCAGCGCGTCGCCCGGCAGCCCCACGGACCGCTCCACCTGGGACGCGCCCCAGTGCAGCGCCCGCCCGCGGGCGAGGGTGTAGCCGACGGCCGCCGTGGCCGTGATCGCGAGCGCGCGCACCGCGCGGTGGGAGGTCATGCGCTCCACGCAACACCGTCCGCCCCGCCCGCACCAGGGCCCCTGGTCCCACGCCGGCGCGGCGCCGCACGCACGAGGGCCCCGCAGCGCGTGCGCTGCGGGGCCCTCGTGCGGTGCGGACGGGTCAGGCCACGCGGCCCGAGGCGTCGTCGCCGATCTTGTGCACGATGATCGAGTTGGTCGACCCGACGACGCCGACCGGCGTGCCGGCCACGACGACGACGTAGTCGCCCACCTCGGCGAGGCCCTGCGCGCGCAGGGTGTGCTCGACCTGCTGGACCATCGCGTCGGTGTGCTCGACCTGCGGCACCTCGTACGTCTGCGTGCCCCAGCTCAGCGACAGGGTGTTGCGGACCGAGGCCTGCGGGGTGAACGCCAGCAGCGGGATGGACGAGCGCAGGCGGGACATGCGGCGCGCGGAGTCGCCGGACTGCGTGAAGGTCACGAGGTACTTCACGCCGAGGGTCTCGCCGATCTCCGCCGCGGCGCGGGTGATCGCGCCACCGCGGGTGTGCGGGGTCGAGCCGAGCGGGGCGATGCGCTCCCGGCCGAGCTCCTCCGTCGCCTCGATGATCCGGGCCATGGTGCGGACCGTCTCGATCGGGTAGTCGCCGACCGAGGTCTCGCCGGACAGCATGACCGCGTCGGCGCCGTCGAGCACCGCGTTGGCGCAGTCGGACGTCTCGGCGCGCGTCGGGCGCGGGTTGGTGGTCATCGACTCGAGCACCTGGGTGGCGACGATGACCGGCTTGGCGTTGCGGCGGGCCAGCTCGACCGCGCGCTTCTGCACCAGCGGCACCTGCTCGAGCGGGAGCTCGACGCCGAGGTCGCCACGGGCGACCATGATGCCGTCGAACGCGTCGACGATCTCGGCCAGGGCCTCGACGGCCTGCGGCTTCTCGACCTTGGCGATGACCGGGACGACCCGGCCCTCCTCCTCCATGATCCGGCGCACGTCGTCGTAGTCGGCGGCGTTGCGGACGAAGGACAGGGCGATGATGTCGGCGCCGACGCGCAGCGCCCAGCGCAGGTCCTCCTCGTCCTTCTCGCTCATCGCGGGCACGGAGACGGCCACGCCGGGCAGGTTGATGCCCTTGTTGTTGGAGACCGGGCCGGCCACCTCGACGCGGGTGACGACGCGCGGGCCCTCGACGGCCGTGACGCGCACGAGGACGCGGCCGTCGTCGATCAGCAGCGGGTCGCCGACGCGGGCGTCGCCGGCCAGGCCCTTGTGGGTGGTGGAGACGAGCTCCTTGGTGCCCGGCACGTCCTCGGTGGTGATGGTGAAGGTGTCACCCTCGTTGAGGTAGTGCTTGCCCTCGACGAACCGGCCGAGGCGGATCTTCGGGCCCTGGAGGTCGACCAGGACGGCCACGGAACGGCCCGAGGCCTTCGCGGCGGCGCGCACGTTGTTGTACACGCGCTCGTGCACCTCGGTGTCGCCGTGGCTGCGGTTCAGCCGCGCCACGTCCATCCCGGCGTCGACAAGGGCCTGGATCTGCTCGGCGGACTCCGTGGCGGGGCCGATGGTGCAGACGATCTTCGCTCTACGCATGGGGGGAAGCCTAGGCCTTTCGTGACAGACGGTTCGGACCGAACGTCCTGGTGGGCCGGGCCTGCCGGGACGTGCGCGGTTGATGGTCTACGGACGCATCGCCACGGTGCTCGCGGTGACCGGAGCAGGCAGGGCGGTGCTGCCAGACAGGTCAGAGTCTACGGCCGCCGCGGCGGCCCGCCCCTCCGCCACGGCCCAGACGACGAGCGACTGCCCGCGTCCTGCGTCACCGGCCACGTAGACACCCGGGACCTCGGTCCCGAAGTTCTCGTGACGTTCCACCGTCCGTCGCCCGCCGATCACCAGCCCGAGCTGCGCGAGCAGCGGCGACGGCTCCGGGCCGGTGAACCCGAGGGCCAGCAGCACCAGCTGGGCGGGCAGCTCGCGGTCGGTCCCCGGCACCGGCTCCGGCCGGCCGTCCACCAGGCGGACGTCGCGCACCCGCAGCGCCCGCACCCGGCCGTCCGCGTCGCCCAGCACCTCCTCGGTGGTGACCGCGTACGCCCGCTCGCCGCCCTCCTCGTGCGCCGACGACACCCGCAGGAGCAGCGGCCAGGTCGGCCACGGGTCCGCCTCGCGGCGGGCGGCCGGCGGCTCGGGCATGATCTCCAGCTGCGTGACCGAGCGGGCTCCCTGGCGCAGCGCCGTCCCGAGGCAGTCCGCCCCGGTGTCCCCGCCGCCGATCACCACGACGTCCAGGCCGGTCGCGAGCGGCTGGTCCGGCAGCGGGCCGCCGCCGGCCACCGCCGCGCGGTTCGCCGGCACCAGGTAGTCCATCGCGGGGAGCACGCCGGCGAGCTCCCGACCCGGGACCGGCAGGTCGCGCGGCACGGTCGACCCGACGCAGACCAGGACCGCGTCGAACCGCGCCCGCAGCTCCTCCCCCGTGACGTCGGCGCCGACGTCCACGCCGCACCGGAACCGGGTGCC
Organism: Cellulomonas sp. ACRRI; assembly: GCF_022346185.1. GTDB lineage: Bacteria > Actinomycetota > Actinomycetes > Actinomycetales > Cellulomonadaceae > Cellulomonas. The sequence continues at coordinate 16,325 of NZ_JAKRMS010000045.1, read as the reverse complement.
CTCGGCCGTCATCTGGGCGATCCGGCGGTCCAGGACCCGCTTCTCGAGCTTGTACTCCGGGATCCCGTACCGGAGCAGCCCGCCCGGGGCGTCGGCGCGCTCGTGCACCACGACGGTGTGCCCGGCCCGGGTCAGCTGCTGCGCGGCCGCGAGCCCGGCGGGCCCGGAGCCGACCACGGCGACCGCGTGCCCGGTCAGCCGCTGCGGCACCCGGGGCTCGACCAGCCCGCGGTCGAACGCCTCCTCGGCGACCGCGAGCTCGACCTCGCGGATCGTCACCGCCTCGTCGTGCAGACCGAGCACGCACGACGCCTCGCACAGCGCCGGGCACACCCGCCCGGTGATCTCCGGGAAGGAGTGGGTCGCGTGCAGCCGCTCGGCGGCGTCGGCCCACTGGCCGCGCCACGCGAGGTCGTTCCACTCGGGCGCCAGCGCCCCGAGCGGGCACGCGTGGTGGCAGAACGGCACGCCGCAGTCCATGCACCGGGACGCCTGCCGCCGCACCCGGGCCACGTCGTCGGGGTGCCCGGGCCGGTGCCCGTGCACCTCCCGCCAGTCCAGGAGCCGCACCGGCACGGGCCGGTTCGGCGGCGTCTCGCGCGCGCGGTGGGTGAGGAAGCCCCGGGGATCGGCCATGCCCGGTGACGCTAGGCGCCGCGCCGCGCGACCGGGTGGGCCCGACGTCCCGCACGCACCCCCGCACCCCGACCCGCACGCACACCCCCGGGCTCGACCACCCGCGCCCTCGGGGCGTGCGCGGGGCGCGACCGGACGCGCAGGAGCGGGCGCGCGCGGGTCGACCCCGCGCACGCCCGCTCCCGCGGACGGCGGTCAGGCGCGCAGCGCGACCGTCCCCGCCGTGACCGGCGCGGGCAGCTCCGTGCTGCCGCCCAGGTAGGTGTCCACGGCCGCCGCGGCCGCGCGGCCCTCGGCGATCGCCCACACGATGAGCGACTGCCCGCGACCGGCGTCCCCGGCCACGAACACCCCGGGGACGTTGGTCGCGAAGTCGTCGGACCGCGCGACGGTGCCGCGGGCGGTCAGCTCGACGCCGGCCTGCCCGACCAGGTCCTCGGTCTCCGGGCCGGTGAAGCCCATCGCGATGAGGACCAGGTCCGCCGGGATGTCCCGCTCCGTACCGGGGGTCGGCACGCGCCGGCCGTCCGCCTGGTACTCGGTGGTCGCGAGCCGCAGGTGCGTGACCCGCCCGTCCTCGTCGCCGAGGAACGCCACGGTCGACGCGAGGTAGTCGCGCCGGCCGCCCTCCTCGTGCGAGGACGACACCTCGAACAGCACCGGGTCGGTCGGCCACGGCGCGTTCGCGGGCCGCTCGGTCGGCGGCTGCTTGCCGATGGCCAGCGTGGTCACGGACGCGGCGCCCTGGCGCAGCGCGGTGCCGACGCAGTCCGAGCCGGTGTCGCCGCCGCCGATGACGACGACGTGCTTGCCCGCCGCGTCGATGGCGTCGGGGACGTCCTGGCCCGCGACCAGCTTGTTCGACCGGGACAGGTACTCCATCGCCGGGTGGATGCCGGCCAGCTCGCGGCCGGGCAGCGGCAGCTCGCGCGGCACGGTCGAGCCGGTGGCGACCACGACGGCGTCGTACCGGGCCCGCAGCTGCGCCCAGGTGATGTCCCGGCCGATCTCGACGTTCGCCCGGAACCGGGTGCCCTCGGCGGCCATCTGCTCGAGCCGGCGGTCGATGTGCCGCTTCTCGAGCTTGAAGTCCGGCACGCCGTACCGGAGCAGGCCGCCGATCGCGTCGTCCCGCTCGTAGACCGCGACGGTGTGCCCGGCGCGGGTGAGCTGCTGCGCGGCGGCGAGCCCGGCGGGGCCCGAGCCGACGACGGCCACGGTGTGCCCGGACAGGCGCTGCGGGACCTGCGGGTGCACCAGCCCGCGGTCGAAGGCCTCGTCGATGATCGAGACCTCGATGTTCTTGATCGTCACCGCGGGCTGGTTGATGCCCAGCACGCAGGCCGACTCGCACGGGGCCGGGCAGATCCGGCCCGTGAACTCCGGGAAGTTGTTCGTGGCGTGCAGGCGCTCGATCGCGTCGCCCCACTGGCCCCGCCACACCAGGTCGTTCCACTCGGGGATGAGGTTCCCCAGGGGGCAGCCGTTGTGGCAGAACGGGACGCCGCAGTCCATGCAGCGCCCGGCCTGCCGGTGCAGCAGGGTCGCCGACTGCGGGTCGTCCTGGGCGCTGCGGTGCTCGTGCACCTCGCGCCAGTCCATGAGCCGCAGCGGCACCGGCCGGTTGGCGGGCAGCTCGCGCTCCCGCACCTTCATGAAGCCGCGGGGGTCAGCCACGAGCCACCTCCAGGATGCCCTCCCACACGCCGGGCGTGCTCGGGTCGAGGCCGTCGGCCTCCGCCTTCGCGAGCGCCGCGCGGACGCGGGAGTACTCGGTCGGCCGCACCCGGGTGAACCGGGCGCGGGTCGCCGCGGGGTCGGCGAGGAGCTCGGCCGCGACGCGCGACCCGGTCTCCTCCGCCTGCCGCCGCAGCAGGTCGGTCACCAGCGCGGCGTCCTCGTCGTCGAGCGGGTCGAGACCCAGCTCGCCGGCCGCGACGGCCTGGACGTTGACGCGCTCGGGCTTGAGGTCGAGCACGTAGGCGGTGCCGCCGGACATGCCCGCCGCGAAGTTGCGGCCGGTGCGCCCGAGCACGAGCACGGTGCCGCCGGTCATGTACTCGCAGCCGTGGTCGCCCACGCCCTCGACGACCAGCGTGGCGCCGGAGTTCCGCACGCCGAACCGCTCGCCGACGACGCCGCGCAGGAACATCTCCCCCGACGTGGCGCCGTAGCCGATGACGTTGCCGGCGATGACGTTGTGCTCGCCGCTCAGCACCGCGTTGCGGTCGGGCCGCACGACGATCCGGCCGCCCGACAGGCCCTTGCCGACGTAGTCGTTGGCGTCGCCCTCGAGCCGCAGCGTGACGCCGCGCGGGACGAACGCGCCGAACGACTGCCCGGCGGACCCGGTGAGCACGACCTCGATCGTGCCGTCCGGCAGGCCCGCGCCGCCGTACCGGCGGGTGACCTCGTGGCCGAGCATCGTGCCGACGGTGCGGTTGACGTTGCGCACCGGCAGCTCGATCCGCACCGGACGCGCGTCCTCGAGGGCGTCCGCCGCCATCGCGATGAACTGGTTGTCCAGCGCGCGGTCCAGGCCGTGGTCCTGGTCGCGGACGTGGTGCAGGGCGGAGCCCTCGAGCGGCTCGGGCACGGCCAGCACGGGCGCGAGGTCGAGGCCCTGCGCCTTCCAGTGGTCGACCGCCTTGCGGGTGTCCAGCAGCTCGACGTGGCCGACGGCCTCCTCGATGCTGCGGAAGCCGAGCTCCGCGAGCAGCTCGCGGACCTCCTGGGCGATGAACTCGAAGAACGTCACCACGAACTCCGGCTTGCCGGTGAACCGGGACCGCAGCTCGGGGTTCTGCGTCGCGACGCCCACCGGGCAGGTGTCGAGGTGGCAGACGCGCATCATGATGCAGCCCGACACGACCAGGGGCGCGGTCGCGAAGCCGAACTCCTCCGCACCCAGCAGGGCGCCGATGACGACGTCGCGGCCGGTCTTGAGCTGGCCGTCGACCTGCACCACGACGCGGTCGCGCAGGTCGTTGAGCACGAGGGTCTGCTGGGTCTCGGCCAGGCCGATCTCCCAGGGCGTGCCCGCGTGCTTGAGCGACGTGAGCGGCGAGGCGCCGGTACCGCCGTCGTGGCCCGAGATGAGCACGACGTCGGAGTGCGCCTTGGCCACGCCCGCCGCCACGGTGCCCACGCCGAACTCGCTGACGAGCTTGGTGTGGATCCGCGCCCGCGGGTTCGCGTTCTTGGCGTCGTGGATCAGCTGCGCCAGGTCCTCGATCGAGTAGATGTCGTGGTGCGGCGGCGGCGAGATCAGGCCGACGCCCGGCGTCGAGTGCCGGGTCTTCGCGACCCACGGGTACACCTTCGGGCCGGGCAGCTGGCCGCCCTCGCCCGGCTTGGCGCCCTGGGCCAGCTTGATCTGGATGTCGTCCGCGAACGTCAGGTACTCGCTCGTGACGCCGAACCGGCCGGAGGCGATCTGCTTGATCGCCGAGCGGCGCTCGGGGTCGTGCAGCCGCTCCGGGTCCTCGCCGCCCTCGCCGGTGTTCGACTTGGCGCCGAGCCGGTTCATGGCGATCGCGAGCGTCTCGTGCGCCTCGGCGGAGATGGACCCGTAGGACATCGCGCCGGTGCTGAACCGCTTGACGATCTCGCTGACCGGCTCGACCTCGTCGACCGGCACGGGGGTCCGCTCGCCGGTCCTGAGCTCCAGCAGGCCGCGCAGGGTCATCAGGCGGGACGACTGCTCGTTCACCCGGTGCGTGTAGTCGCGGAACACGTCCATCTGGCGCGTGCGGGTGGAGTGCTGCAGCCGGAACACGGTCTCCGGGTCGAACAGGTGCTCCTCACCGTCGCGGCGCCACTGGTACTCGCCGCCGGTCGCGAGACGGCGGTGCGCCAGGCGGTTGCCGTTGGCCGGGTACGCGTCGTTGTGCCGCGCCGCGACCTCCGCCGCGATGACGTCCAGGCCGATGCCGCCGAGCCGGCTCGTGGTCCCGGTGAAGTACCGGTCCACGAGCGGCTGCGACAGGCCGATGGCCTCGAACACCTGGGCGCCGCGGTAGGACGCGATGGTCGAGATGCCCATCTTGGACATGACCTTGAGGACGCCCTTGCCGAGCGCCTTGATGAGGTTCTTGACGGCCTGCTCGGGGGTGACGCCGGGCAGGTAGCCGTTGGTGGCGAGGTCCTCGACGGTCTCCATCGCGAGGTACGGGTTGACCGCGGCCGCGCCGTAGCCGATCAGGAGCGCGACGTGGTGCACCTCGCGGACGTCGCCGGCCTCGACGACCAGCGACACCTGGGTGCGGGTGTGCCGGCGCAGCAGGTGGTGGTGCACGGCCGACAGCAGCAGCAGCGACGGGATCGGCGCGCGGTCCGCGTCGGAGTCGCGGTCGGACAGCACCAGGAAGCTCACACCGTCGGCGATCGCCTGGTCGCACTCGGCGAAGATCTCCTCCAGCCGCTGCTCGAGCGCCTCGCCGCCGCCGGCCGCGCGGTACAGGCCGCGGACGATCGTCGACCGGAAGACGCCCGCCATCGCGGGGTCCTTGTCGATCTTGACGATCTTGGCCAGGCCGTCGTTGTCGAGCACCGGGAACGGCAGCACGAGCTTGCGCGCGTGCAGCGGGGTGTCCTCCAGCAGGTTCGGCTCCGGGCCGATCGCGCCGCCGATGGACGTCACCAGCTCCTCGCGGATGGCGTCGAGCGGCGGGTTGGTCACCTGCGCGAACATCTGCGTGAAGTAGTCGAACAGCAGCCGCGGGCGCTGGGACAGCACGGCGACCGGGGTGTCCGAGCCCATCGCGCCCAGCGGCTCCGCGCCGGAGGCGCCCATGGGCGTCAGGAGGATCTTCAGCTCCTCCTCGGTGTACCCGAAGGTCCGCTGGCGGCGGCGCACGGAGGCCGAGGAGTGCGCGATGTGCTCGCGCTCCGGCAGCTGCTCCAGGTAGACCGAGTTCTCCCGGACCCACTCGGCGTACGGCCGCTGGGCGGCCAGCTGCGCCTTGATCTCGTCGTCCTCGACGATCCGGCCCTGGCCCGTGTCGACCAGGAACATCTTCCCGGGCTCGAGGCGGCCCTTGCGGACGATCGTGGCCGGGTCGAGGTCGAGCACGCCGGCCTCGGAGCCCATGACGACGAGGCCGTCCTCGGTCACCCAGAACCGGCCGGGGCGCAGGCCGTTGCGGTCCTGCACCGAGCCGATGAGGGTGCCGTCGGTGAACGTCATCGCCGCCGGGCCGTCCCACGGCTCCATCAGCGACGCGTGGTACTCGTAGAACGCCCGCCGGGCGGGGTCCATCTGCGCGTGGTTCTCCCACGCCTCCGGGATCATCATCATGATCGCGTGCGGCAGGGAGCGGCCGCCCAGGTGCAGCAGCTCCAGCACCTCGTCGAACGAGCCCGAGTCCGAGCCGCCCGGCGTGCACACCGGCAGCAGCGGGGCCAGGTCGCCGAGCAGGTCCGACCGCAGGGTCCCCTCGCGCGCCGCGACCCAGTTCCGGTTGCCGCGCACGGTGTTGATCTCGCCGTTGTGGGCGATCATCCGGAACGGCTGCGCCAGCGGCCAGGACGGGAAGGTGTTGGTGGAGAACCGCGAGTGCACCAGCGCGATCTCGGAGGCGTACCGCGGGTCCGACAGGTCCGCGAAGAACGGCTCCAGCTGCCCGGTGGTGAGCATGCCCTTGTAGGACAGCGTCCGGGCCGACAGCGAGGCGAAGTACACGCCCAGCTCCCGCTCGGCGCGCTTGCGCAGCCGGAACGCCCGGCGGTCCAGGTCGATGCCGGCGAGCTCGCGCGACGGGTCCGCCACGACGAGCTGGCGGAACACCGGCATGGACGAGCGCGCGGTCGGGCCGACCAGGTCGGCCGTCACCTGCACGTCGCGCCACGCGAGCACGTCGAGCTTCTCCTCGGCCGCGACGGCCTCGACCGCGCGCACCGCGACGGCACGCTCCTCGTCGTCCTGCGGCAGGAAGGCCATGCCGATCGCGTAGTGGCCGGCCGGCGGCAGCTCGGCGTCGACGACGTCCCGCAGGAACGCGTCCGGGATCTGCGTCAGGATGCCGGCGCCGTCGCCGCTGTTCTCCTCCGCACCGACCGCGCCGCGGTGGTCGAGGTTGAGCAGGGCGGTGAGACCGGCGTCGACGATGTCGCGGCCGGGGGTACCGCGCAGCGTCGCGACGAACGCGAAACCGCAGGCGTCGTGCTCGGCAGCAGGGTCGTACAGACCGTGCTGCTGCACGGGAGAAGCACCGGGACGCACAGGCGACGCGGGCATCAGCACCGTCCTCACGGACCCGGGGAGCGGGCCCAGGTAGAGCAATGGGGGGGAGGCTGGGACGTCATCGGCCCGGGCTACAAGTGTGGCGACGATACCTGCCGGAAACACAGGCGCTCACATCGCGAGAAAGTGAGGTGGGTCACACGGCTGTTCGCCGCGGTCAGCGGGCCGTGCCGTGCTCCGCCACCTCGTCGTCCTGCGTCTCGGTCTCGTGCAGGAGGGGCGTGGTCTCGCGTCCAGGATGACGACGTCCGACGACCACGAACGCTACCAGCGCCCCGAGGAGCACGATGATCGACGTCCAGACGTTGAGCCGGAACGGGCCGATCATCTCCGCGGGGTCGATCCGGACGAGCTCGATCCAGAGCCGGCCGGTCGTGTAGACGATCACGTACAGCCAGAACGCCCGGCCGTGGCCGAGGCGCAGCCGGCGGTCGAGGTAGACGATGAGCGCCGCGCCGGCCAGGTTCCACAGCAGCTCGTACAGGAACGTCGGGTGGAACAGCGTGCCCGACTCGTAGCCGGCCGGCAGGTGCGCGTCGTCGATCCGCAGGCCCCAGGGCAGGGTCGTCGGGCCGCCGAACAGCTCCTGGTTGAACCAGTTGCCCAGCCGGCCGATCGCCTGGGCGACCAGCAGGCCGGGGGCGAGGGCGTCCGCGAACACCGGGAACGACACCCCGGCGCGCCGGCAGCCGATGTACGCGCCGACCGCGCCGAGCGCCACGGCGCCCCAGATGCCCAGGCCGCCCTCCCAGATGTACAGCGCGCGCACGGGGTCGCCGCCCGCGCCGAAGTACGCGTCCGGGGACGAGACGACGTGGTAGAGCCGGCCGCCGACGATGCCGAACGGCACGGCCCAGAACGCGATGTCCAGCACCTGCTCCGGGTCGCCCCCGCGCTCCTTCCAGCGTCGCTGGGTCATGATGACCGCGACCACGATGCCCGCGAGGATCGCGAGGGCGTAGGCGCGCAGCGGCACGGGGCCGAGGTACCAGACGGCCTGCGGCGGGCTCGGGATCGCGGCGGGGATCATCACACGGGCACTGTATGCGACCGGGGCGCGGGCCCGGGACGGCGGTCCCGGGGGCGGACGGGGCTCAGCGGGCGGTGCGGACGCCCTCGGCCAGGCCCGCGGCGACGGCCGCGACCGCGTCCAGGCCGGCCTCGCGGGTCCCGGCGCCCGACAGGGCCCGGACGAACGCCGACCCGACGATGACGCCGTCGGCGTACCGGCCGATGTCCCGCGCCTGCTCCGGCTTCGACACGCCCAGCCCGACGCACACGTGCTCCGCGCCCGCGGCGCGGGTGTCGGCGACCAGCTGCTCGGCGCGGGCGCCGACCGTGGTCCGCTCCCCCGTCACGCCCATCGTCGACGCCGCGTACACGAACCCGCGGGACGCCGCGGCGGTCATCGCCAGGCGCTCCGGGGTCGACGACGGCGCGACCAGGAACACCCGGTCCAGGTCGTGCGCGTCGGAGGCGGACAGCCAGTCCTGCCCCTCGTCGGGGATCAGGTCGGGCGTGATGAGCCCGGCGCCGCCGGCCGCGGCCAGGTCGCGCGCGAACGCGTCCACGCCGTACCGCAGCACCGGGTTCCAGTACGTCATGACCAGCACGGGCGCACCGGTCGCGGCGATCCGCTCGACCGCGCCGAAGGCGTCCCGCACCCGGGTCCCGCCCGACAGCGCGACGTCGACCGCGTGCTGGATGACCGGGCCGTCCATCACCGGGTCGGAGTACGGCAGGCCGAGCTCGATCACGTCGACGCCGGCCTCGACCATCGTGACCGCCGCGCGGACCGAGCCCTCGACGTCCGGGAAGCCGAGCGGCAGGTAGCCGACCAGGGCGCCGCGGCCCTCCGCCTTGAGCCGGTCGAGCGTGGCGCCCGTCCGGGACGTGGTGGCCTGGGTCCCGCTCACAGCTGCTCCCCCTCGTCGGCCTGGACGACCGGCTTGTCCTCGATCAGGTCGAACCACGCCGCCGCGGTCGCCACGTCCTTGTCCCCGCGCCCGGAGAGGTTCACCAGGATCACCGGATCGCGGCCGTCGGGGGTGTCCCAGGTCGCGACCTCGCGGCCGAGCTGGATCGCGCCGGCCAGGGCGTGCGCCGACTCGATGGCCGGGATGATGCCCTCGGTCCGGCACAGGACCCGGAACGCCTCCATGGCCTCGGCGTCCGTCACCGGGCGGTACTCCGCGCGGCCGATGTCGTGCAGCCAGGCGTGCTCGGGGCCGACGCTCGGGTAGTCGAGGCCCGCGGAGACCGAGTGGCTGGGCAGCGTCTGGCCGTCGTCGTCCTGCAGGAGGTACGACTTCGTGCCCTGCAGCACGCCGGGCGAGCCGCCGCTGAACCGCGACGCGTGCCGGCCCGAGGAGATGCCCTCGCCGCCGGCCTCGAAGCCGAACAGCCGCACCGACGGGTCGTCGAGGAACGCGTTGAAGATGCCCATGGCGTTCGAGCCGCCGCCCACGCACGCCGCCACGGCGTCGGGCAGCCGGCCGATCTCCTCCGCGAGCTGGGCCTTCGCCTCCTCGCCGATGATCTTGTGGAAGTCGCGGACCATCTCGGGGAACGGGTGCGGGCCCGTCACCGTGCCGAGCAGGTAGTGCGTGGTGTCGACGTTCGCGACCCAGTCGCGCAGCGCCTCGTTGATCGCGTCCTTGAGCGTGCGGGAGCCGATGGTCACCGGGACGACCGTCGCGCCGAGCAGCCGCATCCGGGCGACGTTGAGCGCCTGGCGCTGCGTGTCCTCCTCGCCCATGTAGACGACGCACTCGAGGTCGAGCAGCGCCGCCGCGGTCGCGGTGGCCACGCCGTGCTGGCCCGCGCCGGTCTCGGCGATCACGCGGGTCTTGCCCATGCGCTTCACCAGCAGGGCCTGGCCGAGCACGTTGTTGATCTTGTGCGAGCCCGTGTGGTTGAGGTCCTCGCGCTTGAGGAACACCCGGACCCCGGGCGCGACGTGCTCCGCGAACCGCTTCACCTCGGTGAGCGGGCTGGGCCGGCCCGTGTAGGTGCGGTGCAGCCGCGCCAGCTCGGCCGCGAACGCCGGGTCGGCCGCGGCCTTGTGGAACTCGGTGTCGAGCTCGTCCAGGGCGGCGATCAGCGCCTCCGGGACGAACCGCCCGCCGAAGTCACCAAAGTACGGCCCGGCGTGCGTGGCCAGCGGCCCGCCCGGGCTGCTCGTCACCTGCGGACCCGTGCGTCCCGTCGTCACCGTGCTGCTCCTCGCTCGTTCCTGCGTGCTCGTGGTCCGCGCGCCGGCTACTGCCGCACCGCGCGCAGCGACGGGTGCGCGCCCGCCGCCACCAGGTCGGCGACCGACTGCCGGGGGGCGTCGTCCGTCACCAGCGCCTCGCCGACCAGCACGGCGTCCGCGCCGGCCCTGGCGTAGTCCATGACGTCGTGCGGCCCGCGCACGCCCGACTCCGCCACCTTCACGACGTCGGCCGGGATGGCCGGGGCGACCCGCGCGAACGTGCCGCGGTCCACCTCGAGGGTCTTGAGGTTCCGCGCGTTCACGCCGATGACCCGCGCGCCGGCGTCCACGGCGCGCACGACCTCCTCGGAGTCGTGCACCTCGACCAGGGCCGTCATGCCCAGGGAGTGCACGCGCTCGACGAGCGAGGTCAGCACCGTCTGCTCCAGCGCGGCGACGATCAGCAGGACCAGGTCGGCCCCGTGCGCCCGCGCCTCCCACACCTGGTAGGGCGTGACGACGAAGTCCTTGCGCAGCACCGGGATGTCGACGGCGGCCCGCACGCTGTCCAGGTCCGCCAGGCTCCCGTTGAACCTGCGCTGCTCGGTGAGCACCGAGATGACGGTCGCCCCGCCCTTCTCGTACTCCGCGGCCAGGGCCGCCGGGTCGGTGATCGTCGCGAGCGCGCCCTTCGACGGGCTGGACCGCTTGACCTCGGCGATCACGGTCACCGCGTCGTCGACGCGCAGCCGCTGCACGCAGTCCAGGGCACCCGGCACGCGCGCCGCGCGCTCCTTGAGCTCGGCGAGGGGCGTGGCCGCCTCGCGCACCGCGAGGTCCTCGCGCACGCCCGCCACGATGTCGTCCAGCACGGTGCCCATCGGCGTCTCTTCTCCCCCGAGAGTCGGCGGCGGCGCGCCTCAGGGCACGGGAGCCGGCGGGGCTCCTCGGCGGGACCGCCCCCGGCTGACCACCGTGACGCGGGTCTCGTCCGACCACCTCCGGCCATCGTACGGGCGGCGCGCACCACTCCCGACCACGGGGCCAGCGGGTGGGACGAGGCGACGTGCGGGGGCTGCCGGTGCCGAGATCGGCGGTTCTGCCCGAGATCGGTGGTCCCGACGACCGATCTCGGCGCGAAGCACCGATCTCGACGGCGCGGTCAGTAGCCGGAGTAGCCGTCGCTGAAGCCCTGGACCACGTCGGGGAGGCCGGTGAAGAAGCCGATCACGCTCCACGCGCAGGCGAGGGCGCCCAGGATGATCCCGGTCAGCGCGAGGCCGCCGTTGTTCGCCTCGCCGCGCTCGACGGCCTTGCGGGACAGCACGCCCGTGATGATCGCGGGAATGCCGGCGAACAGGCCGCAGCAGACGAAGCCCGCGATGCCCAGTGACAGCGCCCAGACGCCGAGGCCGTTCCTGGGGTAGCCGTACACGGGCACGTAGGGGGTGTTGCCGTACGGGGTCGCGGGGTACGAAGCACCCGGGTACGGGGAGCCGGGGTACGCCGACGACCCGGGGTCCTGGCCGTAGGGCTGCTGCGCGCCGTAGGGGTCCTGGCCGTACGGCTGCTGCGCGCCGTAGGGGTCCTGGCCGTAGGGCTGCTGCGCGCCGTACGGCTGCTGCCCCGGCTGCCCCCACGTCGGCTGGGGGCCGTCGCCGGTCCCGCCGGCGCCCGGCTGCTCGCGGTACGGGTCCGTGGGCTGGTCGGGCGTGGTCACGGGAGGCCTCCTGGTGGGTGGGTCGGCGCGCGGTACGCCGGTCGGCATCCTAGGGACGCCGAGCCGCCCGGCGCGCCGCCCACCTGCCGGTTCACCCGCCCGCCGAGGTCGCGAGGTCGTCACGGCCGCGCGAGCTCGTCACGTCCGCGCGAGGTCGTCACTCGTGTCCCACGACCTCGCCGGGATCGGCCGACCTCGCCGCGCGGGCCGCGTCAGGGCGCGAGGACGGCCGCCCACGCCGGGACGTTGCGGGCGACGCTGTAGAGCACGAGGACCGCGGCGACCGTGAGCGCCACCCACGCGGGCGGGGCGGCGGCGCGGCGGCCGGTGCGCAGGGCGCGGACGAGCCAGCGCAGCCACAGCCCGAGCAGCACCGGGACGAGCAGCACCCACAGGGGGTTCATCGCCCACGCCCCGGCGACGTCGCCGACGAGCAGGTCGTGCGTCGCCCGCAGGCCGCCGCAGCCGGCGCAGTACAGGCCGGTGAGCGCGTACAGCGGGCACACGCCCCACGAGCCGGGCTCGTGCGGGTCGACGAGGACGAGCCCGAGCGCGGCGACGGCCGCCCCGCCGACGACCAGCAGCGGCGCCCGGGCGGCGCGCAGCCGCGCGCGGGGCGCGTGGGTCTCGGGTGGGGCGGCCGTCGCCACGTGCCGTCAGTACGTCGAGTTGTTGACGGTGTCGAGGTACGCGGCGAACCCGCCGGTGGCGAGCAGGATGACGAAGATGATGATCCCGACGACGCCGAGGGCCGTCACCACCCAGGAGACGATGTACCCGGCGTTCGCCAGGGAGCCGTTGTTCGCCTCGCCGCGGGCGACGGCCTGCTTCGCCTTCGAGCCCACGATGATGCCCGGGATGCTGGTGAAGATGGAGCACACGAAGAACCCGACGATGCCGAGCACCAGGGACCAGACGGCCAGGTTGTTCTTCGGGTAGAAGCCGGCGCCGTAGCCCTGCGCGCCGCCGCCCGGGTACGCGGGCTGGCCGTACCCGCCCTGGCCGTAGCCGCCCTGGCCCTGGTCGCCGCCGGCGTAGGCGCCGTACTGCGGCACGCCGCCCGCCTGCCCGGACTGGCCCGGCTGCCCGTACGGCTCGCCCGCGGACGGGGTGCTGCCCGGGTACGGCGGGACGGAGCCCGACTGGTCCCCCGAGCCCTGCCCGTCCGGGGCGGAGTAGGGGTCCTGCGGCTGGTTCGGGGTCGACATGATCGGCTCCTCGTTCACTCGTGGTCCGGCGCGGCGTCCGCCCTGGTGGGCGGCCGTCCGACATCCCCACAGGTGTACCGGAGCGGGGCCGCGGCGTCCACCGCGATCACCCGTCTCCCGGGCGCCGGACCTCAGTGCCCGCCGGTGCGGCGGGCCTTCTCGATCGTGTGCCTGCCGCCCTGGCCGTAGCCGAGCACCTGGAGCACCTTGCCGACGACGACGCCGAGCAGGGCGACGGCCAGGCCGGCCCAGAACAGCCACATCAGCGCGAAGATCAGGCCGAGCGCGCCGGCGACGGAGCCGACCAGCACGACGATCGTCGTGGTCCAGGCGGCGGTGGTGTGCCCGTGGTTGGTCGGCGGGGCCTTCGGCGGCAGGCGCAGCGTCTCCGTCCCCGGGACCTGCTGGGCACGCCCGGTCACGACGCCGGAAGAACTGAGCGACTGCTCGACCATCGTGGAACACCTTTCATGACTGTGTGTCGCAAACCCTAGCGGACCGCCGGGGCCGGCTCAGGTCGGGCGCGCGGCCGCGCGAGCCCGGGCCGAGGGCTCAGGTGGGGTCGTCGCCCCGGCTCAGGGCGTCCCAGGTGCTGCGCTCGTCGGGCTCCGCGTCCCCGGCCGCCGGCCCGGCCGCGGCGCTCCCCCCGGCGGCACTCCCGGCCGCGGTCCCGCCCGCGGGCGACGGCGCGGCGCCGGCCGCCTCCGCGCCGGCGCGCTCGTGCCGGTCCGTGGGCGCGACCCAGCCGGCGGACGACCGCGCGAGGCCGGCGGCCGCCACCACCACGACCACGCCCAGCGCGACGGCGACCCCCGGCCACGCCGCGACCTGCACGGCGCCCGTGAGGTTCGACACGCCCGTGGCGTCCGCCGCGGCGCGTTCCGCCGTGGCCGTCGCACCCGAGCGCGCGCCGAGCGCCGACGCGGCGACCAGCGCCCCCGCGGCCGCCACCACCACGACGACCACCCACCGTCCGGCCCGGCCGACCAGTCCGAGCGCGCCGGCCGCGGCGAGCAGCACGAGGGCGGCAGCGACCAGGCCCGGCGCCGCCGTCGTGCCGCGGACGGCGACGGCCACGGCGTCCCCGAGCGCGTTGGCGCCGGTCGCGGTGATCCACACGGGCAGCGCGGTGAGCGCGACCAGGCCGGAGAGCAGCAGCAGAACGAGCACCCACCGGCCCCGGCGGCCGCGGGCGGGCGCGCCCGGCCCCCCGCTCACGACCGGCCGACCGACCGGAGCCGGGACGCCACCTGCACCGCGCGCACGGCGGCCGCGGCCTTGTCCCGGGACTCCTGGTACTCGGCGGCGGGCACGGAGTCGGCGACGATCCCGGCGCCAGCCTGCACGCTCGCGCGGCCGTCCCGGATCAGCGCCGTGCGGATCGCGATGGCCATGTCCATGTCGCCGGCCAGGTCGAAGTAGCCGACCGTGCCGCCGTAGATGCCGCGGCGCGCGGGCTCGATCTCGTCGATCAGGGCGATCGCCCGCGGCTTCGGCGCGCCGGACAGCGTGCCGGCCGGGAACGTCGCGGTGAACGCCCCGAGCGCGGTCGCCCCGGCGCGCAGCCGCCCGACGACCGTCGAGCAGATGTGCATGATGTGGCTGAACCGGCGCACCGCCATGAACTCGACGACCTCGACCGTCGCGGGCTCGCAGACCTTCACCAGGTCGTTGCGGCTGAGGTCGACCAGCATGAGGTGCTCGGCGCGCTCCTTGGGGTCGGCGAGCAGCTCGTCGTGCAGCGCGCGGTCCTCCTCGGGGGTGGCTCCGCGGGGCCGCGAGCCGGCGATCGGGAACGTCGTCACGTGCCCCTCGGTGACCTTGACCAGCGTCTCCGGGCTCGACCCGACGACGGCGAAGTCCCGGCCGTCGGCGTCCTGCAGCTGCAGGTAGTACATGTACGGGCTCGGGTTGATGGTCCGGAGCACCCGGTAGACGTCGAGCGGCGCCGCCGGGCAGTCCAGGTCGAGGCGCTGCGACAGCACCACCTGGAACACCTCGCCGTCGACGATCGCCTCCTGGCCGCGCGCGACCGCGGCCTCGTACTCGGCCGCCGTCGACCGGAACTCCAGCGCGGGGGCCGGCGCGTCGACCAGGTGCGCGGCGGCCGGCGCGGCGGGGCGCAGCAACGCCTGCTGCATCGCGTCGAGCCGGGCCACCGCGTCGGCGTGCGCCTCGTCCACCCGCGCGTCGGTGCCGTCGAAGTTGATCGCGTTCGCGACCAGCCACACCGAGCCGTCCCGGTGGTCGGTCACCGCGAGATCGCTGGCGAGCAGCAGCGTCATCTCCGGCACGCCGAGCTCGTCCGGCGCGGCGGCCGGCAGCGTCGGCTCCCAGTAGCGGACCACGTCCCAGCCGAGCGATCCGACCAGGCCGCCGGTCAGCGGGGGCAGCCCCGGCACGGCGGGCGTGCGCAGCACCTCGAGCGTCTCGCCGAGCACGGCGAGCGGGTCGCCCTCGGTCGGGACGCCGGCCGGGACGTCGCCGGTCCACACGGCCCGGCCGTCGCGCACGGTCAGCGTCGCCCGCGACCGCACGCCGACGAACGACCACCGGGACCAGGACCCGTCCTGCTCGGCGGACTCGAGGACGAACGTGCCCGGCCGGCCGCCCGCGAGCGTGCGGTAGAGGCCGACCGGGGTGGTGTCGTCGGCGAGCAGGCGCCGGACGACCGGGATCACCCGGCGGGTCGCGGCGAGCTCGCGGAACTGGTCGAGCGCGGGCCAGGTGGCACCCCAGGGCACGTCGTCGGGCGTCACGGCCGGCGTGGCGGCCGCCCCCGCGGTCACGCCGCGCCCTCCGGCCGCTCCGCCACCACCGCGCCCAGGTCGCCGCCCGCCTCGAAGCAGGTGCGCGTGCCGGTGTGGCAGGCGGCACCCACCTGGTCGACCCGCACGAGCAGCGCGTCGCCGTCGCAGTCGAGCGCCACGGACTTCACGTACTGCGCGTGCCCGGAGGTGTCGCCCTTGCGCCAGTACTCCTGCCGGGACCGGCTCCAGAACACGACCCGGCCGCCGGTCAGCGTGCGGTGCAGCGCCTCGTCGTCCATCCAGCCGAGCATGAGCACCTCGCCGGTGTCGTGCTGCTGCACCACGGCCGCGACCAGGCCGGACGCGTCGCGGCGCAGGCGCGCGGCGAGGTCCGGGTCGAGGGGGCTCGGGGTGCCCGCGGGGGCGGGCCGGCCGGCGAGCCGGGGGGGCGCGGCCCTCGCCCCGGGGCCCCCCGGCCGGACCCGGGCGGGGGGGGGGCCCCGGGCCCCCCCCCGGGGGGGCCCCCGGCACCCCGCCCCGACCCGCCGCGCGGCGGGCGCCCCGGCGGGGC
>NZ_JAKRMS010000044.1 GCF_022346185.1 Cellulomonas sp. ACRRI | reverse complement strand
GGGCCGCACCCCGCGGTCGAGCACCGCGCCGCCGGCCCCGCGGCCCGGCACGCCGCGGACGCGCGTCGCCGCGCCTGGCACCCCCCGTCCGCCGGACCGGCCGCCGCGGGCGGCCACGCCGTCGCCGGCCCCGCCGCCGCGGCGCACCCCCTGACCCGCCTGACCGACGCCCTGCACGACGCCGACCCGAGGACGGACCGATGACCGACCCCACCGCCGAGCCGACCCCCCGCCGCGGGGACAGCCCCGAGGTGGCCGCCGTGTTCCGCCGCGCGCTGCGCGACATGATCTGGCTGGTCGCCGGCGTGACCGTCGTCGGCGTGGGTGTCGGCTGGCTGGTCGCCGGCCTGCCGGGCGTCTGGGGCGCCCTGATCGGCGCGGCCATCGCGCTGGTGTTCTCCGGGACGACGACGCTGTCGATGCTGAAGACGGACGCGTCGGCCCCGGGCCGGATGATGGCCGTCATCATGGGCACCTGGCTGGGCAAGCTCGTGGTCGTGATCGTCGTGCTCGCGGTGCTGCGCGGCATGGACTTCTACGACCGGTACGTGCTCGCGGTGGTCGTCGCGGTGGCCGTCATCGGCTCCGCGCTGCTCGACTACCGGGCCGTGTCGCGGGGCAGGGTGCCCTACGTGTCGCCCTCTGGTGCTGGGCCGAAGGTCCCGAATGGGGACGAGCCGGACGGGTCCACCCGTTCCGTAGGCTAGGCTTCCAGCCGAACCACCCACGACGGCCGGGTCCCGGCGCGGTGACCCGCACCTCGAGGCACCCGACGCCGCGAGCCTTCGACCTACAGGAGACTGCTCTGTCCAGCCTTGCGACGATCCTGCCGCTCGCTGCCGAAGGCGAGTCCGGGTTCCACAAGCCGTCGATCGCGGAGTTCTTCCCCCCGGCCATCTGGTTCGAGGGCACGATCTTCGAGATCAACCGCATCCAGGTCGTGCGCTTCGTCGCGGTCGCGGTGCTGCTGACCGTCATGGTCATCGCCGCGCGCCGGGCCCGCCTGGTGCCGCGCCGCGGCCAGAACATGGCCGAGATGCTGCTCGACTTCGTCCGGGTCAACGTCGCCCAGGACATCCTCGGCAAGGAGAAGGCGCCCAAGTACGTCGCGCTGCTCACGACGATCTTCTTCGCGATCTTCGCGTTCAACATCACGGGCGTGATCCCGTTCCTCAACATCGCGGGCACGTCGCTGATCGGCCTGCCGGTCATGCTGGCCCTCTGGGTCTACGTGATGTACCTGGGCGCCGGCGTCAAGGCGCACGGCGTGGGCGGGTTCCTCAAGAGCAGCCTGTTCCCCCCGGGCGTGCCGTGGCCGCTGTACATCCTGCTGGCGCCGGTGGAGTTCCTGCAGGTGTTCGTCCTGCGGCCCGTCACGCTGGCGATCCGGCTCATGGCCAACATGGTCGCCGGGCACCTCATGCTGGTGCTCTGCTTCTCGGCCACCCAGTTCCTGCTGTTCGAGGCGAGCGGCGGGCTGAAGCCCTTCGGCGCGCTGACCCTCGCGGGCGGCTTCGCGATCACCCTGTTCGAGGTGTTCGTCGCCGCGCTGCAGGCCTACATCTTCGTCGTCCTCACGGCCGTGTACCTGAGCCAGTCCATCGAGGACGAGCACTGACCTGATCTGACCAGCACCACCCCCACGGGGGCCTCGACGGGCCCTCGTCACCAGACGACCGCCGGCCGACCGGTCGGCGGCCAAACGGAAGGAACGAGCACAGCGTGTCTCTTCTCGCGGACCCCAGCGTCATCCTTGCGGCCGAGAACGCCATCTCGGGCAACATCGCGACCGTGGGCTACGGCCTCGCGGTTCTCGGCCCGGGCATCGGCCTCGGCATCCTGATCGGCAAGACCGTCGAGGGCATGGCGCGCCAGCCCGAGGTCGCCGGCCAGCTCCGGACCACCATGTTCATCGGCATCGGCTTCGTCGAGGTCCTCGGCCTCCTCGGCCTGATCACCGGCTTCCTGTTCTCGTGATCGCAGCCGCGCTTCCCATGCCGGGGACTGCGGGCATCCTCTTCGCGGCCGAGACCGAAGAGGTCGAGGGCTGGCGCCTGCTCGTCCCCGCGGGCTACGACATCCTGTGGTCGTCGGTCGTCCTGATCGTGATCGGCGTCGTCTTCTACAAGCTCGTGCTGCCCAAGTTCCAGGCGGTGCTGGACGAGCGCACGGAGAAGATCGAGGGCGGTCTCGCGAAGGCCGCCAGCGCCCAGCAGGAGGCTGCCGCCGCCAAGGCGGAGTACGAGCAGCAGCTCCAGGACGCCCGCGCCGAGGCGGCGCGCATCCGCGAGGACGCGCGCTCCGAGGCCGGCCAGATCGTCGCCGAGGCGCGCGAGAAGGCCACCGCCGAGGCGGCGCGGATCGCCGAGACGGCCCAGCGCCAGATCGAGGCCGAGCGCCAGCAGGCCGCCGTGTCGCTGCGCGCGGACGTCGGCTCCCTAGCCACCGAGCTCGCGTCGAAGATCGTCGGCGAGTCGCTGGAGGACGAGGCGCGTCGCTCGCGCGTCGTCGAGCGGTTCCTGGACGACCTGGACGCGCAGACCACCGCCACCGCGGGTAAGGGGAACTGATGCGAGGGACGAGCCGGGCGTCGCTGGCCGCCGCGGAGAGCCGGTTCGAGCCGGTGCTGCGCGCGGCCGGCGGCGAGGGTCTGCTGCTCGGCGAGCAGCTGTTCGCGCTGGTCGACGCGCTGGACTCGTCCGGCTCGCTGCGGCGCACCCTGACCGACCCGTCGGCCGCCGGCGAGGCCAAGGCCGCGCTGGTGGCCCGGCTGCTGACCGGCGCCGACCCCCGCGTGGCCGAGGCCGCGCAGGGGCTGGTGCGCGCGCGGTGGTCCGCGGAGGACGACCTCGCCGACGCGGTCGAGCACCTGGCCTTCTCGGCCGTGCTCGCCTCGGCGGAGGCCGACGGCACGATCGAGCAGGTCCAGGAGGAGCTGTTCCGGATCGGCCGCGCGCTCGCCGGGCAGCGCGAGGTGCGCCGCCGGCTGTACGACGACACGCTGCACGCCCAGGTGCGCGGCGAGCTCGTCGACCGCCTGCTGAACGGCACGGGCGCCGCCGTCACGCGGGTGCTCGCGCGGCGGGCTGCCGTCGCGCCGCGCGGCCGCCGGTACGTGGCCACGCTCGGGCACCTCGGCGACCTGATCGCCGAGCGCCGCAGCCGCACGGTCGCCACGGTGACCAGCGCCGCGGACCTCGGCACCGCCCAGCGGGCGCGGCTCGCCGAGATCCTCGGCCGCGCGTACGGGCGCGAGATCCAGGTGCAGGTCCTGGTGGACCCGCACGTCCTCGGCGGCCTGCGCGTGCAGCTCGGCCCCGAGGTGATCGACGCGACCGTGCTCGCACGGCTGGCGGACGCCCGTCGACGACTTGCCAGCTGACGGGCCTCGGGCCCGTCACGACCCCCCGACCCACGTGGTACTGCACGCCCCCGGCGTGCTGCACGACAGGAGAGATGCCATGAGCGAGCTGCAGATCCGGCCGGAGGACATCCGCGCCGCGCTGGACAGCTTCGTCACGACGTACGAGCCCACCGGCGCCGCCGCCGAGGAGGTCGGGCGCGTCACCCTGGCCGGCGACGGGATCGCCCGCGTCGAGGGCCTGCCCGGTGCGATGGCCAACGAGCTGCTCCGCTTCGAGGACGGCACGCTGGGCCTCGCCCTCAACCTCGACGTGCGCGAGATCGGCGTCATCGTCCTCGGTGAGTTCACCGGCATCGAGGAGGGGCAGGAGGTCCGCCGCACGGGCGAGGTCCTGTCCGTGCCGGTCGGCGACGCCTTCCTCGGCCGCGTGGTGGACCCGCTGGGTCAGCCGATCGACGGCCTGGGCGACATCGAGCCGGAGGCGCGCCGCGCGCTCGAGCTGCAGGCCCCGGGCGTGATGGCCCGCAAGTCGGTGCACGAGCCGCTGCAGACCGGCATCAAGGCCATCGACTCGATGATCCCGATCGGGCGTGGCCAGCGGCAGCTCGTCATCGGCGACCGCCAGACCGGCAAGACCGCGATCGCGATCGACACGATCCTCAACCAGAAGGCCAACTGGGAGACGGGCGACCCCGACCAGCAGGTCCGCTGCATCTACGTCGCCATCGGCCAGAAGGGCTCCACGATCGCCGCCGTCCGCGGCGCGCTCGAGGAGGCCGGCGCGATGGAGTACACGACCATCGTCGCGGCGCCCGCGTCCGACCCGGCGGGCTTCAAGTACCTCGCGCCCTACACCGGCTCGGCCATCGGCCAGCACTGGATGTACAGCGGCAAGCACGTCCTCATCGTGTTCGACGACCTGTCGAAGCAGGCCGAGGCGTACCGCGCCGTGTCCCTGCTGCTGCGCCGCCCGCCGGGCCGCGAGGCGTACCCGGGCGACGTGTTCTACCTGCACTCCCGCCTGCTGGAGCGTTGCGCGAAGCTGTCCGACGAGCTGGGCGGCGGCTCGATGACCGGCCTGCCGTTCATCGAGACCAAGGCCAACGACGTCTCGGCGTACATCCCGACCAACGTCATCTCCATCACCGACGGCCAGATCTTCCTGCAGTCGGACCTGTTCAACGCGGACCAGCGGCCCGCGGTCGACGTCGGCATCTCGGTGTCCCGCGTCGGTGGCGCCGCCCAGGTCAAGGCGATGAAGCAGGTCTCCGGCACGCTGAAGCTGGACCTGGCGCAGTACCGGTCGCTCGAGGCGTTCGCGATGTTCGCGTCCGACCTCGACGCCGCGTCCCGCGCGCAGCTGACCCGCGGCGCCCGCCTCATGGAGCTGCTGAAGCAGCCCCAGTACTCGCCGTTCCCGGTCGAGGAGCAGGTGGCGTCGATCTGGGCCGGCACCAAGGGCAAGCTGGACGACGTGCCGGTGGCCGACGTCCGCCGGTTCGAGACGGAGCTGCTGGACCACCTGCGCCGCAACACCGGCGTGCTCAGCGCGATCGCGGAGACGGGCAAGCTCGGCGACGACCTGGAGGCCGAGCTGTCCTCCGCCGTCGACGAGTTCCGTCAGGGCTTCCTCAAGGGTGACGGCACGCCGCTGGTCGGCGCCGAGCAGCCCGAGGACGAGACGCCGGTCGAGCAGGAGCAGATCGTCCGGCAGAAGAAGGCCTGACGCATGGCCGGACAGCAGCGGCTCTACCGTCAGCGGATCAGGTCGACCCAGTCGCTGAAGAAGATGTTCCGCGCCCAGGAGCTGATCGCGGCGAGCCGCATCGGCCGCGCCCGGGACCGGATGGCGTCGGCGTCCCCGTACGCCCGCGCCATCACCCGGGCGGTCTCCGCCGTCGCCACGCACTCCGACGTGACGCACCCGCTGCTCGCGGAGCGCCAGGACACCAACCGCGTGGCCGTGCTGCTCATCGCCTCGGACCGCGGCATGGCGGGCGCCTACTCGGCGTCCGTCATCCGCGAGACCGAGCGGCTGGTCGAGCGGCTCGAGGGCGAGGGCAAGGAGGTCGCGCTCTACGTGAGCGGGCGCCGCGCCGAGTCCTACTACCGGTTCCGGCAGCGTGAGCTGGCGGGGGTGTGGACCGGGCAGTCCGACGCCCCGACGTCCGAGCTGGCCGAGGAGATCGCGAGCACGCTGCTCGAGGCCTTCGCCGCCGATCCGGCCGACGGCGGCGTGGGGGAGCTGCACATCGTGTCGACGCAGTTCGTCAACATGGTGAGCCAGCGACCGCAGGTCATCCGGATGCTCCCGCTCGAGGTCGTCGAGGGCATCGCGACCCCCGGCGAGCACGAGGCGCTCCCGCTGTACGACTTCGAGCCCGACCCGGCCGAGGTGCTGGACGCGCTGCTCCCGCGGTACGTGCGGACCCGGATCTTCGCGTGCCTGCTGCAGGCGGCGGCGTCCGAGCTCGCGGCGCGGCAGCGCGCGATGCACACCGCGACGGAGAACGCCGAGGACCTCATCCGCACGTACACGCGGCTGGCGAACCAGGCCCGCCAGGCCGAGATCACCCAGGAGATCAGCGAGATCGTGTCGGGCGCCGACGCGCTCGCCTCCTGAACCGCCCGACCGCACGACCCGAACCAGCCCGCCGGACACCGGCGGACGACCGAAGGCAGGCAGACATGACCGCGACCACCGTCGACGCGAAGGACTCCACGGCCACGCCGGGCGTGGGCCGCGTCGCCCGTGTGATCGGGCCCGTCGTGGACATCGAGTTCCCCGCGGACCAGATCCCCGACATCTACAACGCGCTGACCGTCCACATCGACCTGTCGTCGCAGGGCGAGGGCGAGGAGTCCGGCGGGTTCGAGATGACGCTCGAGGTCGCGCAGCACCTCGGCGACTCGCTGGTGCGCGCGATCGCGCTGAAGCCGACCGACGGCCTCGTGCGCGGCGCCCAGGTCACCGACACCGGCGCGCCGATCTCGGTGCCGGTCGGCGACGTCACCAAGGGCCACGTGTTCAACGTGACCGGCGAGGTGCTCAACCTCGCCGAGGGCGAGACGTTCGAGGTCACCGAGCGCTGGCCGATCCACCGCAAGGCCCCGGCGTTCGACCAGCTCGAGTCGAAGACCCAGATGTTCGAGACCGGCATCAAGGTCATCGACCTGCTCACGCCGTACGTGCTCGGCGGGAAGATCGGCCTGTTCGGCGGTGCCGGCGTCGGCAAGACCGTCCTCATCCAGGAGATGATCCAGCGCGTCGCGCAGGACCACGGCGGCGTGTCCGTGTTCGCCGGCGTCGGCGAGCGCACCCGCGAGGGCAACGACCTCATCGTCGAGATGGAGGAGGCGGGCGTCTTCGACAAGACCGCCCTCGTCTTCGGCCAGATGGACGAGCCGCCGGGCACGCGTCTGCGCGTCGCCCTGTCGGCGCTGACGATGGCGGAGTACTTCCGCGACGTCGCCAAGCAGGACGTGCTGCTGTTCATCGACAACATCTTCCGGTTCACGCAGGCCGGCTCCGAGGTGTCCACGCTGCTCGGCCGCATGCCGTCCGCGGTGGGCTACCAGCCGAACCTCGCGGACGAGATGGGCCTCCTGCAGGAGCGCATCACCTCGACCCGCGGCCACTCGATCACCTCGCTGCAGGCGATCTACGTGCCGGCCGACGACTACACCGACCCGGCCCCGGCCACGACGTTCGCGCACCTCGACGCGACGACGGAGCTCTCCCGCGAGATCGCGTCCCGCGGTCTGTACCCCGCGGTGGACCCGCTGGCGTCGACCTCGCGCATCCTCGACCCGCGGTACGTGGGCCAGGAGCACTACGACGTCGCCACCCGCGTGAAGTCGATCCTGCAGCGCAACAAGGAGCTCCAGGACATCATCGCGATCCTCGGTGTCGACGAGCTGTCGGAGGAGGACAAGACGGTCGTCGCGCGCGCCCGCCGCATCCAGCAGTTCCTCTCGCAGAACACCTACATGGCGGAGAAGTTCACCGGCGTCGTGGGCTCCACGGTCCCGGTGTCCGAGACCGTCGAGGCGTTCGCGAAGATCGCCGACGGCGAGTTCGACCACATCGCGGAGCAGGCCTTCTTCAACATCGGCGGCCTCGAGGACCTCGAGCGCAACTGGGCCCGCATCCAGAAGGAGTACGGCGTCTGACCTGACGCCCCTGCTCCACCCCCCCCGATCCACCCCCTTCCAGGAGGTTCTCGTCCCATGGCCCAGCTCGAGGTCGACCTCGTCGACACCGACGGCACCATCTGGTCCGGTGAGGCGCGCCAGGTGAGCGCACCCGCGTCGGACGGCGAGATCGGCATCCTGGCCGGGCACACCCCGGTCCTCTCCGTGCTCCGGCGCGGGGAGGTCCGGGTGATCGAGGCCGGCGGGACCGTGCACCGCTGGTCCGTCGAGGGAGGCTTCCTCTCCGTCGACGGCGACCAGGTGACCGTCGTCGTCGACGCGGCCGAGGCGGTGGCCTCCGGCGCGTCCGGCCGCTGACGCCGGCGGGCTGGCGGTGACCGGGCACCAGATCGCGTTCCTCGCGCTGCTGCTCGTCGTGGCCGCGCTCGTCGTGGTGGGCCTCGGGCTGTCCCGGTGGAGCAGCCTGACCCGGCGGGTCGGGTCGTTCCGCTGCGCCCTGCGGGTGCGGGGCCGCTGGTCGCGCGGCATCGCGCACTACGGCGCCCGGCACCTGTACTGGTGGCGGCTCCGGTCGCTCGCGCCGCGCCCCGAGCAGGTCTGGCCCCGGGGCGGCATGGAGGTCCTGGAGCGCACCGCGATGGACGCTACGGTGGTCGGCGGGCCGTACCTCGTGCGGTGCCGCGTGGGCGGACCGCGCGGCGCCGAGGAGGTCGAGCTCGTCATGACGCCCGAGGCGTACGCCGGGCTCACGTCCTGGCTGGAGGCCGCCCCGCCGGTCGCGCACCACGTCATCTGACCCGCGGAGGTCCCACCCCATGCGCCTGCTCGTCGCGCGCTGCTCGGCCCGGTACAGCGGCCGGCTCAACGCCCACCTGCCCCTGGCCACCCGGCTCGTCGTGGTCAAGGCGGACGGCTCGGTGCTGCTGCACTCCGACGGCGGCTCCTACAAGCCGCTGAACTGGATGAGCCCGCCGTGCACGCTGCGCACGTCGGAGGCGCCGCCCGAGGACGCCGAGCGGGGCGTCACGCAGGTGTGGACCGTCCAGCACACCCAGAGCGACGACCGCCTCGTCATCGAGGTGCACGAGGTCCTGCACGACTCCGACCACGACCTGGGCGTCGACCCGGGTCTGGTCAAGGACGGCGTCGAGGCGCACCTGCAGGAGCTGATGGCCGCGCAGATCGACGTGCTCGGCGCCGGGCACACCCTGGTGCGCCGCGAGTACCCGACCGCGATCGGTCCGGTTGACATCCTCGCGAAGGACGCGGCGGGGGCCACGGTGGCGGTGGAGATCAAGCGCCGCGGCGACATCGACGGCGTCGAGCAGCTGACCCGCTACCTGGAGCTGCTCAACCGCGACCCGCTGCTCGCGCCGGTGCGGGGGGTGTTCGCGGCGCAGGAGATCAAGCCGCAGGCACGGGTGCTGGCCACGGACCGCGGCATCGCCTGCCTGGTGCTGGACTACGACGCCATGCGCGGCGTCGACGACGTGGACTCCCGGCTGTTCTGACCCGGCCCCTGCGTCGAGTGGAAGGTTCTGACCGACACGCCGACGGCGTGTCGGTCAGAACCTTCCACCCAACTGCCTCGGCCGGGCCCGGACGTGCGCCATGATGGGGCCGTGACCACCGCCGACACCGCCACCGCCGACGTCGTCCTGCGCGGGGAGGTGGTGACGCCGACCGAGGTCGTGCCCGACGGGGCCGTCGTGCTGTCCGCGGGGCGCGTCGCGTGGGTCGGACCCGCGGCGCAGCTGCCCGGCCGGTGGTCCGACGACCTCCCGCCCGCGCCGGCACCCGGCACCACCGTGCTGCCCGGCCTGGTCGACCTGCACGACCACGGCGGCGGCGGGTCGAGCTTCCCGGACGCGACGACCCGCGACGAGGCCCTCGTGGCCGTGCGCGAGCACCTCCGGCACGGCACGACCAGCCTGGTGGCCTCGCTCGTCACCGCCCCCCGGGACGTGCTGCTGGCGCGCGCCGCCCTGCTGGCCGACCTGGTGGAGTCGGGCGACCTGGTCGGCATCCACGCGGAGGGGCCGTTCCTGTCCGCCGACCGGTGCGGGGCGCAGAACCCGGCGGACATGCTGCCGGGCGACCCGGCGCTGGTGGCCGACCTGATCGCGGCCGCACGAGGGCACCTGGTGACGATGACCGTGGCGCCGGAGGTGCCGGGCGTCGCCGACGGCTCAGGCGCTGGGAGCGGGGACGTGCTCGCGGCCCTGGTCGCCGGCGGTGCGGTGCCGTCGGTCGGGCACACCGACGCGGCTGCCGAGCAGGTGGACGTCGCGGTGCACCGGGCGCGCGCCCTGCTGACCGGTCGCCTGGGCGCGCCGGGCCGGTCGCCGCGCCCGACCGCCACGCACCTGTTCAACGGCATGCGCCCGCTGCACCACCGCGACCCCGGCCCGATCGCGGCCTGCCTGGGCGCCGCCGCGCGCGGGGACCTGGTGGTCGAGCTGGTCGCGGACGGCACCCACCTGGCCGACGGCACCGTGCGGGCGGTCTTCGACCTGGTCGGACCCGGCTCGATCGCGCTGGTCACCGACGCGATGGCCGCGGCGGGCATGGCGGACGGCGACTACCGGCTCGGCCCGATGGCGGTCCGGGTGGGCGGCGGGGTGGCGCGGATCCTCGGCGACGACGGCTCGGCCGGCGCGATCGCGGGCGGCACGGCGCACCTGCTGGACGCGGTGCGGACGGTGGTCGGCGCCGGGATCGGGCTGGTGGCCGCGGTGCGCGCCGCGGCGACGACGCCCGCGGAGGTCCTCGGCCGGCCGGACCTCGGGGCGCTGGCGGTCGGTCGGCGGGCGGACGTGGTCGTGACGGACGAGGACCTGGCCCCCGTGGCGGTCTACCGGGCGGGACGGCTGGTCTCCGCGTAGCGGCCGGAGCCCGGGCCGTCCCGGCGCTCAGGCCCGGGGCGCCGCCACGCTGCCGTGGTCCGTGTAGGTGGGGGAGACCAGCCGGGTCTCGGCCAGGTCCTCGCCGGACAGCCGGGCCATCACCATCTCCACCGCGATGCGGCCGATCCGCTCGCCGGGCACCTCGATGAGCGACACCGGCACGGGCAGGCCCGCGGCCATCTCCGCGGGGCTGACCGCCACCACCGAGAGGTCCTCCGGCACCCGGAGACCGCGCTCGGCCGCGCGGGCGAGCAGCCCGCCGAGGGCGGCCTCGTTGTGCACCACGAGCCCGGTCGTCCCGGGGTGCCGGGCGAGCACGGCGTCGAGCGCGGCGGCGCCCCCGGAGAACGTCGGCTCGGCCGGCACGACGTCGGCCTCGACCCCGCTGGACCCGGCCTGCTCGAGCACCCCCTGCCGCATGCGCACCGCGTAGTTCGCGCGGTGGTCGAGCCGGTCCTGGGACGCCCCCACCAGCACGAGCCGGCGGTGGCCGTGCCCGGCGAGCTCGCGGACCGCGAGCCGCCCCGCCCCGGCGAAGTCCAGGTCCACGCAGCTCAGGCCCGTGGTGTCGTCGGGCACGCCGATGAGGATGCTCGGCAGGGCGAGCGCGCGCAGGGCGGGCAGCCGCGCGTCCTCGGACTCGATGTCCATGACGATGAGCGCGTCCGCGGTCGAGCTCGCGGCGACGCGGTCGATGCCCTGCGCGTCGTCCTGGGTGAGCACGAGGACGTCGTGGTCGTGCTCCCGGGCGGTGGTCACGACGCCGCCGACGAACTGCATGATGATCTGCACGTTGATCCCGGGCCGGAACGGCACCATCAGCGCGATCACGTTGCTGCGGCTGGACGCCAGGGCGCGCGCGCCGGCGTGCGGCCGGTACCCGAGGTCGGCGATCGCGCGCTGCACCCGGTCGCGCGTGGGGCCGGAGATCGTGCGCTTGCCGCTCAGCACGTAGCTGACGGTCGACACGGACACCCCCGCCGCGCGGGCCACGTCCCCGATGGTCGCCATCCGCCCAGGGTAGTGGGGGTGCGGGGCGCCGGTGTGCAGGTGGGCGGGGCCGCGGGTGCTGCCGGTCGCGTGCGCCTCGCCGGCGCTCCGGACCGCGGCGGAGCGAAGCGCTTCGCACTGTGCAAGCGGTTCGACACGGTGATCCCCCTGGTCAGGACCGCCGCGCCCGCGAAGCGTCGTCGCCCGCGCGATCGTGCGGCTTGACGTGCGGCGACGGTCGCGTCGTAGTATCGAAGCGATTCGACGCTCATCGTGATCGATTCGAGACATCAGGCACTGGACGCGTCCGCCGGGACCGGCCTACGGTGACGACCGCGCGAAGCGCTTCGACACCTCACGGACGAGGTGCCGCCGAGACACAGCCGTCGAGGGAGAGGGCCGCACGACGATGGTGACGATGCAGGACGTGGCACGCCGGGCCGGCGTCGCGCTGTCCACCGTGTCGGCCACCCTCACCGGCGCCCGCCCCGTCTCCGCCGCGACCCGCGCCCGGGTCGAGTCCGTGATGGACGAGCTCGGGTACCGGCCCAACGCCCTGGCCCGCGGCCTGGCCACGCGCCGCAGCCGGGTGCTCGCGCTCACCTACCCCGTCGCCGACTCGGGCCTCAGCCGGACCTCGGCCGAGTTCGTGCTCAGCGCGGCCGCGGTCGCCCAGGAGCGCGGGTACCAGCTGGTGCTCTGGCCGTTCGCGGCCGAGGACGCCGACGGGGTGCTCGACGTCGCCCGCCGCGGGCTGGCCGACGGCGTGCTGGTGATGGAGGTGCACGCCTGGGACGCCCGGGTGGCGGCCCTGCGCGGCGCCGGCGTCCCGGTGACGCTCATCGGGCGCACGGCGGACGACGCGGACCCCGAGGTGCCGACGGTGGACGTCGACTTCGCCGCCACGCTGGCCGACGCGGTCGCCCACCTCGCGGGCCTCGGGCACCGCCGGATCGCGTTCGTGAACCACGCCGAGCACCGGCTGGCCGAGGGCCACGGCCCGACCGTCCGGGCCGCGGCGGCCTACACGGCCGAGATGCTGGCCCGCGGCCTCGACCCGGTGCAGGTGTACGCCGAGGAGTCAGTGGCGGGCGGCCGGGCGGCGCTCGCCGCGCTGCTCGACGCGACCCCGGCGCCGACCGCGGTGATCACCATGAACGAGGACGCGACGTTCGGCGTGGCAGCCGAGCTCGCCGCCCGCCGCGTGGCCGTGCCCGCGGAGCTGTCCGTGCTCGCGGTGGTGTCGTCCCCGGCGGTCGCCGGGCAGACGGTGCCGCCGCTGACCACGCTGCACGCCCCCGGCGCGCAGCTCGGGCGCGCGGGCGTGGACGCCCTGCTCGCCCTGCTCGGCACCGGCGAGGTGCCTGCCCCCGTCCTGGAGCCGTGCCGGCTCGTGGACCTCGGCAGCACCGGCCCCGCGCCGCGCGGCGCCGAGGCGCTCGCCGGGGCCGGGGCCCCCTAGACCGATCGACGACGGGCGCCGGCGACCGCCGGGGTCCGACCACAGCAGGACTCGACGAGGAGGACGTGTGATGGCAGGACAGCGGAAGCGGTACGTGGCTGGCGCCCTGGCGCTCGCCCTGCCGCTCGCCCTGGCGGCGTGCGGCGGAGACAGCAGCGGCGGGGGCGGCGGCTCGGACGGCGACACGCTGACCGTCTGGCACTACGAGAACGAGGACTCGGCGATGGGCCAGGCGTGGGCCAAGGCCATCGAGATCTTCGAGGACGAGCACCCGGACGTGACGGTGAACGTCGAGAACCAGACGTTCGAGCAGATCCAGAAGAACGCGAAGATCTTCCTCACCGGCGACGACGTCCCGGACGTCATGGAGTACAACAAGGGCAACGCCACCGCGGGCCAGCTCGCCTCGCAGGGCCTGCTCACGCCGCTGACCGAGGAGGCCGAGTCCCGCGGGTGGGACGAGACCCTGCCCGACTCGATCCAGACGACGTCGGTGTACGACGAGCAGGGCCTCATGGGCTCCGGTGACTGGTACGGGGTGCCGAACTACGGCGAGTTCGTCGGCGTCTACTACAACCAGGACATGCTGGACGCGCAGGGCATCGCGCAGCCCACGACGTTCGAGGAGTTCGAGGCCGCGCTCGCCACGTTCAAGGCGGCGGGCATCACCCCGCTGGCCGAGGCCGGTGCGGAGTACCCGCTCGGCCAGCTCTGGTACGAGCTGGTGCTGCACTACGGCGACCGCGACCTGGTCGACGACTACCAGCTGTTCGCCGACGACGTCGACTTCCAGAACGAGGCGTTCACGCAGGCCACCGAGAAGCTCGACGAGTGGATCAAGGCCGGCTACATCGCCTCCGACTCGGCCGCGCTGACCGCCGAGGACATGGGCGTGTCGTTCATCAACGGCACCTACCCGATCATGGTCTCCGGCTCCTGGTGGTTCGGCCGCCTGGTCGAGGAGATCCCGTTCACGTGGACCCAGGCGCTGTTCCCGGACAACACGATGCACCCGGGCTCGTCCGGCAACCTCTGGGTGGTCCCGGAGAACGCCGCCAACAAGGACCTGGCGTACGACTTCATCGACATCACGCTGCGCCCCGAGGTGCAGGAGATCCTCGGCCAGAAGGGCGGCCTGCCGGTCGCCGGCGACTCCTCGGCCATCACGGACGAGAAGACGAAGGAGATGACCGAGAACTTCGAGTCGATCCTCTCCGAGGACGGCCTGGCGTTCTACCCCGACTGGCCGGTCCCGGGCTACTACGACGTGATCGTCAGCGAGCTCCAGTCGCTGGTCAACCAGTCGAAGTCCCCGTCGGAGGTGCTGGACGGCCTGTCCACCGCCTACCAGGACGGCAAGACGGACCTGCTCGAGGGCTGAGCCCTCGCACCCCCGCCCGGGCCGGCGGCGCACGTCGCCGGCCCGGGCACCCACCCCTCGAGGAGCCGCATGACCACCGTCGACCGCGCCGCGCCGCCGTCGGAGCCGCGCACCCGCGGCACCCGCCGCGGCCGCCGTTCGCGCGACTGGGTCGGGTACCTGCCGTACCTGCTGCCCGGCCTGATCGCCTTCACCGTCGTCATCCTGATCCCGTTCGGGATGAACATCTGGTACAGCCTGCACAAGTGGAAGGGCGGCAACGCCCCGCTGCGCTGGTACGGGCTCGGCAACTACACCGACCTGCTCGCGGACGAGCAGTTCTGGACGTCGTTCCGGAACTCGATCGCGATGATCCTCGCGATGGTGGTGGTGCCGACCCTGATCGGCCTGCTGCTCGCGACCACGCTGTTCGACGTGCTCGGCAAGCGGTTCGGCCCCCGCGTGGCCTCCGTGCTCCGCGCCACCTACTACCTGCCGCAGATCCTGCCGGTCGCCGTCGCCGGCGTGCTGTGGAACTGGATCCTCAACTCCCAGACCGGCGCGGTGAACGTGATCCTCCGCGAGATCGGCGTCGCGAACCCGCCCAACTGGCTGGGTTCGACGGACACCGCGCTGCCGACCGTCATGCTCGTGCTGATCTGGATCCAGATCGGCTACCCGGTCGTCATCTTCATGTCCGCGCTGCAGCGCGTCGACCCCGAGCTGTACGAGGCGGCGGAGCTGGACGGCGCCGGCTGGTGGCACCGGTTCCGCGCGATCACGATCCCGCAGATCAAGCCCGAGACGTTCGTCATCACGCTCACCTGCACCGTGGCCGCGCTCAAGGTGTTCGGGCCCATCTACGTGCTGACCCGCGGCGGCCCCGAGTCGTCGACCCTCGTGCCGTCGTACTACTCGTACCTGAACTTCTTCGACAAGTCGAAGGTCGGCTACGGCGCCGCGATCGCGAACGTCCTGACGGTCCTGATCATCCTGATCGCCGTCGTCATCATGGTGCTGCAGGCCCGCAGCGCCCGCCGTGAGGAGGAGGGTCGCTGATGGCCGCCCCGATCGAGACGCTGCCCGCGGGCACCGCGGGCACCGCGGTCGGCGCGGGCCGCCCGGTCCGCACGCCGCGCGCCAAGGCCACCGACACCGACCGGCGGCACCGCCGCGGCACCGCGCGCTGGTTCGTGCTCGGCGCCGCCGTGCTGGTCGCCGTGATCATGCTGGTGCCGTTCGTGATCATGGTGCTGAACGCGTTCAAGGCGCCCGCGGACTACTCGCAGAACGGCCCGCTGTCCTGGCCGGCCGAGTTCTACACCGAGGGCCTGCGCAACTTCTGGACCCGGGTCAACTTCCCCGAGAAGCTGGTCAACTCCGTCTGGATCTCCGGCGCGGTCGCGATCTTCGCCGTCGTGCTGTCGCTGTTCAGCGCGTACGCGCTCGGCGTCGGCCGGGTCAAGGGCCGGATGTGGATCGTCACGCTGTTCCTGCTCGCGAACATGCTGCCGCAGGAGGTGCTGGTCTACCCGCTGTTCCAGATGGCGCAGGAGGTGGGGCTGTCCAACAACCAGTGGTCGGTCATCATCATCTTCACGGTCATCCAGGCGGCGTTCGGCACGTACCTGCTGTCCTCGGTGCTCGGCACGTTCCCGAAGGCGCTGCTCGAGGCGGCGTCCCTCGACGGCGCGGGCCGGTGGCGGACCCTGTGGGGCGTCGTGTTCCCCGTGGTCCGGCCGACGCTCAGCGTCCTGCTGATCTTCTTCTTCATCTGGACGTGGAACGAGTTCTTCATCCCGCTGGTCATGCTCACGACCAACGCCACCCAGACGATCCCCGTCGCGCTCGCCTCGCTGCAGGGCGACCGCATGATGGACGCCCCCACGACCAACGCGGGCGCCCTCGTCTCGATGATCCCGGCGATCGTCTTCTTCCTCATCTTCCAGCGCACGCTGACCCGCGGGATCACCGCGGGCGCGGTCAAGTAAGGCAAGGGCAGCATCCATGAAGTTCACCGACGGCTACTGGCAGACCCTCCCCGGGGTCACGGTGCAGCGCCCGCGCGCGGTCGACGAGGTCGTGCTGGGCGAGCGGTCGCTGACCGCCTACGCCGGCACCGGCCGCCTCGCCACGCGCGGCGACACCCTCAACCACCCGCTGATCACGATCACCCTCGACTCGCCGGCCGAGGGGGTGCTCGGCGTGACGATCGAGCACCACCAGGGCGGCGTCGACCACGGGCCGGCGTTCGGGCTCGCCGAGGCGGCGCCGCACGTCGTCGTCGCGGGGCCGACGGACGACGACCCCCGCGCCTCGCTGACCACGGGCAACCTCACCGCCCGCGTGTCGACCACGGGGGAGTGGGCCCTGGACGTCGAGGTCGACGGCCGGGTCGTCACCGGCGCGACCTCGCGCGGCGTCGGCGTGATCACCGACGCCGAGGGCCGCCCGTTCGTCCGCGAGCAGCTCGGCCTCGGCGTCGGCGACCACGTCTACGGCCTGGGCGAGCGGTTCACCCCGTTCGTGAAGAACGGCCAGACGGTCGACATCTGGAACGCGGACGGCGGCACCTCCTCGGAGCAGTCGTACAAGAACGTGCCGTTCTACCTGACCGACGCGGGCTACGGCGTGTTCGTCGACCACCCCGGCCACGTCTCGTTCGAGATCGGCTCCGAGGTCGTGTCCCGCACGCAGTTCAGCGTCGCCGGTCAGCGGCTGCGGTACTACGTCATCGCCGGGCCGGACCCGAAGGACGTGCTGCGCCGGTACACCGCGCTGACCGGCCGCCCGGCCGCCGTGCCGAACTGGTCCTACGGCCTGTGGCTGTCGACCTCGTTCACCACGGACTACGACGAGGCCACCGTCATGTCGTTCATCGACGGCATGGCCGAGCGCGGCCTGCCCCTGTCGGTGTTCCACTTCGACTGCTTCTGGATGCGCAAGTTCCACTGGTGCGACTTCGTCTGGGACCCGGCGACGTTCCCGGACCCCGAGGGCCTGCTGGCCCGGCTGCACGAGCGCGACCTGCAGGTGTGCGTCTGGATCAACCCGTACATCGCGCAGCGGTCGCACCTGTTCGCCGAGGGCGCCGAGCGCGGCTACCTCGTCAAGCGCGCGGACGGCTCGGTCTGGCAGTGGGACCTGTGGCAGGCCGGCATGGGCCTGGTCGACTTCACCAACCCGGACGCGACGGCGTGGTTCAAGGAGAAGCTGCGGGCCCTGCTCGACATGGGCGTCGACTGCTTCAAGACCGACTTCGGCGAGCGCATCCCGACGGACGTCGTCTGGC
Source organism: Cellulomonas sp. ACRRI (assembly GCF_022346185.1). Lineage (GTDB taxonomy): Bacteria > Actinomycetota > Actinomycetes > Actinomycetales > Cellulomonadaceae > Cellulomonas. The sequence continues at coordinate 12,047 of NZ_JAKRMS010000044.1, read as the reverse complement.
ACGACGGCTCGGACCCCGAGCGGATGCACAACTACTACACGCACCTGTACAACAAGGCCGTCTTCGAGCTGCTCGAGGAGGTCAAGGGCGAGGGCGAGGCCGTGCTGTTCGCCCGGTCGGCCACCGCCGGCGGCCAGCAGTTCCCCGTCCACTGGGGCGGCGACTGCGAGTCGACGTTCGTGTCCATGGCGGAGTCGCTGCGCGGCGGGCTGTCGCTGGCGTCGTCCGGGTTCGGCTACTGGTCGCACGACATCGGCGGCTTCGAGGGCACCCCGGACGCCGCGGTGTTCAAGCGCTGGCTCGCGTTCGGCCTGCTGTCCTCGCACTCCCGGCTGCACGGCTCGTCGTCGTACCGGGTGCCGTGGGCGTTCGACGAGGAGTCGGTCAAGGTCACCCAGCGGTTCACCGAGCTCAAGCTGTCGCTGATGCCGTACCTGTCGGCGGTGGGCCGCGAGGCGCACACCGACGGGCTGCCGGTCATGCGCCCGCTGTTCCTCGAGTTCCCGGACGACCCGGGGGCCGCGACGGTCGACACCCAGTACGCGCTGGGCCCGTCGCTGCTGGTGGCGCCGGTGTTCACCGCCGAGGGCGACGTGGACGTCTACGTGCCCGAGGGGGAGTGGACGTCGCTGCTCGACGGCTCGACCGTGTCCGGCCCGCGGTGGCACCGGCAGCGGCACGGCTTCGACTCGCTGCCCGTGCTGGTCCGGCCCGGCACGCTGCTGCCGGTCGGCGCGCGCACCGACCGCCCGGACTACGACCACGCCGACGGCGTCACGCTGCGCGTGTTCGGGCTGGCCGACGGCGCCGAGGCGCGCACCACGGTCCGCGGCGCGGCCGGCGACGTGGAGTTCGTGGCCCGGCGCTCGGGCGCGGCGGTCACGGTCGAGGCGACCGGCGCCGTCCCGACCACCTGGCAGGTCGCGGCGGCCCTGGGCACGCCCCACGCGGCCCAGGGCTCGCGCGCGGAGCTCACCCTCCCGCTCTGACCCGCACGCGCCCGCCCGCGGCGGCAGTCCTCGCCGAGATGGCAACTCTCGGCTGCGTGGCACGTGCCACGCACAGCCGAGAGTTGCCATCTCGGCGGGCGGGTTGTGGGCGCAGGGGGCGCGGGAGCGCTCCCACGTTCGTGTATCGTATCGATTCGACATCGCCGTCCCGCGGCTCACCCCGAACCGAGGAAGCTTCTGATGACCACCTCCCGCCCCTCCGGGCGCACGTTCCCCGCCGACTTCCTCTGGGGCTCGGCCACCGCGTCCTACCAGATCGAGGGCGCCGCCACCGAGGGCGGCCGCGCGCCGTCCATCTGGGACACGTTCTCCGCGCGCCCGGGCGCCGTGCTGAACGGCGACACCGGTGCCGTCGCCGCCGACCACTACCACCGGGTCCCCGAGGACGTCGCGCTGATGCAGTCCCTCGGGCTGCAGGCCTACCGGCTGTCGATCGCCTGGCCGCGGGTGCAGCCCACCGGGTCGGGCGAGTGGAACGCCGAGGGCCTCGCGTTCTACACCGACCTCGTGGACCGGCTGATCGCCGCCGGCATCAAGCCCGTCGTCACGCTCTACCACTGGGACCTGCCGCAGGCCCTGGAGGACGAGGGCGGCTGGACGAACCGCGAGACCGCCTACCGGTTCGCCGACTACGCCCGCAAGCTGGCCGAGGTGCTGGGCGACAAGGTCACCGTGTGGACCACGCTGAACGAGCCCTGGTGCTCGGCGTACCTGGGCTACGCCTCCGGCGTGCACGCGCCGGGCCGCACCGAGCAGGGCGCCGCGCTGGCCGCGGTGCACCACCTCAACCTCGCGCACGGCCTCGCCGCCCTCGCGATCCGGGAGGTGCTCGGCGACGCCGCGCAGGTGTCGATCACGCTCAACCTGCACGTCACCCGCGCCGCGTCGGACGCCCCGGAGGACGTCGCCGCCAAGCGCCAGGTCGACACCGTCGCCAACGAGGTGTTCCTGCAGCCGCTGCTCGAGGGCCGGTACCCCGAGAACGTGTTCGCGCAGACCGCCGCGGTGTCCGACTGGTCGTTCGTGCAGGACGGCGACCTGGAGATCATCCGGCAGCCGATCGACCTGCTGGGCATCAACTACTACTCGACGGGCCGCGTCCAGCGGCTGCACGGCGAGCCGGTCGTCGGCGACGGCAGCCCCGGCGTCGACGGGCACAAGTCGTCCGAGGTCAGCCCGTGGGTGGGCTGCGACGACGTCGAGTGGCTGCCGCAGCCCGGCCCGCACACCGCGATGGGCTGGAACATCGAGCCGCAGGGCCTCACCGACCTGCTGCTCGAGATGCACGAGCGGTACCCGTCGATCCCGCTGGCCGTCACCGAGAACGGCGCGGCGTTCGCCGACGAGGTGTCCGCCGACGGCCGGGTGCACGACCTCGACCGGGTCGAGTACCTGCACGACCACATCGACGCCGTCGGCGCCGCGATGGACGCCGGCGCGGACGTGCGCGGCTACTTCGTGTGGTCGCTGATGGACAACTTCGAGTGGGCGTACGGCTACGACCGCCGGTTCGGCATCGTGCGGGTCGACTACGACACGCTCGAGCGGACGCCCAAGGACTCGGCGCTCTGGTACCGCGACCTGGTCGCGACGCGGACGATCGCGCCCGCGGAGACGGCGGCCGGGCTGTCCTGACGCCGGCCCCGGGGCCCACGCACGCCGGGGGACAATCTCCGGCGTGCCGTCCTCCCGCCGCTCCGGCAAGCGCCCCTACGCCGCCGAGCACGTCCCGCTCGACCTGGACCGGGTCCGCGGCGGGCGCACGTCCGAGCAGGCGGTCGACGGCGAGTGGACCGTGCAGCGCGTCGGCGGGTCCGACCGCACGTTCCGCTGCCCGGGCTGCGACCAGGAGATCGCGACCGGCACGCCGCACGTCGTCGCGTGGCGCTCCGACGGGCTGTTCGGTCCCGACGCGGCGCTGGCCGACCGGCGGCACTGGCACGCCGCGTGCTGGGCGGCACGGCACCGGCGGGGGCCGACGCGGCGCTGACGGCCCCGGACTACGCTCGACGGCGATGACCACCGCAGCCGCCCCCACGCCCATCCGCTCGCTCACCGTCCTGCCCGCGCACCGCGAGGACGTCGAGCTGCACACCGCCGACGGCCTCACGCTCGTCGGCGAGCTCGCGCTCCCGGTCGACGCGGACGGCACCCCCCGCACCCCGGCGGCGACGCTGGTCACGCTGCACCCGCTGCCCACGCACGGCGGCTACATGGACTCGCACGTCCTGCGCAAGGCCGCGTGGCGGCTGCCGGCGCTCGCCGACGTGGCGGTCCTGCGGTTCAACACCCGCGGCACGTCCAGCCCGCGCGGCACCAGCGAGGGCGCGTTCGACGGGGGCGTGGCCGAGCGGTTCGACGTGCACGCCGCGATCGAGCTCGCCGAGTTCCGCGACCTCCCGCACCCCTGGCTCGTCGGCTGGTCCTTCGGCACCGAGCTCGCGCTCATGCACGGCCTGGACCCCGCGGTCGAGGGCGCCGTCCTGCTGTCCCCGCCGCTGCACCGCGCCACCGACGCCGACCTCGACGCCTGGGACGCCGATGGCAAGCCCCTGGTGGTCCTGGTGCCCGAGCACGACGACTACCTGCGCCCCGCCGAGGCCCGCGAGCGGTTCGCCCGGGTGCACCAGGCCGAGGTCATCGGCGTGGAGGGCGCGAAGCACCTGTGGGTGGGGGAGCCGTACGTCCGCCGCGTGCTCGACGAGATCGTCCGGCACGTGCTCCCCGGCGTGCCGGTGCCCCTGCCGACCACCTGGGACGGGCCCAGCGAGCAGGCCGAGGCGCCCACCGTCCCGCAGTCGCCCGACGGCGAGGCCTTCGCCGGATCCGACCAGGAGGACGCATGACCGCCACCGCCGCGCTGCACCAGCTGCGACCCGGGACCGGGCTGCCGCTCGTGCTGCTGCACGCCTTCCCGCTCGACTCCCGCATGTGGGCCGACGTGGCCCCGCTGGTCGACGGACCCGTGCTCGCGGTGGACCTGCCCGGGATGGGGGCCGCCCAGGGCGTCGCGCTGCCGGAGCCCGCGCTCGAGGCGTCGGCCGACGCGGTGGTGGCGGTGCTGGCCGAGGCCGGGCACCGGCGCGCGGTCGTCGCCGGCCTGTCGATGGGCGGGTACGTCGCGCTGGCGCTCGCCGAGCGGCACCCGTCCCTCGTCGCCGGGCTGGGGCTGCTCGACACCAAGGCGACCGCCGACACCGAGGACGCCCGCGCCAACCGGCTGCGGGTCGCCGACGCGGTCGAGTCGGCCGGCACCGTGGACGAGGTGCTGCCGATGGCGACGGCACTGCTCGGCGAGGCGTCCCGCGACCGGCCCGAGCTCGTCGCGCGGCTCGAGGCGCTGATCGGCGCGCAGCCGCCGGCGGGGGTGGCGTGGTCGCAGCGCGCGATGGCCGCGCGGCCGGACCGCACCGCCGTGCTGGCGGGCTACCGCGGGCCGGCGCTGGTGCTCGTCGGCGAGGAGGACCGGCCGACGCCGGTGGCCGAGGCGCGCGGCATGGCGGGGGTGCTCGGGGTCGAGGCGGTCGTGGTCCCCGGGGCCGGGCACCTCACCGCGGTCGAGGCACCCCGCGCGGTGGCGGCGGCGCTGGGCGACCTGCTCGGGCGGGCGCGGGGCTGACGCGCCGGTTCACGCGGGAGAGGGGCCGGACGCCGGGGGCCGGCGCGACCCGCGGGCTGCCCGGGGCCGTCAGGTCGGGTCGTCGCCCAGCGCCCGGGCGAGCGCGACCGGCAGGTCCAGCGACTCGCCGTCCTTGCCGCCCGCACCGATGACCAGCGGCGGGTCCTGCGGCTCCGGCCGCACCCCGCGCAGCCGCGCCGCCAGCGACGGCGGCACCGTCAGCACGTAGAACCCGCCGTCCGTGCCGACCGCCACCGTCCGGTCCCGGCGCAGGTACCAGCCCTGCAGCGGCGTGCGGTACCGGCCGCGGCCGCCGTATCCCTGGGCGTGCAGCGGCTCCGGTGCGACGCCGCGGTCCCGGGCGTCCGCGACGAACCGGGCGATCAGCTCGCGCGCGCGGGCCGACTCGGCCTGGCGCCGGGCACGCAGGGCGGCCTCGTGGGCGTCCGCGGCCTCGCGGCGGCGCGAGCGCCAGTCGGCGGCACGGTCCGCCGGCGTGGGCGTGGGCGGGGGCGCGTCGTGCGGGACAGCTCCCGGGTGCTCGCCGTCCGCGCGCGGGGACTCCCCGGGCGCGACCGCGCCGTCGGGCCCGGCCGGGTCCGACGGCGCGTCGCGCTCGCTCACTTCTCGGCCGGCGCGGCCGCGGCCTCGTCCCCGGCGGTCCCGGCGCCGTCGGGGCGCGTCGCGGCGGCGGCCCGCTCCTCGGCCGGCCCGTCGCCGTCCTGCGCGGACGCGCCGGCGGGCGCTGCGTCGTCGGCGGGCGCCGCGTCGGGCCCCGCGTCACCGGCGGGCTTCGCAGCGGCCGGCTTCGGGTCCGCGGGCTTCGCCTCCGCGGGGGACTCGGCGCCGCCGGCCGGCGTCGCGCCGTCGGCCCGGGCGTCGTCCGTCGACCCGGCGGGCGCCGGGACCGCGGGCGTCGCGGCCGACACCGGGGCCGGGCGCGCCTTGCCGCGGGCCGGGCGGGCGGCCGGGCGGGCGACCTGCTTCGCGTCGAACTGCGCCTGCGCGGCGTCGGCCTTCTCCAGCGTCTGCCGGTTCGGGACCGGGTCGTGGCCCAGCAGGTTGCGCAGCTCGTCGAGGTAGGACGTGATCGACTCGCGCTGCCGGTTCAGGTCCTCGACCTGGCGCTGCGCGGTGGTGCGCTCGCGCTCCGACTCGGCCATCGCCTCGGACAGGGTCTTCTCGGCGTGCTCGCGGGCCTCGGCGACGACGCGGTCGGCGTTCGCCCGGGCGTTCGACAGCAGCTCCTTGGAGTGGTTCTGCGAGTCGACGCGGATCTTCTCGGCCTGCTCGAGCGCCTTGGCCACGCGCTGCTCGGCGTCGGCGGCGTGCGCCTCGGCGTCCGCGACGAGCTTCTCCGTCTCGGCCCGCGCGGTCGCGTGCCGCTCGGCGTCGGCGCGCTCGGCGGCCTCGCGCTGCGCGGCGATCTGCAGCTCGGCGTCGGCCAGCTGCTGGCGGGCCCGCGCGGTGAGCGCGTCGGCCTCGGCGCGGGCCGCCGACCGGACCTCGTCGGCCGCGCGGGTCGCCTCGGTGAGCTGGCGCTCGACGTCCAGGCGGGTGGCCTCGCGGAGCTCGGCGACCTCGCGGTCCGTGCGCTCGCGCAGCTCGGCGGCGTCGCGCTCGGTGCGCTCGCGGAGCTCGGTCGTCTCGCGCTCGGCCAGGGCCCGCAGCGTGGCGGCCTCGTGCTCGGTGCGCTCGCGCAGCTCGGTGGTCTCGCGCTCGGCGGCGGCGCGCAGCTCGCTCGCGTACTGCTCGGACTCCGCGCGCAGGGCGGCGAGCGCCTGCTCCGCCTCCTGCCGGGCCGCGGCGATCTCGTCGGCCACGGCGGCGCGCTGCTCCGCGGTCTCGCGGTCCGCGGTCGCCCGCACGAAGCCGGAGTACTGCTCGGCCTCCGCGCGCAGCGCGGTCGTCTCGGCGACCACGCGCTGCTGCGTCTCCGCCGCGGCGCGCTCGGCGGCCGACCGCACCGCGTCGGCGTGCGCGGCGGCGTCGGCCCGCAGGGCGCGGGACTCCTCGCTCGCGGCCTGGCGGGCCTCCGCGATCTCGGTGGCGGCCACGGACCGCTGCATCGCGGCCCAGCGCTCGGCCTCGGTGCGCAGCTCGGCCAGCTCGGCGGTGACGCGCTGGCGCAGCGCCGTCGTCTCGGCGTCGGCGGCCTGGCGCAGGTCCTGGTCGTACCGCTCCGCCTCGGCGCGCATCGCCGTCGTCTCCGCCTCGGTGCGCGTCCGCAGCTCCTCGGCGGCCTGCTCGGTGCTGATCCGGAGCTCGGTCGTCTCGCGCTCGACCGTCGCCCGAAGCGTGCCGAGCTCGCGCTCCAGCGTCGCGCGGCGCTCGCTCTCCTCGGTCTGGATCGCGGTCTGGATCCGGGCGGCCTCGCGCTCCGCCGACCCGACCAGCTCCTCGGCGCGCCGCTGCGCACCGGTGAGCGCGCTCTCGGCCTCGGTGTGCGCCGTCGACCGCTCCTCGGTGGCCTCGCGGCGCGCCGTGGCGAGCATCTCGGCGACCTCGTTCTCCGCGCGGGCGCGCAGCTGGCCGGCGGCCAGCCGCGCGCGGGCCAGCGCGTCGGACGCCTGGGCGTTCGCCTGCTGCACGACGTCCGACGACTGCTCCTCCGCCGAGCGCAGCAGCATCTCGATCCGCGAGCCCAGGCCGGAGTAGGTGGGGCGCTCGGCCTCGCGGAGCTGGCGGTGCGCCTCGGACAGCTCGCCCGAGATCTGCAGCACCCGCTCGTCCATCGAGGCGACCTGGCTGCGGGCCTCCTGCAGCGCGCGCTCCAGCTCCGACAGCCGGGTGTCGACGGGTCCGCGGTCGTAGCCACGGAAGTTGACCACCGGGAAGGGCGTACGGTCGTCTGCCACGAAGTTCCTCCTGCGAGCGCGCGCGAGCGCTTGTGGGGACGGCCTCCGGGCGGGAGGCTCGGGGCGTCGGTCGGCCCGCGTCCGCCGTCCAGGGTATCGGCAGCGCCACCGGGCGGAACACCCGTCGCCGGGCCCCCTGCGGGGCCCGAATTGCCCGGACCCCGAGGTCGTCCGCCTATCCTGGGACGTCACGTTCGAGAGGAAGATGCGTGCTCCAACGACTGATCGCCGCCGTCCTCGGTGTGCTCGGGGTCGCGGCCATCGGGCTCGGCGTCGCCTCGGCCACCGTCTGGCGGGCGGACGACCCGCTGGTCGCCACCGCCGCGCCCGGGGGCGGGACCCGGACCCTCGTGACCGACCCCGGCGTGCTCGAGCTCGCGGGCGACCCCGTGACCGTCACCGTGCACGCCGACGGCGCGCCCGTGGTGCTCGCCGTCGGGCGCGACACGGACGTGACCGCCTGGGTCGGCGACGACCCGTACGAGCGGGTCACCGGCCTGTCGGACTGGCACACGCTCGCCACCACCGCCGGCCAGGACGCCGCGGAGCCGACGGCGAGCCCGTCCGGCCCGGCGACCGAGGAGCCCGCCGAGGCGGCGCCGTCGCCGTCGGCGAGCGAGGACGCGGGGACGGCTGCCGCGCAGGCCGCCGACCCGACGGGCAACGACATGTGGGTCGCCGAGGTGGCCGGCGACGGGTCCGCGACGCTCGAGTGGACGGCCCAGGAGGGTCGCTGGTCGCTGCTCGCGGTGAGCCTGGGGGACGCCGCCCCGGTGCTCGACCTGTCCTGGCCGCAGACCGTGACCACGCCCTGGCTGTGGCCGGGCGTCGCGCTCGGCGTGCTGCTGCTCGCGGTCGCCGCGATCCTGCTCGTGCGGATCCTGCGCCAACGGCGCGAGGGCCCGGACGCCGGGTGGACCGACGTCAGCACCGGGACGCTCGCGACCGTGCCGCTGCCCGCCGCGGGCGCCGCTCCCGGCGACGGCGCGACCGCGGCCGGGACGCCGACGGGGGCGATCCCCGTCGGGACCGTCACCCCCGGGGTGCCGCTGACCCGCCGGCAGATCCGCGAGGCCGAGGCCGCCGCCGCGGCGGCGCGCAAGCGCGGCGGGCGCGCACCCACCGGCGCCGTGCCGGTGGTGACCGGGGCGACGCCGGTGGTGACCGGTGCGACGCCGGTGGTGACCGGTGCGACGCCGGCAGCCGGTCGAGCCACGCCCGGGGAGGGCACCACGCCCGGCGGGACCTCGGGCGGGGCGGCCCGCGCCGAGACGCCCGGACCGACCTCCGGCCGGCCGGCGCGCGACGACGCGACGACGACCCTGCCGGCGACACCCCCGGCGCCGCCCGCGCCGGTGACCGGCGCACCCGGGGCACCCGGCGCGCCGACCTCGGCGCCTCCTGCCCAGCCGGCAGGCGCCGGAGGCACCTCCTCCGCCGCCGCCGCCCCCGCCGCTCAGGGCGCCGGTGCCGCGCCGGAGGCGGGGCCGACCACCCGCGGCACCGGGGAGGGCCGCCGGCTCGCCGACCGCCTGCCCTGGCGCCGGGGTCGCGCGTCGCACGACGAGCCGGGCGCCCCGGACGGCGACGCTCCCACCGGATCGGCGTCCACCGGGACCGGCGGTGGCAGCCCCGCACCGGCCACCGGGTCGAGCGGCACCGGGTCCGGCACGCCGCGGCCGACCGGCGCGTCCTCCTGGACCCCCGTGCCGGGTGCTGCCCCCGCGGCACGCCCCGGTCCGGCCGGGCCGCCGCCGACGTCGTCGCCCGCCGCCCCGCCGGCCGGCACCCCCGCGTCCCCGTCCGGTGGGCCGGGCACGGGCGCCCGCCCGCCCGCCGCACCGGGCGGGCCCGCCGGCGCGCAGGACGACGACGCCGCGACCCGCGCGCAGCGCGCCGACGCCTGGCGCCGCATGTGGGGGTTCCCCAGCACGGACGCGGACGCACCGCCGCAGCAGGACGACGACCGCCGGACGGAGGAGGGCCGATGACCGCACGCACCACGGGGCACCGCCCCGGACCGGCGCGGCTGCGCCGCCGCCTCGCGGGCACGGCGATCGCGCTGGTCGCGTCCCTGGGGCTGGCCGCCTGCGCCAACCCGGTCCCCGAGCCCACCCCCGACGCGGTGCCGGCGGTCCCGCCGCCCGCCCTCACGGTCGCCCAGTCGACGGACGTGCTCGACCAGGTCGGCACGGTCCTCGCGGCCGGGGACCAGGCGCTCGACCCCGCGGGCCTCGGCTCCCGGCTCCTGGGCCCGGCGCTCGCGATCCGTTCGGCGGAGTACGTCCGGGCCACCGCCACCAACGGCGAGCGCCCGCCGGTGACGATCCCGACGACCGCGCAGACGCTGATCACCCCCGACACCACGAGCTGGCCGCGGACCCAGATGGTCGTGACCGAGCAGCCCGCGGACCTCCAGGCGCCGCTGCTGCTCGTCCTGGTGCAGAACGCGCCCCGGGAGCCGTACCGGCTGTGGGGCTGGGCTCGGCTGGGCCCGGCGGTCCAGATGCCGCTCACCGCGACGCCGGAGGAGGGGAGCGAGCCGGTCGCGCCCGACGACGACTCGCTGCTGCTGACGCCGACCGAGGCGCTGGCGCAGTACGCCGACGTCCTGACCAACGGCGACGCCTCCGCGGCCGCCGCGACGTTCCCGGCGGACTTCTTCCGCACCGCGATCACCGAGGCGCGGAACCAGACGACGGCCAGCCTGCAGGCGGTCGCCACCGTCGCGGAGACGGTGGCCCCGGTGGAGGGCGCCGTCATGGCGCTGCGCACCGCGGACGGCGGGGCGATCGTCGTCGGCGAGCTGTCGACGGTCACCACCGTCACCCTGTCCCAGGGGAGCATCACCCTGAACGACCCGTTCGACGCGGCCCTGGCGGGCAAGAGCAGCGTGTCGAAGAACCTGGTCCGCACGTGGACCGACGTGGTAGCGATGTACGTGCCGCCGACGGGCGGCGGCGAGCAGGTGACCGTGCTGGCGGCCGAGCACGCCCGCACGGCGGTCACCGGTGAGTGATGACGTGAGAGCACGCGAGAGCAGGAGCACCTCGGCATGAGCCAGAACCCGGCCCACGACCCGCGCCTCAACGTGCGCGGGGCGGTCGACCTCTCCGGGCTCGGGCGCCCGGCGACCCCCGCGCCCGGCACCCCGGGCGGCCTGCCGACGCCGGGCCCGTACACGGTCGACGTCGACACCGAGGGCTTCCCGGCCCTGGTGCAGTCCTCGACCCAGCACCCGGTCGTCGTCCTGCTCTGGGCGTCGTGGAGCGAGACCAGCATCAACCTCGCCCGCGACCTCGGGGCGCTCGCCGACCAGTACGCCGGGCGGCTCCTGCTCGCCAGGATCGACTCCGAGGCCAACCCGCAGGTGGCGGCCGCCTTCCAGACGCAGTCCGTCCCGGCCGTCGTCGCGGTGCTGGCGGGCCAGCCCCTGCCGCTGTTCCAGGGAGCGCCGCCGGCGGACCAGGTCCGCGGCGTGCTCGACCAGGTGCTCGAGGCCGCCGCCGCGAACGGCATCACCGGGACGGTCGCTGCCCAGGAGGCGGCGCCGGTGCCCGCCGAGCCGGAGGAGCCGCCGCTGCCCCCGCTGCACCAGGAGGCGTACGACGCGATCGAGCGCGACGACCTGCCTGCCGCGGCCGCGGCGTACGAGCAGGCGCTGAAGGAGAACCCGCGGGACGACATGGCTCGTGCCGGCCTCGCCCAGGTCGGGCTGCTCAGCCGGACCCGGGACGCCGACCTCGCCGCGGTGCGCAAGGCCGCCGCCGACGCGCCGACCGACGTGGACGCGCAGCTCGCCGTCGCCGACGTCGACGTCCTCGGCGGGCAGATCGAGGACGCGTTCGGCCGGCTGGTCGACACCATCCGGGTCACGTACGGCCCGGACCGGGAGCGGCTGCGGGTGCGGCTCGTCGAGCTGTTCGACGTGGTCGGCGCCGACGACCCCCGGGTCGCGGCCGCGCGCCGCGCGCTCGCGAGCGCCCTGTACTGACACCGGGCTCCCCGCCCGACCCGTCGGGCGGGGAGCGTCGGCCGACGGGCCCGTCCGACCTCCGTGGTCGGGCGGGCCCGCGTCGTTCTCCGGGAGCCGGCGGCGCCCCGGGGAGCGGGGGGCCTCGACGGATCGCCGCAGGTGAGCGCGGTGCACGAGGTGACCGCCGTCACGGCGTCCCGAGTTGACGGTCTCTCGCGGTCGTGCGTAATGTTCTTCTTCGTCGCCCGGCAGGGAGGAACGGACACCGAGGATGAACCCGGTGGCTGGTCCCGCGGACGACCACCCCCCTTGGTACGGCCGGAACGGGACGCATGAGCCCGGACGTCGCCGCGCCGCGGGGCGATCCGCACGATCGGGACGGTCCACTCGGACTTGACCGGACGCAGAGGATCGGATAAGTTTGAACGGTTGCCTCCGGTCAGGAGCTCGCAAGAGTCACTGAGGGATGCGCGTCTGTTCTTTGAGAACTCAACAGTGTGCCTAGTAGTTGATGCCAAGATGGTTCATCGGCTCGGGTGGTCGCCTCGTTCGGGGTTGGCTGGTCGGTGTCGGTGGGTCTTGGT
>NZ_JAKRMS010000043.1 GCF_022346185.1 Cellulomonas sp. ACRRI | reverse complement strand
GCCACCCCCACCGCCGTGATCGACGCCGCGCTGCGCGCCGACGCCGCCGAGGTCGCCCGCCTGCTCGCGCTGCCGTCGGGCGGGGACCTGGTCGGCTGGTGGTCGGACCTCGTCGCGCCGGCCCGCGCCGGCATCGCCTCGCGCACCGTCCTCGCCCGGCCCGGGGACGAGCCCGACGCGCTGGTGGTCGCCTCGGCGCTGGCGGTGCTGCGGGATCGTTCCGGCCGGGTGCCCCGGCACCCGTCGCGCCGGCGGATCGTGCTGCTGCTGGCCGCACCGGGTGAACCTCGTCCGCTGTCGCTGCACGTCCTCGCCGGCGCGCTCGCCGACGCCGGGGTGGACGCGCGGGTCGTGGCGGGGCCCACGGGGCGGCACCGGCTGCTGGAGATTGCCGCCATGACGTCGCCCTCCGCGGTGGTCCTGCTGAGCGACCGGACCGCCCCCGACCTGGGGCTCGTCGACGCGGTGACCGAGGCGCACGCGGAGCTGCCGCTGTTCGTGATGGTCCCCGACGAGGCCGCCGGAGAGGTCCCGCTCGGCCGCCAGGTGCACCGGGTCCGGACGGTCCCGGGCCTGGTGCACGAGGTGCTGGCCGTCTGCGCCTGACACCTGGGTTCTTCCTGGACGCTAACGTCGGGCCCGATCCGGCCGATACAGGAAGGAAGCCGGATCCGCCAGGGTCCGGGCACAGGCGGAAGGCGGAGGTCGATGGCGGGCGTCGTGGTGTGCCACGGATCGACGGCGGTGCGTGAGCGCATCGTCCTGACGGCACTCGGGGTGCCCGCACTGGCCCCGGTGCGCGCGGCCGCGTCCGTGGACGAGCTGGTCACGCTGGCCCGGCGCGTCCCGCCGACCATCGTGCTGCTCGACGCGCACCTGCCGACCCCGGGCCCCGTGGAGGCGATCCGCCGGCTGCGCGCGGTCCCCTCCCAGTCGACGGTCGTGATGCTGGCGGTGCCCGGCGACGAGATCGCGCTCGACCGGGCGATCGCGCTCGGCGCCCGCGGCTACCTGGCGCCCGACGTCGGCCGCGCGGAGCTCGCCGCGGTGGCTGCGCACATCCTCGCGAGCCCGGGCATCCCCGGCGCTCCCGGCGCGGTGCCGCACGACGGCCTGACGGCGCACGGTCACGGCGCGGTGGCCAGTGCGCCGACCCCGGTCGTCACCCGCGTCGAGCTGCCCGCGCAGGCCACCGGCCGCGACGAGGTCTCGCTCACCAAGCGCGAGGTCGAGGTGCTGGTCGGCATGAGCAACGGCCGGTCCAACGCGCAGATCGGCCAGGAGCTGTTCCTGTCCGAGGACACCATCAAGACCCACGCCCGCCGGCTGTTCCGCAAGCTCGGCGCCGCCGACCGCGCGCAGGCCGTGGCGATCGGTCTGCGCAAGGGCCTCATCCGCTGACCACGGGCGCGGCGCGCCCGGACGGGCACGTCGCGCAGGTCACCCCGGCGGGCGCCGGGAGGCGCGCGGGGCGGCCGTATCATGGGTGGATGACCGACCTGGGTACCCCTGGATCCGCCGCGCCTGCCGACCCGTTCGGCTTCATCGGTCTCACCTACGACGACGTCCTGCTCCTCCCGGGCGAGACCGACGTCATCCCGAGCGAGGTCGACACCACGACCCGGCTCACGCGTGAGATCTCCCTGTCGATCCCGCTCGTGTCCGCCGCGATGGACACCGTCACCGAGTCGCGCATGGCGATCGCCCTGGCCCGCCAGGGCGGCATCGGCGTGCTGCACCGCAACCTGTCGATCGAGGCGCAGGCCCACCAGGTCGACCTGGTGAAGCGCTCCGAGTCCGGCATGGTGTCCGACCCGGTGACCGTGGGCCCCGACGCGACGCTGGCCGAGCTCGACGCGCTGTGCGCCAAGTACCGCGTCTCCGGCCTGCCCGTCGTGGACGACGACCGCCGCCTGCTCGGGATCATCACCAACCGCGACCTGCGGTTCGTGCCGCCGGCGGAGTTCACCACCCGCCGGGTGCGCGACACGATGACGTCGATGCCGCTGGTCACCGGCCCGGTCGGCATCACGAACGACGACGCCGCAGCGCTGCTCGGCAAGCACAAGGTGGAGAAGCTGCCGCTGGTCGACGCCGACGGCCGCCTGCAGGGCCTCATCACCGTCAAGGACTTCGTGAAGTCCGAGCAGTACCCGCTGGCCACGAAGGACGCGAGCGGCCGCCTGGTCGTCGCCGCGGCCGTCGGCTTCTTCGGGGACGCCTGGGACCGCGTGTCCGCGCTGGTCGAGGCCGGCGTGGACGCGCTCGTCGTGGACACCGCGAACGGCCACGCCCGGCTCATGCTCGACATGGTCCGCCGGATCAAGTCCGACCCCGCCACGAGGCACGTCCAGGTCATCGGCGGCAACATCGCGACCCGCGAGGGCGCGCAGGCGCTGGTCGACGCGGGCGTGGACGCGGTCAAGGTCGGCGTCGGACCGGGCTCGATCTGCACCACCCGCGTGGTCGCCGGCGTCGGCGTCCCGCAGGTCACCGCCGTGTACGAGGCCTCGCTCGCCGCGAAGCCCGCGGGCGTCCCGGTCATCGCGGACGGCGGCCTGCAGTACTCCGGCGACATCGCGAAGGCCCTCGTGGCCGGCGCCGACAGCGTCATGGTCGGCGGCCTCATCGCCGGCTGCGACGAGTCGCCGGGCGACCTGGTGTTCGTCAACGGCAAGCAGTTCAAGCGGTACCGCGGCATGGCGTCGCTGGGCGCGATGCAGAGCCGCGGCGACCGCCGGTCGTACTCCAAGGACCGGTACTTCCAGGGCGACCTGACCGACGACGAGATCATCACCGAGGGCATCGAGGGCCAGGTCCCGTACCGCGGCCCGCTCGCGGCGGTGGCGCACCAGCTGGTCGGCGGCCTGCACCAGTCGATGTTCTACGTCGGCGCGCGCACCATCCCGCAGCTGCAGCAGCGGGGGAAGTTCGTCCGGATCACGCCCGCGGGGCTCAAGGAGTCGCACCCGCACGACGTGCAGATGATCTCGGAGTCGCCGAACTACACGGTGCGCTGAGGACACGCAGAAGGGGCCGGGTGCGGATCGCACCCGGCCCCTTCCGCGTCCCCCCCGGGGTCAGTCCCGGAACGTCTCGATCTGTGCGCCGAGCTCGACGAGCCGCTCCTGCAGCCCCTCGTAGCCGCGGGCGATGATGTCGACGTTGCGCAGGACGCTCTCGCCCTTCGCCGCCAGCATCGCGAGCAGGATCACGACCGCGGGCCGCAGGGCCGGCGGGCAGGACACCTCGGCGCCCGACCAGCGGGTCGGGCCGGACACCTGCAGCCGGTGCGCGTCGAGCAGCCGCACATCCGCACCGAGCCGGGTCAGGTCGGTCAGGTGGATGGCGCGACCCTCGTAGACCCAGTCGTGCACCAGCGTCGACCCCGTCGCGCACGCGGCGATCACCGCGAAGAACGGCAGGTTGTCGATGTTGAGCCCGGGGAACGGCATCGGGTGGATCTTGTCCAGCGGGGCGCGCAGCTCGCTCGGGTGCACCGTGATGTCGACGAGCCGGGTGCGGCCGTTGTGCGCGGTGTACTCCTCGGACAGCGTGTAACGCTGGCCCATCTCCGACAGGGTCGCGAGCTCGATCTCCATGAACTCGATCGGCACCCGGCCGACCGTGATCTCGGAGCCGGTGACGATGCCGGCGGTGAGCAGGCTCATCGCCTCGACCGGGTCCTCGGAGACCGCGTACTCCACGTCGGCGTCGATCTCGGCCTTGCCGTGCACGCGCAGCGTGGTGGTGCCGATGCCCTCGACGCGGACGCCCAGCAGCTCCAGGTAGAAGCACAGGTCCTGGACCATGTAGTTCGGGCTGGCGTTGCGGATGGTGGTGACGCCGGGGCGGCGGGCGGCGGCCATCAGCGCGTTCTCGGTCACGGTGTCGCCGCGCTCGGTCAGCACGATCGACAGGTTCTCGGTGCCCGGGTCGGACACGCGGGCCAGGTAGCGGCCGCCGCTCGCGGTGACGGACAGGCCGAACGGGCGCAGCGCGATCATGTGCGGCTCGACGGTGCGGGAGCCGAGGTCGCAGCCGCCCGCGTACGGGAGGCGGAACTCGTCCTGCTGCCCGAGCAGCGGGCCGAAGAACATGATGATCGACCGGGTGCGGCGGGCGGCGTCGACGTCGATGGCCTCGAGGTCGAGGTCCTTCGGCACGACGATCTCCAGGTCCCGGCCGTCGGCGGACCAGGTGGCGCGGACGCCGATCGAGCGGAGCACGTCGACGATCCGGTCGACCTCCACGATCCGCGCGACGTTCTTCAGCCGCGTGGTGCCGCGGTTCAGCAGCGACGCGCACAGCAGGGCGACGGCGCCGTTCTTGGAGGTGTTCACGTCGAGCCGGCCGGACAGCCGCGCGCCGCCGCGCACGCGCAGGTGCGTGTGCTGCGGGCCGCCGAGGGTCACGATCGGGGAGTCGAGCGCGGCGCCGATCCGGGTCAGCATGTCGAGGCTGAGGTTCTGCGCGCCCTGCTCGATGCGGTGCACGGCGGACTGGCTGGTGCCGAGGAGCTCGGCGAGCTGGGTCTGCGTCAGGCCGCGGTGGCGGCGCGCGGACCGGACGAGCGAGCCCACGTGGGCCAGCTGCTCGGGGAGGGTCGGGGTGACGACGGGGAGGGACGAGGTCACCGTCGGGACGGCTCCGGTCGTCGGGTTGGTCATGGTCACGACGACGACGTTAACTCATGGATGAGATATTGGCAGCACGTCGGATGGGGAGATCGTGTGCGGGCGCGCCGAGGTGGCTGATGCCGACCTCATGGCCGGTGTTGCGGTGCGAGGATCCGCGCAGGTCAGGCGATCAGCGTGTCCTGGATCGGGCGGCCGGCGAACCGGCGGTCCCGCGCCGGGTCGTGCCGGATCGCGACCGGCTCGGGCGTGACCGGGACGGGCAGCGCGGGCTGGGTGGCGATGCGGCCGGTGACCCGGACGGTGCGGCCCCGCGAGGCAGCGGCGGCGGCCGGGGCGCCCACGGGCTCCGGCGCCTCGACCGCGGGGGAGCGCACGGGCTCCGGCGCGCCGACCGCGGGCGCCTCGACCGCCGGCCCGCCGACCGCCGGCCCGCCGCCGACCGCCGGCCCGCCGCCGACCGCCGGCCCGCCGCCGACCGCCGGCCCGCCGCCGGCCGCGGCGACGACCGCCGTCGCCCGCGTCGCCGCGCGGCTCGGCCACGCCGACTCCGCCCCCGGCCCGGTGTGCCCGCGCTCCGTCCGCCAGGCGTTGAACGCCTCGGCCCACGCCCGGTGCGCGGTCACCTGGTAGTCGTGCAGCGAGACCAGGTCGAGGTCGCCGAGGTGCGGGAACCGGCCGACGATCCGCTCCAGCACGTCGAGGGTCGCCACGACGTCCACGTCGGCGGTGTGCAGGCTGCCGGTGTCGACCACCTGGTAGACGCCGCAGAGGTCGACGAGCTTGCGCTTGCCCGAGCGGTACCGGTCCTCGGCGCGGTCGAGCACGAGCGGGTCGATCACCGGGCGCAACTCCCCGCCGAGCCGGTCCTCGACGGTCGGCAGGTCGTGCCGGCGCAGCTCGGCCTCCAGCAGGCACAGGTCGAAGGACGCGTTGTAGGCCACGACCGGGATCCCCTCGCGCACCGCGTCGGCGATCGCGGCGGCGATCTCGTCCAGGGCGCCGCGCGGCTCGACGCCGTGCGCGCGGGCGTGCTCGGTGCTGATGCCGTGGATGGCGCTGGCGCCCTCGGGGATCTCGACGCCGGGGTCGATCAGCCAGGTGCGCACCTGCGTGCCGGCGCGGTCCCGGCGGACGAGCGCGGCCGTCACGATGCGGTCGTGGTCGGTGTCCACGCCGGTGGTCTCGGTGTCGAACCCCAGCAGCGGCCCGTCGGTCCAGGTCATCGCGTCCCTCTCCTTCCTGCGCCGCCAGCATCGCACCGGCCACCGACGCTCCCGGGGACCCCGCGCGGCGTGTGGCGGGGCCCGGATGCGGCCGGCGCCCGTCCGGGTGAGGGTGGAGGACGACCCCGCGGACCGCGGGGACGTCCCCACGGAAGGAGTCGTCATGGCCCGCCTGACCGGCCGTACCGTCGCGTTCCTCACCAGCGAGAAGGGCATCGAGGAGCCCGAGCTCACGACGCCCTGGCAGGCCGTCGTCGACGAGGGTGGCACCGCCGTCCTCGTGTCCGCCGAGGCCGGCACCGTCCGCGCCGTGAACAACGACCTCGACCCGGGCGGCGAGTACCCGGTCGACCGCACGCTGGACCAGGTGTCCGCGGACGAGATCGACGCGCTCGTCATCCCGGGCGGCACGGTGAACGCCGACACGCTCCGCACGCAGGAGGACGCGCAGGCGCTGGTGAAGGCCGTGCTCGGCGCGGGCAAGCCCGTCGCGGCCATCTGCCACGGGCCGTGGACGCTCATCGAGGCCGGAGTGGTCGACGGCGTCACGCTCACGTCCTACCCGAGCCTGGCCACCGACCTGCGCAACGCGGGCGCCACCTGGGTGGACCAGGAGGTCGTCGTGTCGCAGGCGGGCGGGTCGACGCTCATCACGTCCCGCAACCCCCACGACCTGCCGGCCTTCAGCGCCGCGGTCGTGGACGCGGTCGCGGGCTGAGCCCCGGCAGCACGCCGCGGCGGCCCGCGCCGCCGCCACCCACGCGGGCCCCGTCGCACGTCGCGGCGGGGCCCGCGTCGTCCGCCCGCGCCGGTAGCCTGTCCCGGTGAGCAACGAGATCGAGATCGGCCGCGGCAAGCGGGGACGGCGCGCATTCTCCTTCGACGACGTCGCCGTGGTGCCCTCCCGGCGCACCCGGGACCCGGAGGAGGTGTCCGTCGGCTGGCAGATCGACGCCTACCACTTCGAGCTGCCGGTGCTGGCCGCGCCGATGGACTCCGTGATGAGCCCGGCGACCGCGGTCGCGCTGGGCCGCGCGGGCGGCCTCGGCGTCCTCGACCTCGAGGGCCTGTGGACCCGCTACGAGGACCCGGAGCCGCTGCTGGCGCAGATCGCCGAGCTGCCGGCCGGCGAGGCCACCGCCCGCATGCAGGAGGTCTACGCCGCGCCGATCCAGCCCGAGCTGATCCGCCGCCGGGTCGGCGAGGTGCGTGACGCGGGCGTCACGGTCGCCGGCGCCCTCTCGCCGCAGCGCACCCAGGAGTTCTGGAAGGACGTGGTGGACGCCGGCGTCGACCTGTTCGTCATCCGGGGCACCACCGTGTCGGCCGAGCACGTGTCCGGCCGCGCCGAGCCGCTCAACCTCAAGCGGTTCATCTACGAGCTCGACGTGCCGGTGATCGTCGGCGGCGCGTCCACCTACACCGCGGCGCTGCACCTCATGCGGACGGGTGCGGCCGGCGTGCTGGTCGGCTTCGGCGGCGGCGCGGCGCACACCACCCGGGTCTCGCTCGGCATCCACGCCCCCATGGCCACCGCGGTGGCGGACGTCGCGGCCGCGCGCCGGGACTACCTCGACGAGTCGGGCGGCCGGTACGTGCACGTCATCGCCGACGGCGGCGTGGGCCGGTCCGGGGACCTGGTCAAGGCGATCGCGTGCGGTGCGGACGCCGTCATGCTCGGCGCCGCGCTGGCCCGCGCCACGGACGCCCCCGGCCGGGGCTGGCACTGGGGACCGGAGGCGCACCACCCGCACCTGCCGCGCGGCGAGCGGGTCCAGGTCGGCCAGGCCGGGACGCTGGAGCAGGTGCTGTTCGGCCCGGGCCACACCGCGGACGGCTCGCTCAACCTGATCGGCGCCCTGCGCCGGGCGATGGCCACCACCGGGTACTCGGACCTCAAGGAGTTCCAGCGGGTGGAGATCGTCGTCTCCCCGTACCAGCCGCGCTGACGCCGGCACCCGCGCGCGCCGAGGGCCGCGGCTCCCCCCGGGGAGCCGCGGCCCTCGTTGGCATCCGGGCACCCCCACCCGAACCCGCATCCGCGAGAGTGGAAGGTTCTGCCGGACACGCCGTCGGCGTGTCCGGCAGAACCTTCCACTGTCAGGCGGGGCTCGGCCGGTGCCGCGCGGCCGCGGGCATCCGGGCGCGCGCGGATGCCCGTTTGGTTCGCGTTTGAGTCCGACTCGGTTTGATTGCTTGCGTTTTGGTGTCCGGTTGGGGCATGCTGGATCGCGCAGCAGCCCAGCGCGGGGCCCCCTCCCGGCGCCCGGGTCACCTGTGGACGAGGACCGGAACCGACGGAGGCGACGTGTACGCAACGGAGCGCCAGCAGCAGATCCTGGCCGCCGCGCGACGGGACGGGCGCGTGGACGTCGCCTCGCTCGCGACCACCCTGGACGTCACCCCGGAGACGGTGCGGCGCGACCTCACCGTCCTGGAGCGGCACGGCCTGGTGCGCCGGGTGCACGGCGGCGCGATCCCCGTCGAGCAGCTCGGCTTCGAGCCCGGGCTGGCGCAGCGCGAGGGCCTGCTGTCGGGGGAGAAGGACCGCATCGCCAAGGCCGCCCTGGAGGAGCTGCCGGCCGGCGGCGCGATCATCCTGGACGCGGGCACCACGACGGTGCGCCTCGCGGAGCTCCTGCCGACCGACCGCGAGCTGACCGTCGTCACGCACGCGCTCCCGGTCGCGACGGTGCTCGCCACCCGTCCCGGGATCACGCTGCACCTGGTCGGCGGGACGGTCCGCGGCCGGACGCTCGCGGCGGTCGGCACCTGGGCCCTGCGGGAGCTCGCGGACATCCACGTGGACACGGCGTTCCTCGGCACCAACGGCCTGAGCGTCGAGCACGGCCTCACCACCCCCGACCTCGCGGAGGCCGCGGTGAAGCGGGCGCTGGTGACGGCGGCACGGCGCACCGTGGTGCTCGCGGACCACACGAAGCTCGGCCGCGCCGACTTCGCGCACGTGGCCTCGCTCGACCAGGTGGACACGCTGGTCACCGACTCCGGCGTGATGCCCGAGCTCGCGGACGAGGTCGAGGCCGCCGGCCCGCGGGTGGTGCGCGCGTGACCGCCCCCCGGGTCGTGACCCTGACCCCGAACCCCAGCCTGGACCGCGCCCTGCACCTGGAGCGCCTGGCGGTCGGCGAGGTGAACCGCGCCGCGGCCACGCACCTGCACCCCGGCGGCAAGGGCATCAACGTGTCCCGGGCGCTCGCGGCGCACGGCGTCGCGTCCCGTGCGGTCATGCCGTCGGGCGGCGCGGACGGGGCGCAGGTCGTGGCGCTGCTCGCCGCCCAGGGCGTCGACGCCCGGCCGGTGCCCGTGGCGGGGGACACGCGGTCCAACATCACGCTGACCGAGTCGAGCGGCGCCACCACCAAGATCAACGCCCCCGGTGCCGCGCTGACCCCGGACGAGGTCGCCGCCCTGCTCGCCGCGGTGGAGTCCGAGCTCGCCGGCGCGACCGCCGTGGTCGCCGCGGGCAGCCTGCCGGCCGGGCTGGACGACGACTTCTTCACCGCCGTGGCCGACCTGGGCGCGCGGCACGGCGTCCCGGTCGTGCTGGACACGTCGGGCGCCCCGTTCGCCGCCGCGGTCCGGCACGGCGGCCTCGCGCTGGTGAAGCCCAACGACGAGGAGCTGGCCGAGCTCGCCGGCCACGAGCTGACGACCGTGGGCGACGTCCTCGCCGCGGCCCGCGAGGTCCAGGCGCTCGGCACCGCCGCCGTCCTGGTCAGCCTCGGCGCGCACGGCGCGCTGCTCGTCGCCGACGGCGGCTCCTGGTGGGCCGGTGGTCCCGGCCTGCTGCCCGTGTCCACGGTCGGCGCGGGGGACTCGACCCTCGCCGGCTACCTCGCAGCGGCCGGCCCGCCCCCGGACCGGCTGCGCCGCGCGGTCGCCTGGGGCCGCGCCGCCGTCCTGCTCCCGGGCAGCGCCGTCCCGCGCCCGTCCGACGTCCGTCCCGACGAGGTCGCCCTGGTGGCCGACCCCGACCCCGCCCTCGCCCTGAAGGAGCTGTGACCATGAGCCTGCCCCTGACCTCCGCCGAGCTCGTCGGCGTCGACCTCGCCGCGGCCGACCGCGACGACGCGACCCGCCAGCTCATCGCCCTGCTCGCCGCCGCGGGCCGGGTCACCGACGCCGAAGGCTTCCACGCCGACGTCCGGGCCCGCGAGGCGCAGATGGCCACCGGCATGCCCGGCGGCGTCGGCCTCCCGCACGCCCGGTCGGAGCACGTCGCCGCCCCGAGCCTCGCGGTCGGCAAGCTGCGCGAGCCCGTCGACTGGGGCGCCCCGGACGGGCCCGCCCGCCTGGTGTTCCTCATCGCCGCGCCCGCCGGCGGGGACGCCGACCACCTGCAGATCCTCGCGGCGCTCGCCCGCCGGCTCGTGCACGAGTCGTTCCGGCAGTCGCTGCTCGACGCGCCCGACGCGGCCACCGTGGCCGAGATCGTCCAGCGAGAGGTGGTGCCCTCATGAAGTTCGTCGCCGTGTCCTCGTGCCCCACGGGGATCGCCCACACGTACATGGCCGCCGAGGCGCTCGAGCAGGCCGGCAAGGCCGCCGGCCACGAGGTGCACGTCGAGACGCAGGGCGCCGCGGGCTCGACCCCGCTCGACCCCGCGATCATCGCGGCGGCGGACGGCGTGATCTACGCCGCCGACCTCGAGGTGCAGGCCAAGGAGCGGTTCGCCGGCAAGCCCTCCGTCGACGTCGGCGTGAAGAAGGCGGTGCACGACCCGACCGGCGTGCTCGCCCAGGCGGTCGCGGCGGTCGAGGCCGGCGTGCCCGCCGAGGACGCCGCCGCGGCGGGCGCCGTCCCGTCGGCCGGGGCGCCGCGCCCGGTCACGAAGGTGGACGCGAACGCCGGTGCCGGCACCCGGATCCGGCAGTGGCTCATGACCGGCGTGTCGTACATGATCCCGTTCGTCGCCGCGGGCGGGATCCTCATCGCGCTCGGCTTCATGGTCGCGCAGGCGGCCTGGCCCGGGAACGAGGGGCCGGTCGCGGTGACCGCGGTCCCGGTCGAGGACCTCATCACGTCGTTCAGCATCACCTCCGGCCAGGACTGGGCGGTGCTGCTGTACCAGACGGGTGCCGCCGCGTTCGGCTTCCTGGTGGCGGTGCTGTCCGGGTTCATCGCGTACGCCATCGCCGACCGGCCCGGGCTCGTGCCCGGCTTCGTCGGCGGGGCGATCTCCGTGGTGATCGGGGCGGGCTTCCTCGGCGGCCTGGTGACGGGCTTCGTCGGTGGCTTCCTCGCGCTGTGGATCAGCCGGTGGCGGGTGCCCAAGGGCGTGCGCGGGGTGATGCCCGTCGTGGTGACGCCGCTGCTGTCCTCGCTGATCACGGGCTTCCTGATGTTCGTGGTGATCGGCCGGCCGATCGCGGACGTGATGGACGGCCTGACGAACTGGCTCAACGGCCTGTCCGGGTCCAACCTCGTGCTCATGGGCGCGCTGCTGGGCGCGATGATGGGCTTCGACCTGGGCGGCCCGATCAACAAGGTCGCGTACACGTTCGCGGTCACGGGCCTGGCGACCGAGGGGCTGACCGGCGACGCGGTGCAGTACCGCATCATGGCCGCGGTGATGGCCGCCGGCATGGTCGCGCCGCTCGCGATGGCGCTCGCGACGACGGTCCGCAAGCGCCTGTTCACGCACGCCGAGCGGGAGAACGGCAAGGCCGCGTGGCTGCTCGGTCTGTCGTTCATCTCCGAGGGCGCCATCCCGTTCGCCGCGGCGGACCCGTGGCGGGTCATCGTGTCCTCGGTGGTCGGGTCCAGCGTCACCGGGGCCCTGACGATGGCCGTCGGCTCGGGGCTCCGGGCGCCGCACGGCGGGATCTGGGTGCTGCCGCTGATCTCGAACCCGCTCGGCTTCCTGCTCGCGGTCGCCGTCGGCACCGTGGTCACCGCCGGCGTCGTGGTCGTGCTCAAGGGCCTGCGGCCCAGTCCGCTGGTCCAGGCGGAGCAGGAGGCCGACGCCGTCGCCGCCGCGCCGGCCGCCACCACCCAGCCCGCCGTCGCCTGACGGCACGATGGTCCCCGGGCCCGCGCGGCCCGGGGACACCGGGGGACCTCGGCCCCTTGCCAGACCGATCTCGACGGGGAGACGCTCACGCCATGACCGACACGCGAACCGAGACGACCGCACCGCCCGCCGCCGGGACGGTGCTGCAGGGGGTGGGCGTCGGCCGCCGGGTCGCCGTCGGCCCCGTGGTGCGGGTGCGCCCCGTGCCGACGGTGCCGGGCGACGCGCCGGTGCTCGTCGACGGGGCACCGGTCCCGGCCGAGGACCTGCCCGACGCCGTCACCGCCGCGTTCACCGCCGTGGCCGACGCGCTGCGGGACCAGGGCCGGCGCGCGACCGGCACCGTGGCCGAGGTCCTGGGTGCCACCGCGATGATGGCCGACGACCCGGCGCTGCGGGACCAGGTGCTCGGCCGGGTCCGCGGCGGGGAGCCCCCGGTCGCGGCGGTCGACGCCGTGGTCGGCACGTTCGCCGCGATGTTCGAGCAGGCCGGGGGGTACCTGGCGGAGCGGGTCACCGACCTGCGCAGCGTCCGGGACCGGGTGGTGTCGCGGCTGGCCGGGCTGCCCGCCCCGGGCGTCCCCGAGCTGCGCGAGCCGTCCGTGGTCGTCGCCACCGACCTCGCGCCCGCCGACACCGCCGCGCTGGACCTGGAGCGCGTGCTGGCCCTCGTCACCGAGGAGGGCGGCCCGACCGGGCACACCGCGATCATCGCCGGGCAGAACGGCATCCCGTGCGTCGTGCGCACCACGGGCGCCGGGGCGCTCGCGGACGGTCTCGTGGTCGGCGTCGACGCCGCCGCGGGCACCGTCCTCGTCGAGCCGACCGGCGACGACCGCGCCGCCCTGGAGGCCCGCGCCGCCGCCGAGCGCGCGCTGGAGTCCGACACCGAGCCCGGCGGCACCGCGGACGGCCACCGCGTGCAGCTGCTCGCGAACATCGGCACCGCCGAGGACGCGGAGAAGCTCGCCGGCGCGGCCGTCGAGGGCGTCGGGCTGTTCCGGACCGAGGTGCTGTTCCTCGGCCGGCAGCAGGCGCCGACCGTCGACGAGCAGGCCGCCGCGTACGCCCGGGTGCTCCGCGCGCTCGGGCCCGACCGCAAGGTGGTCGTGCGCACCCTCGACGCGGGTGCCGACAAGCCGCTCGCGTTCGCCAACCTGCACGCCGAGGAGAACCCCGCGCTCGGCGTCCGCGGGTACCGGCTGGTGCGGTCCGCGCCGGCGCTGCTCACCGACCAGCTGACCGCGCTGGCGCGGGCCGGCGAGGAGACCGGCGCCCAGCCCTGGGTGATGGCCCCGATGATCGCCACCCCCGCCGAGTCCCGCGCGTTCGCCGACGCGGTGCACGAGGCCGGCCTGCGCACCGCGGGCGTCATGGTCGAGGTGCCCGCCGCCGCGCTGCGCGCCGACGCCGTGCTCGACGAGGTCGACTTCGTCTCGCTCGGCACCAACGACCTGGCGCAGTACACGATGGCGGCCGACCGGCTGCGCGGCGAGCTCGTGGACCTGCTCGACGCCTGGCAGCCCGCCGTCCTGGAGCTCGTGGCCGCCACCGCGCGCGCCGGGGCGGCGAAGGACCGGCCCGTCGGGGTGTGCGGCGAGTCCGCGTCCGACCCGCTGATGGCGCTGGTGCTGACGGGGCTGGGCATCACCAGCCTGTCGATGTCGCCCGCCGCGCTGCCCGCCGTGCGGTTCGCGCTGCGGCGGCACACGCTCGACGCGTGCCGTGCGATGGCGGACGCGGCCCTGGCGGCGGCGGACCCGGCGGCGGGGCGCGCCGCCGTCGCGGCGCTGCTCGACCCGGAGGCGCGGACGACGCTGGGGGTGTGAGTTCGGCGTGGCGCGGCCCGGCGGCTCAGGCCGGCGCCGGGGCGTGCCGCCGCGTCCGGGCCGGGGTCTCGCCGACCACGGCCCGGTACCGGCGGGTGAAGTGCGCCTGGTCCGTGTACCCGAGGTCCGCCGCGAGGGCCGCGAGGTCCGTCCCGGGGTCGGCGAACAGCGTCGTCGCGGCCGCCTGCAGCCGCCGGCACTCGATCAGCCACTTCGGCGTCAGCCCGGTGTGCTGGCGGACGACCCGGCTGAGCGTGCGGGTCGTCGTGCCGAGCAGGGCCGCGAGGTCGGACACGCGCAGGACGTCCGCCCGCTCCTCGGCGACCCGGCACGCCGCGTTCGCCAGCCGGCCGGCGTCGTCCACCCGGGCCGCGACGGGGGCGAGCCAGGCGCGCAGCACGGCGGCGACCTCCCGGTCGGCCTCGGCAGCCGGTCGGGCCGCGGCGGGCCGTCCCATCGCCGCGGCGACGGCGGGCAGCGGGGCGCCGGGCAGCGGCTCCCGGCGACCGACCAGGCGCGCGGGGTCGGTGGCCGTGAGCAGCCGGCACGCCGCGGGCCGCAGCAGGACGCCGACCACCCAGGACCGTCCCGTCAGGTCCTGGGTCGTCAGCACCCGGGACGGGCCGTGCAAGGCCGCGCCGGCGGGCTGCAGGACGGCGTTGGCGCTCGGGTAGGTGAGCACGCGCTGCGGCCGCACCGCGCCGGCGGGGACGTCCCAGCGCGCGACCCAGACGTGCCGGACCAGGTCGTCGAGGTCCGCCCCGAGCCGGAACCGCGAGAACGCGACCTCCGGGTCGCCCGGGTTCAGGTGCCCCGCCGACTCGACCACGCGCCGCCCCCTCGTGTCCCGTTCGTACAAGACCGCCGCCACGCGCGGGGCGAGGCTCGGTGCATGACCGAGAGCACCGCACCCACGACCCCTGCCACCGGGGCCCACACCACCGACGGCGTGCCGCACGGCGTCACGTCGCTGACCCCGCACCTCGTGGTCCACCCGGCCGCCGAGGCCATCGGATTCTACGAGCGGGTGCTCGGCGCCCGCGTCCTCGACGTGTTCCGGATGGGCGACCTGGTGGGCGAGGCGTCGCTCGACCTCGGGAACGGCCGGTTCACCCTGGGCGACCCGATGCCCGCCTACGGCATCACGGCGCCGGACCCGGACGCCGCGACCTACTCGCTCGCGGTGCACGTCCCGGACGTCGACGCGACCGTCGAGCGGGCGGTCGCGGCGGGCGCGACGCTGCGCGAGCCGGTGACGACGTTCGTGTCCGGCGACCGGTACGGCTCGGTCGTGGACCCGTACGGGGTGCGGTGGACCGTGATGACCCGGGTCGAGGACCTGTCGCCGGAGGAGTCGGCCCGCCGCGTCGCGGCCTGGGCGGCGGAGCAGGCGGGCGGCGGCGCGTAGCCTGGCCGCATGGTGCCCGAGCACGGCGTCCTGGACCCGGAGACCGACCCCCTGGCGACGTACGTCCTGGAGCCGGACGACCTGCGCGACCTGGCGGAGCGGGTCGCGAGCTCGCCGGCGGCGGGGACGCGCACCCACCACGCCCCGTGGACCCGCGCGCCGCTCGCGACCCTGCCGCAGTCGACGCCCGACGACGTCGCCCGGGCGGCGCGCGCGGCCCGTGCGGCCCAGCGGCGGTGGGCGGCCGTCGCCGTGCGGGACCGGGCGCGGCTGCTGCTGCGCGTGCACGACCTGCTGCTGCAGCGGCAGAGCGACGTGCTCGACCTCGTCCAGCTGGAGAACGGCAAGGCCCGCGGCGCCGCGTACGAGGAGGTCGCCGACGTCGCCCTGCTCGCGCGGCACCTCGGCCGGGCCGCCGCCCGCTACCTCGCGCCCGAGCGCCGGCCGGGGCTGGTGCCGGGCCTGACCTCGGTGCGGGTCCGGCACGACCCGGTGGGGGTCGTCGGCGTCGTCGCCCCGTGGAACTACCCGCTGAGCCTGACCCTCGGGGACGTGCTGCCCGCGCTCGCGGCCGGGGACGGCGTGCTGCTGCGGCCGGACCCGCAGACGCCGCTGACGGCCCTGTGGGCGGTCGAGCTGCTGGAGGACGCCGGGATGCCGCGCGGCCTCGTCCAGGTGGTGCTGGGCGACGGCCCGACGGTCGGGGCGGCGGTGGTGGACCACGTGGACCACCTGGTGTTCACCGGGTCGACCGCGACCGGCCGGGTCGTCGCCGCCCGGGCGGGGGAGCGGCTGGTCCCGAGCACGCTCGAGCTCGGCGGGAAGAACGCGATGTACGTCGCCGAGGACGTGGACGTCGAGGCCGCCGCCGAGGGGGCGGTCCGGGCCTGCTTCGGCGGCACCGGGCAGCTCTGCATGGCGGTCGAGCGGCTGTACGTGCACCGGGAGGTGTACGACGCGTTCGCCGCGGCGTTCGCCCGCCGGACCCGCGCGCTGCGCGTCGGCACGGGCCTGGACCACCGGTCGGACGTCGGCTCCCTGACGTCGGCGGAGCAGCTGGCCCGCGTCGTCGAGCACGTCGAGGACGCGCTGTCGGGCGGGGCCCGGGTGCTCGCGGGCGGCGTGCACCGCACGGACCTGGGTCCGTACGTCTACGAGCCGACGGTCCTGGAGGGCGTCGGGGAGCACGCCCGGGCGTTCCGGGAGGAGACGTTCGGGCCGGTGGTCGCGCTGTCCCCGGTCGCCTCGGACGACGAGGCCGTCGCCGCGGTGAACGACTCCGCGTACGCCCTCGCCGCGTCGGTGTGGACCCGGTCGCCGCGGCGGGGCGCGGCGCTGGCCGCCCGGCTGCGCGCCGGCAGCGTGTCCGTGAACGACGGCTACCAGGCGGCCTGGGGGTCGGTGGCGGCGCCGCAGGGCGGGCGCGGTGCGTCGGGCTGGGGGCACCGGCACGGGCGCGAGGGCCTGCTCGCGCTGACGGCCACCCGGACCGTGGCCGTGCAGCGGGGCGTCCACGGCGTGCGCGTCGCGGGCCGGACGCTCGTGCCGCCGCTCGGCCCGGGCAGGCTCCTGGCGGGCGACCCGGAGCGCTGGACCGCCACCGTCACCGCGGCCCTCCGCGCCGCGAGGGCGGCCCGGCTGCGCTGACCGCCGGGCGCGCCCCGCGCCAGCGCACCAGGACCTGCGCCGACTCTCCGTTTCCGGACTCCGCGCACGGCTACCGACAGAGGCGCGAGACGGAGACTCGGCGAGCGTCGGCGCGGGACCACGGGGCGGCGCGGGCCGCGCGGACGGCGCAGGTTGCGGCGCGTGCGCGGTGGGGCGCGGCGCGCGCGAGGCGGCGCGGGGCGCGGTCAGCTGGGCTGGCAGGCGGTGGCCGTGCCGGCCGAGGGGGTGCGGGGGTCGCGGGCGGTGCGCGGGACCGGGACCGGCAGCGGGGCGGGCGAGGACGGCACGCCGTCGAAGACCACCCGGTTCCGGCCCTGGCGCTTCGCGCGGTAGAGGGCCGCGTCCGCCCGGGCCACCAGGGTGCCGCGGGCCTCGCCGTCCGCGGCCATCGCGCCCCCGAAGCTCACCGTCACCCGCAGGCCCTGGGACAGCTCGTGCCACGGGTACCCGGCGATCGTCGCGCGGATCCGCTCGCAGACGGCCAGCGCCTGCTCGTGCGGGGAGTCGAGCAGCACCAGCGTGAACTCCTCGCCGCCCACGCGCGCCGTCGCGTCGCCGACCCGGACCGCGCTCGTCATGATCTGCGCGACCCGGCGCAGCACCTCGTCGCCGACCGGGTGCGAGTGCTCGTCGTTCACGGCCTTGAACAGGTCGATGTCCGCGACGACGTAGGCCAGCTCGGCCTCCCGCCCGAGGCGCGCCGCGAGCACCGCGTCGAGCCCGCGGCGGTTCAGCAGCCCGGTGAGCGGGTCGTGCGCGGCGTCGTGCTGCAGGGTCTCGTTGAGGGCGGTCAGCTCGGCCGCCCGCTTGCGGGCCTGGTCGCGGGCCTGCCGGACCCGCTCCACGTCGAGCTGGGCGTTGACGACGATGCCGCGGCGCTCGGCGGCCTGGTCGCGCTGCGCCATGACGGCCTCGTGGTACCGGCGGTGCGTGTCGAGCGCCGCGCGCAGGTCGCCGGCGTCCTCGTGCACCTGGACGAGCTCGAGCAGCACGTCGGCCCGCTCCATCGGGCGCAGCGACTGCTCCGTGAGCAGCAGGCCCTCGTGCAGCGTCGCGACCGCGCCCGCGTGGTCGCCGCGCAGCCGGCGCAGCCGCCCGAGGGCCGCGTGGTACCGGATCGTCAGGTAGCGGGCCGCGACGCGGGGGAGCGCGGCCTCGGCGGAGGACAGGGCCGCCTCCGCGGCGTCCAGGTCCCCGCCGGCCATGTGCGCCCGGGCCAGCCGCACCTGCGCCTCCGCGGCCATCCGCGGGTTGCCGGAGCTGCCGCCGTCCGCGTCGGGCACGCCGCGCGCGGCCTCGAGCCCGCGGACCGCCAGCTGCACCGCGCGCTCGGCCAGCGCCCGGGCGCGCACCGGGTCGGTGGCCCGCAGGGCCTCGCTCTCGTCGGTGTCGAGCTTGGCGAGCCCCGACAGGGTGGCGCAGGTGCCGTCGGGGCGGTCCAGCTCGGGCCAGAGCCGGGCGGCCTCGTCCAGCAGCTCGCGGGCCTTCTCCGGGAACCGGCCCATCGAGATGTAGGTGTCGGCGAGGTTGTTGAGCGCGGCGGCGAGGCCCTCGGTGTCGTTCAGCTCGCGCCGGATGTCGAGGGACCGGTCGAGCAGCTCCAGCGCCGACAGGTTGTCGCCGAAGCCGTTGTAGACGGCGGCGAGCCCCTGGAGCAGCCGGCCCTCCCAGGCCCGCATCCCGTGGGTCGTCGCGAGCTCGAGGGCGTGCTCGATGGCCCGCAGCGCGAGCGGGTCCTCGCCGAGCAGGTGGTGGGCCCAGCCGCCGTTGTACTGCAGCTCGATCTCGACCTGCACGGCGCCCTCGGCGCGGGCCTCCGCGAGCAGGGGCGGCAGGGCGGCGACGCACAGCGCGGGGGCCGCGTCGCACAGCCGGTCGACGCGGTCCAGCTCCGAGCGCCAGTAGGACTCGCGGTCCTCGGCGATGGCTCGGGCATGCGTCATGTTCGTCGTATCGGCGGCACCCCGTGGGGGCTGGAGCCGTCGATCGGGTGAAGTCCGGTGGGCGGACAGGTGACGTCCGCAGGGCGGGAAGATGACGAGGCAGGGACCGAACGGGTGACGCGTCAGGGACGCGCGGCGGCCCCGGACGCGCGCAGGGCCCGCACCGGAGGTACCGGTGCGGGCCCTGCGCGCGAGGGCGCCGTGGCGTGCGTCAGGCGATCGCCGCGACCGACTGCCGCGCGATCTCCAGCTCCTCGTTCGTCGGGATCACCAGCACGGTGACCTCGGCGCCGTCGGGGGAGATGACCTTCGGCTCCTTGATGCGGCCGGCGTTGCGCTCCGGGTCGACCTGGATGCCGAGGCGCTCCAGGCCCGCGAGGGCGTTGAGGCGGACGATGTCGTCGTTCTCACCAATGCCGGCGGTGAACGTGATGACGTCGACGCGGCCGAGCTCGGCGTAGTACTTGCCGACGTAGCCCTTGATGCGGTGGTAGTAGACGTCCAGGGCGGTCTTGACCCGCTCGTCGCCCGCGGCCACGGCGTCGTGCACGTCGCGCATGTCGGTGTAGCCGGACAGGCCGAGCATGCCGGACTTCCGGTTGAGCAGCTCGTCCAGCTGGTCGATCGTGTAGCCGCCGACCCGCGCCAGGTGGAACAGCACGGCCGGGTCGATGTCGCCGGACCGGGTGCCCATGACCAGGCCCTCGAGCGGCGTCAGGCCCATCGAGGTGTCGATGCACGCCCCGCCGCGCACGGCGGACGCCGAGGCGCCGTTGCCGAGGTGCAGCACGATGGTGTTCAGCTCCTCGAGCGGCCGGCCCAGGAACTCGGCGGTCGCGCGGGACACGTACAGGTGCGAGGTGCCGTGGGCGCCGTACCGGCGGATCTTGAACTCCTTCGCGACCTGCTCGTCGATCGCGTAGGTGTACGCGGCCGGCGGCATGGTGCGGTGGAACGCGGTGTCGAAGACCGCGACGTGCGGGATGTTGGGGAACGCGTGCCGCGCGGCCTCGATGCCCGCCACGTTGGCCGGGTTGTGCAGCGGGGCGAGCGGGGACAGCTCGTCGATCTGCGCGAGCACGGCGTCGTCGATGACGGCCGGGCCGTCGAAGACGTCGCCGCCCTGGACGACGCGGTGGCCGACGGCGGTGAGGTCCTCCTCGCGGAGCTGCGGGCCCTGCTGCTCGAACAGGTCGAGGACGAGGCGCATGCCGGTCTCGTGGTCCGGCACCGGCTGCTCGAGCACGGTCGCGCCGGAGGGTCCCTCGTGCTTGACCTTGCCGACCTCGAGGCCGATGCGCTCCACGATGCCGGAGGCGAGCGCGTCGCCGGAGGTGGCGTCGACCAGCTGGTACTTGATCGACGAGGAGCCGGAGTTGATGACGAGGACGTGGTTCACTTCGAGCCTTCCGAGGTCAGGGCCTGGGCCTGGATCGCCGTGATGGCGACGGTGTTGACGATGTCCTGCACCAGGGCGCCCCGGGACAGGTCGTTGACGGGCTTGCGCAGGCCCTGGAGCACCGGGCCGACGGCCACGGCGCCGGCGGAGCGCTGCACGGCCTTGTAGGTGTTGTTGCCGGTGTTGAGGTCCGGGAACACGAACACGGTGGCGCGGCCGGCCACGGCCGAGTCGGGCATCTTGGTCTGGGCGACCGAGGCGTCGACGGCGGCGTCGTACTGGATCGGGCCCTCGACGCTCAGGTCGGGGCGGCGCTCGCGGACCAGCTCGGTGGCGGTGCGGACCTTGTCCACGTCGGCGCCCGAGCCGGACGACCCGGTGGAGTAGGACAGCATCGCGATGCGCGGCTCGATGCCGAACTGCGCGGCGGTCTCGGCCGAGGAGATCGCGATGTCCGCGAGCTGCTCCGCGGTCGGGTCCGGGTTCACGGCGCAGTCGCCGTAGACCAGGACGCGGTCCTCGAGGCACATGAGGAAGACCGAGGACACCACGGAGGTGCCCGGGGTGGTCTTGATGATCTCGAAGGACGGCTTGATGGTGTGCGCGGTGGTGTGCGCGGCGCCGGAGACCATGCCGTCGGCGAGGCCGAGCTGCACCATCATCGTGCCGAAGTAGGACACCGAGGACACGATCTCGCGGGCCCGCTCCACGGTCATGCCCTTGTGCTTGCGCAGCTCGGTGTACTCCGCGGCGAACCGCTCGAGCAGCTGGCCGGCCTTCGGGTCGATGACGGTCGCCGCCGACAGGTCCAGGCCGAGCTCGGTGGCGCGGGTCCGGATCGACGCCTCGTCGCCGAGGATCGTCAGGTCGGCGACCTCGCGCTGCAGCAGCGTGGACGCGGCGCGCAGGATGCGATCGTCGTTGCCCTCGGGGAGCACGACGTGCTTGCGGTCCGACCGGGCCCGGTCGAGCAGCTCGTACTCGAACATCAGCGGGGTGACCACCTCGGGGGCCGGCACCTCGAGGGCGGCCAGGGCCTCCTCGGCGTCGGTGTGCTTCTCGAACAGCGCGAGGGCGGTGTCGACCTTGCGCTGCGAGTCGGCGGACAGCCGGCCGCGGGTGCCGGCGGCGGCGGACGCGGAGGCGAAGGTGCCGAGCTCGGTGCGGATGATCGGCAGCCGGCTGCGCAGGCCGTCGACGAGGCGGGAGACCGTGGCCGGGGGCTCGAAGCCGCCGTTGAGGATGATGCCGGACAGCGACGGGAAGCCGTCGGCGGCGTGCGCCATGAGCAGGCCGAGCAGGATGTCCGACCGGTCGCCGGGGACGATCACGACGACGCCGTCGGACAGCCGCTCCAGCAGGTGCTCGATGGACATCGCGCCGACCAGGACGTCGGTCGCCTCGCGCGGCAGCAGCTCGGCGTCGCCGCCGACCAGGGTCCCGCCGACGGACTCCATGAGCTGCCGGACGGTCGGCGCGACGAGGAACGGCTCCTCGGGCAGCGCCCACGCGGTGGCGCGGGTGGAGAGCTCGGCGCGGATCGCGTCGAGGTTCTGCGGGTCGCACCGGTTGGCGACGATCGCGACGACCTGCGCGTGGCCGGCCTCGAGCTCGGAGGCGGCGACCTCGGCGACCTGGCGGACCTCCTCGGGGGAGCGGCCCTGGCCCTTGACGCACAGCAGCACCGGCGCGCCGAGGTTCGCCGCGATCCGCGCGTTGAAGCCGAGCTCGGCCGGGCCGGCGATGTCGGTGTAGTCGGTGCCGACCACGACGACGACGTCGCAGTCGCGGGCCACCGCGTGGTACCGCTGCACGATGGTCGCGAGCGCGGCCTCGGGGTCGTGGTGCACCGCCTCGTACGTGGTACCGATGCAGTCCTCGTAGGACAGGTCGACGCCGTCGTGGGCGAGCAGCAGCTCCAGCACGTAGTCGCGGGTCTCGGTGGAGCGCGCGATGGGCCGGAACACGCCGACCTTCTGCACGGTGCGGGTCAGCAGGTCGACCAGGCCGAGGGCGACGGTCGACTTGCCGGTGTCCCCCTCGGGGGACGTGACGTAGATGCTGCGGGCCACGGGCGGGCTTCTTCCTCGTCGGCGTGGGCCGGGGTCGCCGGCCGTCAGGTGGTGGGATGAATTCTGCCGGACGTCCGCCGCCGGGGCTGCGTCCGAGCCGGGTGACGCGGGCCACCCGGGGGCCCTCCCGGCCGTCTCGCGGCCGCCCCGTGTGACCTAGGTCCCAGAAGGCCGATGGCCCGCACCGGGTGGTGCGGGCCATCGGCCGCGTGCGGGCTACTCGTTGTCGCCGCCGGTCGCGAGGGTGGCGGTCGACTGCTGCGGGCCGCCCTCCTCGGTGCCGGTCTCGCCGGCGTCCGGCCACACCCAGTCGCGCACCTCGGGGAGGTCCTCCCCGTGCGCCCGGGTGTAGTCGTGGGCGCGGAGCCGCGCGTCGACCATGCGCTGCCGCAGGCCCGCGTACTTCGAGCCGAGCGACGGCACCTGGTCGATGACGTCGATCACCAGGTGGTACCGGTCGAGGTCGTTGAGCATGACCATGTCGAACGGCGTCGTGGTCGTGCCCTCCTCCTTGTACCCCCGCACGTGCAGGTTCTTGTGCCCCTTGCGGCGGTACGTCAGGCGGTGGATCAGCCACGGGTAGCCGTGGTACGCGAACACGATCGGCTTGTCCGTCGTGAACAGCGTGTTGAAGTCGCGGTCCGACAGGCCGTGCGGGTGCTCCCGCTCGTCCTGCAGCCGCATGAGGTCCACGACGTTGACGACGCGGACCTTGAGGTCGGGCAGCTCCTCGCGCAGGATGTGCGCCGCCGCCAGGACCTCCAGCGTCGGGACGTCGCCGGCGCAGCCGAGCACCACGTCCGGGTCCTCGCCCTCGACCTCGGTGCCGGCCCACTCCCAGATGCCCAGGCCGCGGGTGCAGTGCGCGACGGCCTCGTCCATCGACAGGAAGTTCGGCGCGGGCTGCTTGCCGGACACCACGACGTTGACGTACTGCCGGCTGCGCAGGCAGTGGTCGTACGTCGACAGCAGGGTGTTCGCGTCCGGCGGCAGGTACACCCGGACGATCTCGGCCTTCTTGTTCACCACGTGGTCGATGAAGCCCGGGTCCTGGTGGCTGAAGCCGTTGTGGTCCTGCCGCCACACGTGGCTGGACAGCAGGTAGTTCAGGCTGGCGATCGGCCGGCGCCACGGGATGTGGTTCGTGACCTTCAGCCACTTGGCGTGCTGGTTGAACATCGAGTCGACGATGTGGATGAAGGCCTCGTACGAGGTGATCAGGCCGTGGCGGCCCGTCAGCAGGTAGCCCTCGAGCCAGCCCTGGCACTGGTGCTCGGACAGCATCTCGACGACCCGGCCCATCCGGGCCAGGTGGTCGTCGACGTCCGTCGGCAGGTACTCGGCGTTCCACTGCTTGTTCGTCACGTCGAACACGGCCTGCAGCCGGTTGGACGCCGTCTCGTCCGGGCCGAAGATCCGGAAGTTGTCCGGGTTCCGCCGGATGACCTCGGTGAGGTACTTGCCGAGCTCGCGCGTGGCCTCGGAGATCGAGCCGCCGGGCACCGGCACGTCCACCGCGAAGTCGCGGAAGTCGGGCAGCCGCAGGTCCTTGAGCAGCAGCCCGCCGTTCGCGTGCGGGTTGTCGCTCATCCGCAGCGTGCCGCCGGGGGACAGGGCCGTGATGTCGGCCTTGACCGAGCCGTCCGCCTCGAACAGCTCCTCCGGGCGGTACGACTTCAGCCAGCCCTCGAGGACGTGCAGGTGCTCGTCGGTGTCGCGGGCGCTGGCCAGCGGCACCTGGTGCGAGCGCCAGGAGTTCTCGACCTGCTTGTCGTCGATCACCGGCGGGCAGGTCCAGCCCTTGGGGGTCTTGAAGACGATCATCGGCCAGGCCGGGCGGGACTCGTCGCCCGCGGCGGCGCGCGCCTTGATCTCGGCGATCTCGTCCAGCACGACGTCCAGCAGCTCGGCGAACCGGGCGTGCACGGCCGCGTGGTCCTCGCCGTCGAAGCCGCCGACGAACAGGTGCGGCTTGTGGCCGTACCCGCGCATGAGGTCGAGCAGCTCGTCCTCCGGGATCCGCGCGAGGACCGTCGGGTTGGCGATCTTGTACCCGTTGAGGTGCAGGATCGGCAGCACGACGCCGTCCTTGGCCGGGTCGATGAACTTGTTCGAGTGCCAGGACGTCGCCAGCGGGCCGGTCTCGGCCTCGCCGTCGCCGACGACCGCCGCGACCAGCAGGTCCGGGTTGTCGAACGCCGCGCCGTACGCGTGGGACAGGGCGTAGCCGAGCTCGCCGCCCTCGTGGATGGACCCGGGGGTCTCCGGGGCCACGTGGGACGGGATGCCGCCCGGGAACGAGAACTGCCGGAACAGGCGGCGCACGCCCTCCTCGTCCGGCGTGATGTCCGAGTAGACCTCGGAGTAGGTGCCGTCCAGGTAGGCGCTCGCGACCAGGCCCGGGCCGCCGTGGCCGGGGCCGGTCAGGTAGAGCGTCGACTGCTGGCGCTCCGCGATCACGCGGTTCAGGTGCGCGTACAGGAAGTTCAGACCCGGCGTCGTGCCCCAGTGCCCGAGGAGCCGCGGCTTCACGTGGTCCTTGGTCAGCGGCTCGCGCAGCAGCGGGTTGGCCAGCAGGTAGATCTGCCCGACCGACAGGTAGTTGGCCGTCCGCCACCAGGCGTCGATCCGTCGGAGCGTCTCGTCCGACACCGGCTGGCCGGAACCGGCCCGCCAGGTCTCGGGCCTCGACGTCGTCGTAGTCATGCTCTCTCCCCGTTTCGCTGAACCACGGATGTGCCGTGGGCCCGGTCGAGCACCCCCCGCCGGGCCCCCTCAGCCTTGCGGCGCCTCGCGTCGCTAGCCGGGACGTCCGACCTAGGGCGTCCCGTGGCTGCTCAGGCAGCCGTCAACCATCCAACCCCATGGACCTGCCGGGCGCACCAGGCGGGGCGGCCGGTCCCGGCCCGGTTCCTCGGCGCACAGGCGCGCCGGGTACCGTGCTGCGGTGCCCCCGACCCCGACCCAGCCTGCGCCTGCGCCGCCGCCGACGCTGTGGCGGGTCGCCCGCACGCCCCGGATGGTCGGGCTGCTCGTGCTGTTCCTCGCCGTCGCCGCCGTCTGCGGGCGGCTGGGCGCCTGGCAGCTCGAGCGCGCCGAGGTGCGCGGCGCCGCCGCCCAGGCGGCGAAGCTGGCCGAGGTCGAGGCGCAGGAGCCCGTGCCGATCGCCGAGGTGCTGCTCCCGCAGACGACGTTCGACGGCGCGCTGGTCGGCCGCCGCGTCGAGGTGACCGGGGAGTACGAGGCCGACGGGCAGCTGCTCGTGCCCGGGCGCGCGCTCGACGACCGCACCGGCTCGCTGGTGCTCACCCCGCTGCGGGTCGTGTCGGACGACCCGGCGGCCGACGGGGCGGTGCTGCCCGTGGTCCGCGGCTGGGTGGCCGGCGAGGACCCCGCGGCGGGCGGGCTCGAGCCGCCCGCGGGGACCGTGACGGTGACCGGGTACCTGCAGGCCTCCGAGGACTCCGGCGACCCGCACGGGACGCAGGCCGCGGGGACGACCGACACCATCTCCTCCGCCGAGCTGCTCGGTGTGTGGGGCGGTCCCATCTGGACGGGCTACGCCGTGCTGACGAGCTCGCAGCCGGCGCAGCCCGCCGCCCTGGAGCTGCTGCCGCCGCCCACCCGGTCCGGGACCGGGCTGAACATCCAGAACCTCGGGTACGCGGCCCAGTGGTTCGTGTTCGGCGGGTTCGCGGTGTTCCTGTGGGTGCGGCTCCTCAAGGACGAGGTGCTGCGGCTGTCGGGGGCGTTCGACCCGGAGGAGGAGCCCGCACCCGAGCAGGAGGCGGGCGGCGCCGCGGCCGACGGCGCGCGCCCGGCCTGACCTACTCCCGCTGCCAGGAGTGCCAGAGCGAGGCGTAGTCCCCGCCGGCGGCGACCAGCTCGTCGTGCGGCCCGATCTCGCTGATCCGCCCCGCGTCGACCACGGCCACCCGGTCCGCGTCGTGCGCGGTGTGCAGCCGGTGCGCGATCGCGACGACCGTCCGGCCGTGCAGCACCGCCGACAGCGACCGCTCCAGGTGTCGGGCGGCGCGCGGGTCGAGCAGGGAGGTGGCCTCGTCCAGCACGAGCGTGTGCGGGTCGAGCAGCACCAGTCGGGCGAGCGCGATCTGCTGCGCCTGGGCCGGGGTCAGCGCGGTGCCGCCGGAGCCGACCGGCGTGGCGAGGCCCCCGGGCAGGGCCCGCACCCAGTCCCACGCGTCGACGGCGCGCAGGGCGCGCTCCAGCGCCGCGTCGTCCGCGGCCGGGTCGGCGAGCCGGAGGTTGTCCGCGAGCGGGCCGACGAACACGTGGTGCTCCTGGGTGACCAGCGCGACGTGGCCGCGGAGCTCGTCCAGGGGCAGGTCGACCAGGGGCACGTCCCCGACGGTGACCGAGCCGCCGGTGGGCGGGTGGATGCCGGCGAGCATGCGGCCGAGCGTCGACTTGCCGGCACCCGACGGGCCGACGACGGCCAGCCGCTCGCCGGGACGCAGGCCCAGGTCGACGCCGTGCAGCACGTCGTGGCCCTCGCGGTAGGCGTACCGGACCGCGCGGGCGGTGACGTCCGAGCCGGCCGGCCGCGCGTCGCGCGCCGTCCGGTCCGGCGCGACGTCCGCGACCCCGAGGATGCGGGCGAGCGACGTCGCGCCGACCTGGATCTCGTCCAGCCAGAAGATCAGCTCGCCGATCGGGTGGATGATCTGCGTCGCGTACAGGGCGATCGTCGTGACCGCGCCGATCGTCGCGTGGCCGGTCGAGACGAGGTACGCGCCCCACGCGAGCACCGCGACCACCGGCAGCACGAACGACG
Organism: Cellulomonas sp. ACRRI; assembly: GCF_022346185.1. GTDB lineage: Bacteria > Actinomycetota > Actinomycetes > Actinomycetales > Cellulomonadaceae > Cellulomonas. The sequence goes on along the minus strand of NZ_JAKRMS010000043.1, from coordinate 2,640 downwards.
TGTCCACGCCCGGGAACAGCACGGAGCGCAGGTTGAGCGTCGCGCTCTCCGCGGCGAACGCCTCGCGCAGGTCGGCGTCCACCCGCGCGCGCCGGCGCGCGCCCAGGCCCAGGGCGTCGACGGTGCGGGCGCCCTCGACGGACTCGGTGATCGTGCCGTTGAGCGTGGCGTACGCGGCCGACTCCCGCAGGTAGGCCGGCGCCGCGCGGCGCAGGTACCAGCGGGTCACGGCCAGGAGCAGCGGCACGCCGGCGAGCAGGCCGATCGCGACGAGCGCGTTGGTGGCGAACGCGGCGACCAGGGTCAGGACGATCGTCGCCGCGGTGACGAGCAGCCGCGGCACGCCGAACCGGACGGTGTACTGGACCCGGTCGATGTCGGTCGTGGTGCGCGCGACCAGGTCGCCGGTCCCGGCCCGCTCCACCGTGGACAGCGGCAGGCGGGTGACCGTCGCGACGAACTCCTCGCGCAGCTCGGCGAACACGCCCTCCCCGAGCACCATCGCGGCGCGCTGGGCGTACCGGATCAGCACCGTCTGGGCGAGCACCGCCACGACCAGCACCAGGACGGTCCGGTCGACGGCGGCCGTGTCGGTGCCGGTGACCACGCCGTCGACCAGCCGGCCGAGCAGCCACGGCCCCGCGAGCCCGGCGGTGGCGGCGAGGACGTGCAGCAGCACGACCACGCCGAGGCCGCGGCGGTGCCGGCGCAGGAGCGCGGCGGTGTGCCGGCGCAGCGCGGCGGCGTCAGCGACGGGCAGCTTCACGGCGGTCCTCCTCGTCGGTCGTGGGGGTGGGTGCGGCGTCGGCGGGCGCGCCGGCGGGCTGGTCGTCGGGCTCGTCCTCGGCGCGATCGTCCTCGGCGCGGGAGACCACCGAGCGGTAGGCCGCGCCGGTGGCGTCGCGGGCCGTGACCAGGTCGCGGTGCGTGCCGGTCGCGACGACCCGGCCGCCCGCGACCAGCGCCACCTCGTCCACGACGTCCAGCACCAGCGGGCTCGCCGTGACGACGACCGTGGTCGCGCCGCGGCGTGCGTCCGCCAGCCGGCGGGCGATCCGCGCCTCGGTGTGCGCGTCGACGGCGCTGGTCGGCTCGATCAGCACGAGCACCTCGGCGCCGGTGAGCAGCGCGCGGGCGAGCGCGACCCGCTGCCGCTGGCCGCCGGACAGCGAGCGGCCCTTCTCCTCCACCTCGCCGTCCAGCCCGCCGGGCACCGAGTCGAGGACGTCCCCGGCGTCGGCGACCCGCATCGCGTCGAGCAGCGCGTCGCGGTCGGCGCCGCCGCGCACGTCGAGCTCGTCGGCCAGCAGGCCGGTGAACAGGTGCGGGGTGGACTCGGCGACCACGACCCGGCTGCGGACCTCGGCCAGGCCGAGCTCGGCGAGCAGGGTGCGGCCCCAGCGGACCCGGGACAGGCCGGGATCGGCGTCCGCGGCGCCCGGTGCCGGGACCGTCCCGTCCTGGCCGGAGTCGTCCAGGTCCTCGTCGTCCGCGCCGCCGTGCCGCTGCGGGCCCAGCCGGCCGAGCCGCAGCGCGAGCCGCGCCGACTCGTCCGGGTCCGCGCTGACCAGCGCCGTGATCCGCCCGGGGCGCACGACCAGCCCGCTGCCCTCGTCCACCAGCGGCTCGCCGACGGCGGGGGACGGCGCCGGGGCCGCCGGGTCGTCGGACCCCGCGACCGGCACGGACAGCACCCGGATGATCCGGCGCGCGCCGACCACCGCGCGGGTGGCCACGCGGATCGCCTCGCTCGCCGTCCACAGCGGCTGGGTCAGGAACGCCGCGAAGCCGTAGAACGCCACGAGCTGGCCCGGCGTGATGTCGCCGCTGATCGCCAGCCGGGCGCCGGCCCAGACGACGACCGCGAGGAACAGCCCCGGGAGCAGCGTCTGCAGCGCGTCGAGCAGCGACTGGGTCTGCGACACCCGCACGCCCGCCGCACGCACCTGCTGCGACTGCGCCCGGTACCGGTCGGCGAACACGTCCTCGCCGCCGATGCCGCGCAGGATGCGCAGGCCGGACACCGTGTCCGCGCCCAGCGTCGTCAGCCGTCCCGTGGCCTCGCGCTGCTCGGACTGCCGCCGCTGCAGCGGGCGGACGAGCAGCGACAGGGCCGCGACCACGACCGGCAGCCCGACCAGGACCAGCAGGCCGAGCGGCACCGAGGTGCGCAGCAGCACCACGCCGAGCACCAGGTACGCCGCGATGCCGCCGACCAGCCGCGGGACGATGGCGTACACCTCGCCCATCCGCAGGGCGTCGGTGGCGACGGTCGCGACCACCTCGCCCGTCGGCAGCTCGTCGGTCACGGCGTCGCCCGTGCGGGTCACGTGGTGCCCGACCTGCTGCGAGGACGCGAACGCCGCGCGCAGCCAGTTCTCGACGTCGAGCCGGTGGCCCCAGACGTTCGTGCCCACCTGCACCATGCCGAGCGCGAGCACGCCGAGGCAGCCCAGCCACAGCGCGGCGCTCAGGCCGTCGTCGAGCCCGTCGTCCACGACGCGGCCGAGCTGCCACGGCAGCAGCGCCGCGGCGACGTTGCCGACGACGGCGACGGCGGTGGCCCCCGCGAGGACCCCGAGCTGGCGGCGCCCCTGCCAGAGCATGAGGCGCCAGGGGCCGGTCAGCGGTGGTCGGCCG
>NZ_JAKRMS010000042.1 GCF_022346185.1 Cellulomonas sp. ACRRI | reverse complement strand
TCGTCGTCGCGCGCCGGGGACGGGTGGTCGGTGCGGGCGGTCAGCCGCGGGCGCGGAGCGCGACCACGACCTCGTCGAGCAGGTCGTCGATCGCGTCCTGGTCGTAGCCCTCGCGGAACTTCGTCGCCTGGAACCGCTGGTTCAGCACGTCCTCCGGCGCGAGCGACCCGTCGACCCCGTCCAGCGCGGCCGCGGCGCGCTCGGCGAACCCCTCGACCTCGCTCTTGTCGTAGCCCTCGCGGAACGTCGTGACCGGAGTCGTGGCGAGCCGGGCGCGCAGCTGCGCACCGGTGAGGCCGGACCCGCGGCTCGGGGCTCCGGCCGGGGCGCCGCTGCTCGGCTCTCCGGGCGCGGTCCCCGACGTCGCCGAGAGCATCGGCGCGTCGGGCCCGCGGAGCAGCTTGGTCAGCCAGGACATCGGTGCGCCCGGTCAGTCAGCGGAGCCGTCGGCGCCGGCCGCGGACCGGTCGGCGGGGGCGTGCACCGGGGCGACGGCCGCGTGGCTCTGCGCCGGGACGGTGTGCGCGGGCGCGGAGCCCGACCCGCCGCCCAGCCCGCGGACCAGGTCGAGCAGGTCGATCCCCGTCTGCGCCTTGAGCATCGTCGCGAGCTCCTGCACGCCCGTCGACACCTGGCCGGGCAGCCGCGAGGCGCCGTCCTTGTCGATGATCGTGATGTCGTCGATCGTGCCGAGCGCGTCGGCGTACGGCTGGGCCAGCTTCGGCAGCGCGTCGAGCACCATCTGCAGCCGCGCCGACTCCGGGAACGCCTGGTACGCGTCGGACTCCGCCTTGATCGCGGCGGCGCGGGCCTCGCCCTGCGCGCGCTCGGCGGCGGCCTCGGCCTCACCGCGCGCCTGGATGCCGTCGGCCTCGGCCCGGGCGATGGCCAGGGCGCCCTCGGCGCGGCGCTGCTGCTCGATCAGCGCGGCCTCGGCGCGGGCGCGGGCGGCGGACGCCTCGGCGTCGGCCTGCGCGGTCGTGCGCTGGGCCTCGGCCTCGGCCTTGCGGATCGCCGACGTCTTGAACGCCTCGGCCTCCTGCTCGGCGGCGTACTTGCGCGCGTCCGCCTCCTGGGCCGCCTCGTACTTGCGGGCCTCGGCCGGCTTGCGGACCTCGGTCTGCAGCTCCTGCTCGCGCAGGGCGGCGCGGCGCAGCGCCACCTGCTCCTGCTGGATCAGGACCTCCTGCTGGGCCTCGGCCTGGGCGCGCTCCTGCGCGGCGGCGGCGTCGGCCTGGGCGGTCGCGGTCTCCTGGGCGATGGTCGCGTTGCGCAGCGCGAGCGCCTTGTTCGACTCGGCGATCTGCACGGCGGCCTCGTTCGACCGTTCGGTGCTCTCCTGCCGGGCCTGGGCCTCGGCGATCTCGGCGTCGCGGGCGACGGCGGCGGCGCGTGGGCGGCCGAGGTTGCGGATGTACTCGCCGGTGTCCTCGACGGTCTGGATCTCGAAGTTCTCCAGGATCAGGCCGCGCTCGGCCAGCATCGGCACCGCGATGTCCTTGACCTCCTTCGAGAACTCCTGGCGCTCGTACAGGATCGACTCGACGGTCAGCGTGCCGGCGATGGTGCGGAGCACGCCGACCAGCACCTCGGAGGTCTGCTGCTCGATGACCTGCTCCTGGTTGCGGCCGGCGAACCGCTGCGCGGCGGCGCGCACCATGCGCTCGGTCCCGCCGACCTTGACCACCGCGATCGACCGCAGCGTGACGCCGACGCCCGACTTGGTGGTGGCGTCCTCGGCGGCGACCGGGAAGCTCTGCGACGCCAGCGAGAGCCGCACGACCTGCTCGAAGATCGGCTTCACGAACGTGCCGCCGCCGATCACGACGCGCTGGCCGGACAGGTCGGTGGTCTCGTCGCCCGTCTCCGGGTTGATCACCGGCTTGCCGCTCTTGCGGCCGGTGATGATCAGCGCCTCGTCGGGCGTCGCGATCTTGAACCGGACCTTGGCGTAGATCGCGCCGACGACCGCGACCGCGATCACGACGACGACCGCCAGCACGACGATCAGGGCAGTTCCGGCGAGCTCCATGGGACTCCTCGGGCGCGGCCGCGAGGGCCGGTCGGTCGGGTGGGCTGCCTCGACCCTAAGGGGACGCACAGCCCGCGGTCAGCCGTTTCGCTGACGCATCACCCCGCCGTCGTCGAGGTCGACGGTTCCGCGACAGCCAGCGGCGTGTCGCCGCGGCGTGTCGCGCGGAACCGTCGACCTCGCGCCCGCGGCTACGCCGGCCCGACCCGCGGCGCCGCGTCCGCGCCGTCAGCCGCCCACTCCTCGTCCGTCAGGAGGCGGCTGCGGATGAGGAAGCGGACGCCCTCCGGCGCCTCCAGGCTGAACCCGGCGCCGCGGCCGGGTACGACGTCGATCGTCAGGTGGGTGTGCCGCCAGTAGGCGAACTGGCTCCGGCTCATCCACACCGGCACCGTGAAGCCGTCGTCGACCGCGAGGTCCCCGAGGTGGAGGTCGGCGTCGCCCGTGAGGAACTCGCCCGCCGGGTAGCACATGGGCGACGACCCGTCGCAGCAGCCCCCGGACTGGTGGAACATCAGCTCCCCGTGCTGGTCCCGCAGCCGGCGCAGCAGGTCCGCGGCGGCCGGGGTGTGGTCGACCCTGCTCATCGTGCCTCCCTGCCCGTGGGGCCCGGGGCGTGCGGGGCCCCACGGGGTGCCGGTCAGAAGAACCCGAGCTTCTGGCCCGAGTAGGACACCAGCAGGTTCTTGGTCTGCTGGTAGTGGTCGAGCATCATCTTGTGGTTCTCGCGGCCGACGCCCGAGCCCTTGTAGCCGCCGAACGCCGCCGCCGCGGGGTAGGCGTGGTAGCAGTTCGTCCACACCCGCCCGGCCTCGATGTCGCGGCCCGCGCGGTAGGCGATCGCCGACTCGCGGGACCACACGCCGGCGCCCAGCCCGTAGAGGGTGTCGTTGGCCGTGTGGATCGCGTCCGAGTAGTCGGAGAACGACGTCACCGCGACGACCGGGCCGAAGATCTCCTCCTGGAAGATCCGCATGGAGTTCTTGCCCTCGAAGATCGTCGGCGTCACGTAGTACCCGCCGGCGAGGTCGCCGTCGAGCTCGGCCCGCGTCCCGCCGGTGAGCACCTTGGCGCCCTCGGCCTTGCCGATGTCGATGTAGGACAGGATCTTCTCGAGCTGGTCGTTGGACGCCTGCGCGCCGATCATCGTCTCGGTGTCGAGCGGGTTGCCCTGCTTGACCGCCTCGGTGCGGGCGATGGCGTCGGCGAGGAAGCCGTCGTAGATCGACTCCTGGATGAGCGCGCGCGACGGGCAGGTGCACACCTCGCCCTGGTTGAGGGCGAACATCGTGAACCCCTCGAGCGCCTTGTCGTAGTAGTCGTCCTTGGCCCGGGCGACGTCCTCGAAGAAGATGTTCGGGCTCTTCCCGCCGAGCTCGAGGGTCACCGGGATGATGTTCTGGCTGGCGTACTGCATGATCAGCCGCCCGGTGGTGGTCTCGCCGGTGAAGGCGATCTTGCGGATGCGCGGGCTGGACGCGAGCGGCTTGCCGGCCTCGACGCCGAACCCGTTGACCACGTTGACGACGCCCGGGGGCAGCAGGTCGGCGATCAGCTCCATCAGCAGCAGGATCGACGCGGGTGTCTGCTCGGCCGGCTTCATCACCACGGCGTTGCCCGCGGCCAGCGCGGGCGCCAGCTTCCAGGTCGCCATGAGCAGCGGGAAGTTCCACGGGATGATCTGCCCGACGACGCCCAGCGGCTCGTGGAAGTGGTACGCGATGGTGTCGGCGTCGATCTCGGAGATCGAGCCCTCCTGCGCGCGGACCGCCCCGGCGAAGTACCGGAAGTGGTCCACGGCCAGCGGCAGGTCGGCGGCCAGCGTCTCGCGGACCGGCTTCCCGTTCTCCCAGGTCTCCGCGACGGCCAGCATCTCGAGGTTCTGCTCGATGCGGTCGGCGATCTTGTTGAGGATGACGGCCCGCTCCGTCGCGGACGTCCGCCCCCAGGACCGCGCGGCGCCGTGCGCGGCGTCCAGCGCCCGGTCGATGTCGGCGGCGTCGCCGCGGGCGACCTCGGTGAAGGTGCGACCCGTCACCGGCGACGGGTTCTCGAAGTAGCGGCCGGACGCGGGGGCGACGAACTCGCCGCCGATCCAGTGGTCGTAGCGCTCGCGGTAGGTGGCGGGGCTGCCGGGCTGCCCCGGCGCTGCGTAGACGGTCATGTGCGCCCTCCGTGCAGGCTGACCGGCCGTCCCGGGGTGCGGAGCGGCCGGGCGCGCCGCCTCGTTGCGGCGCGTGCCCCGGACGCTAGGTCGGCGACGGTTGCAGGTGCGTTGCACCGCAGGCGGGGCCGCACGGGCGCCGCGTGCGGTCAGCGCCAGGGGTGCGCGGCCGGGCCGGTGCCGAGCCGCCGCACCAGCAGGTCGAGGCGCCCGGCCGCGCGGGCGTGCGCCGCGGAGCCGGGCGGCGTCACGGCGACGAGCCGCTCCCACGCCTGCCAGTCCTCGGCGCCCTCCTCCCGGTCGAGCCACCGCTCCAGGACGACCGGGTCGGTCGCGTGCAGCACCGCGGCGCGCACGTCGGAGGCGAGCGCGTCCCGGACCTGCTCCACGCCCGGCGCCCGCGACCGCGGCAGCACCGGCCCGGCGTACCGGTCCAGCGCGGCGCGCACGTCGCGCGCCGCCAGCGACTCCCGCACCCCGGCGACGTCGGTGCCGAGCGCCTCCGCGAGCCGGTACGGCCGCGACCGGCCGACCAGCGGCCCGGCGACCCGCCGCAGGCGCGACACCTCGGCGCGCACGGCGACGTCGGACATCGCGTCGGGGTGCAGCAGGACCGCGAGCTCGTCGGCGTGCAGCCCGCGGCGGTGCTCGGCGAGCAGGAGCAGCAGCTCGGCGTGCCGGAGCGACAGCGCGCGGGGCGGGGCGCCGGGGGCGTGCAGCACGCCGGATCCGGGACGCAGCACCTCGAGCCGCGCGGCGGGAGCGGCACCTGTGGGGGCGGCGGCACCGTCCAGGTCGGCGCCCGCAGGGACGCGGGTCGCGGGCCACCCGGCGCTGAGCGACGGACCCGGCCACCCGGCGCCGCCGGCGGGGCCGGGCCCCCGGGCCAGCACCCGCGCGCGCAGGTCCGCCTCCACCGCGGCCGCGGTCGCCCGCACCAGGGAGAGCATGAGCGCGGACGCCGCCGCGTCCCGACCGGTCACGTCGAGCGCCCCGAGCGGGCGCCCGGCCGGGTCCCGCAGCACCGCGGCGGTGCAGCTCCACGGCTGGACGGCCCGGGTGAAGTGCTCCGCGCCGAGCACCTGGACGTCGTGCCCCGTGGCCAGCGCGGTCCCCGGGGCGTTCGTCCCCGCGTGCGCCTCGTCCCACGCCGCGCCCTCGACGAACCCGACGCGCTCGACGGCGCGTCGCACCCCCGCGTCGCCGGCGACCCACAGCAGCCGGCCGTCCGCGTCGGTGAGCGCGACCAGGAACCCCTCGGTGACCGCGGCGTCGAGGAGGAGCCCGCGCACGACGGGCAGCGCGTGCCGCAGCGGGTGCTCCGCGCGGTAGGCGCGCAGGTCGACGTCGGTCAGCGCGACGGGGGGAGCCGGGCGCTCCGGGTCCACGCCGCTGCGGAGGCTGCGCCGCCAGGAGTCGGCGACGACGGACCGGACCCCCGCGGCGGTGCCGGTGGTGAGGAACTGCTCGTGCGCGGCGTGGGCGTGCGCGGCGCGGCCGGGGAAGGGCAGGCCGCGGCGGAGCGCGGCGGGTTCCTCGCCCGGCACGGCCCACCTCCTCGACGTCGCTGTCGCGGGCCAGTGTGGCGCGCCGGGCCGCCGCGCGCCAGGGTGCGGCGGGCGGTGGGTGCAGCGCGGTCGCTCGCGTCCGGCACGGGCGCCGGGGTACCGCGCTCCGCCGGGGCCACCGCACTCGGCGCGCGCTGCTCCGACCGGGTGTCCGCCGTTCGGAGGAACCGCGCTCGCCGTCCGCGCCGGCGGGCCGGCCGTGGACCGGGGCCGGCGACGTGCTGAGCAGGGGCGTCGCCCGCCGCCGCCGCACGGCGACCTCGTCGCCGGCGATCCCGGCCGCGCGGTCGCGAATCGGTTCACCCGAAAACCCGCCCAAAACGGGACAAAGCACTCCGTACGCTCGCGCTCGGACACGTCGGGACCGGGGCGTGCCAGGGGGAGGACACCGTGCGGACCAGGCTGCTCACGCTCGCCGACGTGACCGACGCGGACGGGGAGGTCTGGCACCGGCTGGCGGACCACGCGGCCGAGCCGAACGTCTACCTCGACCCGCGCTTCCTGCTCCCGGCGCGCGACCGCGGCCACGCGGCGGACGGGCTCCGGCTCCTCGTGGTGGAGGACGGACCCGAGTGGCTGGCGGCGCTCGCGGTGACCACGAAACCCTTCGCGCCGCGGCTGCCGCTGCGGGCCGCGACGACGGGCGGTCCGTTCATGACCTGGCACGCGGACCGCCACCACCCGCTGCTCCGGGCCGGTCGCGAGGTCGAGGCGCTCGGCGCGCTGCTGCGGGGCGCGCGGTCGGCCGGGCTGCCGGGGCTGCTGCAGCTGCAGCACGTGCCGCTCGGTGGTGCGGTCGAGCGCGCGCTCGCCGTGGTCACGTCGGCCGACGGCATGGCGGTGCTGGAGCGACGGCGCGAGGTCGCGGCCTTCGCGCCGCGGTCGGCCGTGGCGGTGCCGGAGGTGCCCGAGGGTCCGGGGCCGGTCGTCGACCCACCGCTGGCCTGGGACCACATGGCCACCGACGAGCGGCGGAACATGCGCCGCGGCGCCCGGGGCCTGGCGCGCGAGGCGGGCGGGCCGCTGGAGCTGCACGACGTCACCGACGAACCGGGCGCCGACGACGACTTCATCGCGCTCCAGGCGGCGGGCTGGAAGGGCGACGCCGGGCGGGGCGGCGCGGCGCTCGCGCTGGACCCGGTGGCCGAGCGCTGGTTCCGCGCCGTCGTCGGCGGGTTCCGGCGGGACAAGGACCTGCGGGTGGTCCGGCTCGCCGCGGCCGGGGTGACGCTGTGGACCGGGTACGCGCTGCGGTCGGGCACGGCCTGGTTCGGCTTCCTCGACGCCTACGCCGAGGCGCACCGGCGGTACAGCCCCGGGTCGGTCGGCCGGGTGGCGAGCATGACCTACCTCCTCGCGACCACGGACGCGCCGTTCTTCGACCCCGCGTTCGACGCGCGGTACGCCACGGGCGCCCGGATCTTCCCGGCGACCCGCACGCACGTCGACCTGCTGGTGGCCACGGGCGGACCCGTGGCCGGCGCGGTGCTCCGCGGGGTGCCGGCCGCGCGCCGCCTCGGTCTGGTCCCGGACTGACGGCGCCGGCCGGCCGGCCCGCGGGATCCCGCGTGGGACGCTGGGGTCGTGAGACTCCGCCGCACCGTCGTGGCCGCCGAGGTCCCGTCCGGCTTCCACGCCGCCGAGGCCCGCGCGCTCCAGGTCGCCCTGACGCAGGTGCTGACCGGCGTCGAGCGCGCCGCCGGCCGCGCCGTGCCCGTGGACGTGGTGCTGGAGGCCGGCCGGGACGGTGCGGTCGTCGTCGTGTGCCGGAACCGGGTCGTCGGGTTCGTGCCGGCCCCGCACGCCGGCGGGTTGCGCGCCCAGGTGGACCGCGCCGGCCGGCGCGCGCACGTCGTGGCGCCGGGCACGGTCGTGCGGGACGACGGGCTCTGGCGGGTGTGGGTCGGCCCCGAGCCCACCGGCGGGGTGCCGCCGGTGCCCGACGGCCTGGACACGCTCCCCGAGCCGCAGCCCACCATCCTGGGCGTGCCGCTGCGCCGCGACGGCTCCTGACCGGCTCAGGCCCCCGCGAAGAAGCCGCCCGGCGCGATCCGGTCGCTGAGCCGCGGCGCGTAGTGGTCGAAGAACACCCGCGCCACGAGCTCGCGGCGGCTCCCGACGCCGGCCTTCTCGAACACCGCCTTGAGGTGGTCCTGCACCGTCCACGGCGACAGGTGCAGGGACCGCCCGATCTCCTGGGTGCTCTCGCCCTGCAGCACGGCCGCGACGACCTCCTGCTCCCGCCCGGTCAGCCCGAAGGCGGCCACGACCAGCGGCACGATCTCCGGCGGCCGCGCCTGCTCGATCGTGACCACGACCTGGGGCGGTGCGCCCGCCGGCCCGGTGAGCGGCGCCGCGTGCACGACCAGCCACTCGCCGGCCGGGGTGCGCACCCGCAGCCGGGGCACGGTGCCGCGCCGGCCGCTGCCCAGAGCGCGCGCGGCGGCGGTGATGGCGGCGACGGGGTTCGGCAGCGCGCCCCACCCTGACCCCCCGAGCTCCGCGACCCGCGCCTCCGCCGCGGGGCTGAGCCGGCTGACCGAGTCGTCCGCCTCGACGACCAGGACCGCCGGCCCGGCGTCCGGCCCGCCCTCGGGCCGCGACGCCACCGCCGTCACCAGGCCGGCCCGCACCCCGAGCGCGATCGTCCGGGACACCCGGCCCAGGAAGTCGGCCTCCGCGGGGCTGAACCCGCCGGCTGCTCCGCTGCGGTACAGGGCGACCGCGGCCCACGGCGTGCCGTCGACCAGCGCGGCGGCCCGCATCTCGTGGTCGAGCGCCCAGTGCGGCACGAACACGTCGCGGTGCCGGCTGCTCCGCTCCGGGTCGCCCCCGGTGTCGTCCGCGAGGATCCCGACCGGGCGCTCCCGGCGGGCGAGCGCCGAGAACAGGTTGATCTCGTCGGTCACGTACTCGTGCCGCAGGAACTCGACGTCCATCTCGTCGCCGAGGTTGCGCTTCACCGACCCGGTGAGCAGGCCGGTGTCCGGGTCCACGGGGCCGACGCACGCGGCGTCGTAGGGGACGGCGGCCCCGAGCAGCTCGACCGCGCCCGCCACGAACGCGTGCCACTCCAGCCCCGACCGGGCCAGGGCGTCGAGCCCGCGCTGCACGGGCTCCGTCCGGAGCGTCGTCATGCTCCCGATCGTGCTCCTGTCCGGTTCGTCCGGAAAGCCCCATTTTGCGCTGGGCACGCCGCGTCGGGGGACGGCGTGCCGCGACCACCCAGGTTCCTGGGATACCGCGCGTCCGTCCGGTGCCGCGACCCTCGTCGTCATGGTCATCGAGATCGCGGCCCGCGAGCCGCTCGGCACCACCCTGCTCGACGAGCTCCGCGCCGCCGTCACCGGCGCGGTGCTCGGCCCCGGCGACCCCGAGTGGGACGCCGCACGCCTGCCGTGGAACCGGCTGGTCGACCAGCAGCCCCTCGCCCTCGTCGTCGCCGCGGACGCCGCCGACGTGGCCGCGACGGTGCGCTGGGCCGCCCGGAACGGGGTCACTGTCAGCGCCCAGCCCAACGGGCACGGCGCCAGCGCCGCGCTGGACGGCACGGTCGTGGTGCGGACCGCCGCCCTCGAGGACATCTGGGTGGACGCCGACGCCCACGTCGCCCGGGTGGGCGCGGGGGTGAAGTGGGGCGACCTGCAGACCGCGCTGGACGGCACCGGCCTCACCGGGCTGGTCGGCTCGAACCCCGACGTGACGGTCGTCGGCTACAGCCTGTGCGGCGGGCTGTCCTGGTTCAGCCGGGCGTTCGGGCCCGGTGCCGCGTCGATCCGAGCGGCGGAGGTGGTCGACGCCGCCGGGGAGCTGCGCTGGGTGCGGCCGGACGACGCCGCGGACGCGGACCTGCTCTGGGCGCTGCGCGGGGGCGGCGGCGAGTTCGCGCTCGTCACGGCCCTCGAGCTCGACCTGCACCCCGCGCCGCGCATCTACGGCGGGCTGCTGGGCTACCCGGCCGAGGCCGCCGGGTCCGTGCTCCGGGCGTTCCTGGACGTCACCCGGTCCGCGCCGGAGGAGCTGACCGCGTGGTTCACGCTGATGCACCTGCCCGACGCGCCGTTCGTCCCGGCGGAGATGCGCGGGCTGTCGCTCGCCGTCGTCACCGCCACCTACCTGGGCGACGCCGAGTCCGGCGAGCGGCTGCTCGCCCCGCTGCGCGCCGCCGGCCCGGTGCTCCGGGACACCCTCCGCGACGTCGCGCCCGGCGAGGTGGGGCTGCTCGCCGAGGAGCCGGTCGACCCGATGCCGGCCGTGCTGGCGGGCACCCGGCTGCGCGGCTTCGACGACGACGCGGTGGACGAGCTGCTCCGCGTCGCCGGTGCCGGCAGCGGCACCCCGCTGCTGCAGGTGCAGCTCCGGCACGTCGGCGGCGCCCTCGCCCGGGAGCGGGTGCCCGCCGCCGCCGGCACCGCCGACGAGCCCTACCTGCTCACGGGCCTGACGATCGTGCCCAGCCCGGACCTCGCGCCGCTGGTGTCGGCCGCGCTCGACCAGCTGTTCACCACGTTCGCGCCGTGGAGCACCGGCACGGCACCGCTCACGTTCCTCGACCGCGACGAGTCGATCCGGCGGGCCTACCCGGCCGCGACGGTCGACCGGCTGCGGGCGGTCAAGGCCGCCGTCGACCCCGGGGGCGTCTTCCGGGGCAACCGCCCGGTCGACGCCTGACGCGGAGGGCGCGCGGGCCGGTCCCCGGCAGGGGGGAGGACCGGACCGCGCGCCAGGGCGTCAGGACGCGCGGGGGTCCCGTCGCTCCCGACGCCGGCGCAGGAGCCCCGCCAGGGAGGGGCCGAGCACGGCGCCGACAGCGAGGAGCACAGCCCCGTTCCGCCCGCCCGTCCGCTGCGTGAGCATCGCCGGGGGGTCCGCCCGGAGGAGGTCCACCCCGCCGGAGTGGGCCTGCACCGACAGGGTGCTCGCGAGCGCCAGCATGACGACGGCCGCCACCAGGCCGGCGAGCGGCCGGCGCGCGGCGGCGACCGGCAGGACCGCGCCGACCGCCACGACGAGGAGCACCGCCGCGAGCGCGGCGGCCGGGCTCCCCAGCGCTCGGACCCACAGCGCCGCCGCCAGGCTCGCGGCGGCGAAGGCCAGCACGCCGGCGACGGCGCCACCGGCGACCGCGGCCACCCGGCGCAGCGGACTCGTCATGGTCGTGACCTCCTCGTCCGCCGGCCCGCCGCCGTGCGGGCGGGCTCTCGGACCGTAGCGACGACGCCGCCGCCGGATCGAGAGTCCCGGTCCGGATCGAGCCGGTATCCGCCGAGATGTGACCGTGGTCGTCTCGCGCCACGAACCCGAACCGTCCGGATCGCGGACGCGACGTCACCGCCCCGCCGACCACGCCCACCGGATCAGCGGCCACTGCAGCGGCAGCCGCGCGAGCGTCACGGCGGCGCGGACCACCCGCGCCCGGGACCGGTGCCGCGCCAGCCCGCCGACGCCGTCGACCGCCATCTGCACGTTCGCCGGGAACACCCCGACGAGCAGCGCGGCGCTCGCCGCGCCCGCGAACCGGCGGGTCGCCGGGACCAGCAGGCCGGCGGCGCACGCGAGCTCCGCCACGCCCGAGGCGAGCACGAGGCCACGCGGCCGGGGGAGGGCGCGGGGCACGGCGGGCTCGAACACCCGGGGGCGCGCGAGGTGGATCGTGCCCGAGACGAGGAACGCCGCCGCGACGACCCGCGCGCCACGGCCGAGCGGGCGGGCGGCGGCCGGGGCGGCGGGCCGGTGCGCGGCGGTCGGGGAGCGGCGGGTCACCCGGACATCCTCGCCGGGTGCGTGCCCGCGGGCACCCGCGCCACACTGGGGCGATGACCGCGCGGCTCTGGGTGGTGCACGGACAGGTGCAGGGGGTCGGCTACCGGGCGTCGATGGCCGCGGAGGCCCGCCGGCTCGGCGTCGTCGGCTGGGTGCGCAACCGCGCCGACGGCACCGTCGAGGCGCTCGCCGAGGGCCCCGAGGACGCCGTGGCGGCGCTCGCGGCCTGGGCGCGGCGCGGCCCGCGGTTCGCCGACGTCGAGCGCGTCGAGGAGCACGACGCCGACCCGGAGGGCGCCTCGGACTTCACGATCGCGGGCTGACCCCCGCGCCGCCCGCGCCGCCCGCGCCGCCCGCGCCCGCCCGCCGAGATCGGCGGTTCCGCCCGAGATCGGTGCTCAGGAGCACCGATCTCGGCGAGAGGTACCGATCTCGGCGGAGACGGGCGCGTCCTCCTCAGGCGCCCGGGACGATGACCGCGCGCCCGCGGATCCGGCCGGCGTGCAGGCGCTCGTACGCCTCGGTGGCCCGGTCCAGGCCGAACTCCTCGACGTGGATCGTGATGGCCCCGCGCCGCGCGAGCTCCACGACCTCCATGAGCTCGGTGCGCGAGCCCCAGTTGATGGCCCGGCCGTTGACGTCGAGCGGCACGGTGGTCTGGCCGATCCGCACGGCGCCGGACGCGACGCCCACGACCACGACGTCGCCGCCGACGCGCACCATGCCGCCGGCCAGGTCGGCGGTCGGCTGGATGCCGACGAAGTCGAACACCACGTCCGCGCCCAGGCCGCGGGTCAGGCCCTTGACCGACTCGATCGCGTCCGGGTCCGACAGGAACGCGTGGTCGGCGCCGACCTCGCGGGCGAACGCCAGCTTGTCCTCGGCGACGTCGAGCACGACGACGGTGCTCTGGGTCAGCGCCTTGAGGATCTGGATGGCGACGTGGCCCAGGCCGCCCGAGCCGATCACGACCGCGGTGGTGCCGGGCGTCAGGCGCGGGAGCGCGGACTTCACGGCGCGGTACGGGGTGAGGCCGGCGTCGGTGAGCGACACGTTGCGCACCGGGTCCAGGTCGCCGAGCGGCACGAGGTGCCGGGCGTCGTCGACGATCATGTACTCCGCCATGCCGCCGTCGGTGAAGATGCCCGGCGCCCGCATGCCCTGCTCGCAGTTCTGCTCCTCGCCGGACGCGCAGGCGTAGCACCGGCCGCAGCCCCACGGGCCGTACACCAGGACGCTCTCGCCGACCTCGACGCCGTGCACGCCCGCGCCGACCTGCTCCACGACGCCCGCGACCTCGTGGCCCAGCGTCAGGGGCAGCGGCTTGAAGGAGTAGTCCTCCGCGGAGGCGCCCATGATGAACTCGTCCGAGTGGCAGGCGCCGGCGGCGGTGACGCGGAGCAGCACCTCCGACGGGCCGGGCGTGGGGGTGGGGACCTCGACCAGCTCGGGGCGGGCGCCGATCTCGCGGTACTGCAGGGCCTTCATGACTGCGACTTCTTCCTCCGGGGCGACCCCGGTGTCTGGTAGATGCATCCACCATACGCTTGAAGCGTCAACTACCAATCGGTCGGGATGCCGCGGCCAGCCGCACCGTCGCGTGTGTCGGTGGTCACGTCTACCGTCGGAGCATGAACGTCGTCCTGATCCCGGGTTTCTGGCTCGACGCGTCCTCCTGGGCGCCGGTCTCCGCGGCCCTGGAGGCCGCCGGGCACACCCCGCACCCCGTCACGCCGCTGGGCGCCGGCGGCGCGGCGGACGAGGTCGCGGGCATCACGATCGCCGACCAGGCGCGCGCGGTCGCGGACCTGATCGACGGCATGGACGGCCCGTTCGTGGTCGTCGGGCACAGCGGCGGGGGCGCCGTCGCGCACGCCGTGGCGGACCTGCGCCCCGACCGGGTCGAGCAGGTGGTCTACGTCGACAGCGGCCCGCTCGGCGAGGGCGGTGTCGTCAACGACGAGCTGCCGGTGGTCGACGGCGTCGTCCCGCTGCCGGACTGGGGGGTGTTCGAGGAGGAGGAGCTCGAGGGGCTCACGGACGAGATCCGCGCCGACTTCCGCGCACGGGCGCTCTCCGTCCCGCCGCTCGTGGCCAACGGCCCCCAGCGCCTGCACGACGAGCGCCGGTACGAGGTCCCCGTCACGATCATCACGTCGACCATGCCCGAGGCGGTGCTGCGCGACCTCATCGCGAAGGACCACCCGTACGTGCGCGAGCTCGGGCGGATCCGGGACGTGACGATCGTCGAGCTGCCGACCGGCCACTGGCCCCAGCTCAGCCGCCCCGATGACCTGGCCGCGGCCGTCGTCGCCGCCGTCCAGGGCGAGGCCGACGCCGAGGAGGCCATGGCCGTCCCGACCTGAGCGCGCACGGTCGACCCCGTCGCAGCCCGTCTCACCCTCCTGCCAGCGTGGATGACACGTCAGGCGCGCGTCACCTACCATCGGCCGCGACCCGCCGGAGCCGCGGGCCGCGACAGGGGACCGCGGCGCGCCACGCCGCTCCGCGGCGGGCGCAAGGGCCCGCGTCGCGGCGGGCGAGGCAGGCGGACCCCGGAGAACGGCACCGTGATCAGGATCGGCATCGTCGAGGACGACGCGGCGAGCGCCGCGCTGCTCCTCGACCACCTCCGTCGGTACGAGAAGGACCACGGCGAGCAGTTCGAGGTCACCGGGTTCAGCGACGGCGCGCAGGTGGTCGCGGGCTACCGCCCGGTGTTCGACATCCTGCTGCTCGACGTCGAGATGCCCGAGCTCGACGGGTTCAGCGCGGCCGAGAAGATCCGGCAGGTCGACCGGGACGTCGTCATCGTGTTCATCACGAACATGACGCAGTACGCCATCAAGGGCTACGAGGTCGACGCGCTGAGCTACGTGCTGAAGCCGGTGCCGTACTTCGCGTTCTCGCAGGAGATCAAGCGCTCGATCGCCCGGCTGCGCCGCCGCTCGTCGGACTACCTGCTGCTGACCGTCGACGGCGGCCTGGTGCGCGTGGCGACGGACGACATCGTGTTCCTGGAGTCGGCGAAGCACCGCACGACGGTGCACACCGTCGACGGCCGGTACTCGGTGGTCGGGCCGCTGAAGTCGCTGGAGGCGGAGCTCGAGGGCAAGAGCTTCTTCCGCAGCAACAGCGGGTACCTGGTGAACCTGCGGCACGTGCTCGGCGTGCAGGGCAGCAGCGCGCTGATGGTCGGCGGGCACGACCTGCTGATCAGCCGGCCGCGCAAGAAGGCGTTCCTCGCGGCGCTCACGGACTACCTCGGGGCGCGGCACGCGTGATCATGGAGACGCTCCCGGACATCCCGCGGGTCCTCACGGGCATCGCGGAGTGGGCGGCGTGCCTGGTGTACGTGCTGCTGCGCCGGCAGCGGCTGCCGGTGCGGCGGCTGGTGCTGGTCGCGGCGGTCGCGCTCGGCGTGCTCGTCGGGGTGCAGGAGCTCGCGGACCGGCTGCCGCTGACGCTGTGGTCGCTCGGCATGGCCACCGCGGTGGCCGCGATGTTCGTGTTCATCGTGACGGCCGCGCGGGTGTCGGCCCGGGACGCGGGGTACTTCGCCGCCCGCGCGCTGGTGCTGGCCGAGCTGGTCGCGGCCGCGCACTGGCAGATGCACTGCTTCTTCTTCCTGCCCGAGGACCGGCCGGGCGTCGGGTGGCAGGTCGCGTTCGGCGTGGTGCTGTACGCGGCGTCGTTCGTGCTGGTGTACCTGATCGAGACCCGGCACTTCCGCCCGGCGCAGCCCCTGGAGGTGTCGTACGGCGAGCTCGCCTCGGCGGTGGCGATCGCGCTGGTGACGTTCTTCATGAGCAACATCAGCTTCCTGAACGCGAACACGCCGTTCAGCGGTCGGCTGGGGCTGGAGATCTTCTACATCCGCACGCTGGTCGACCTGTGCGGGTTCGTCGCGCTGTACGCGCAGCAGGGGCAGCGGCTCCAGCTCCGGGCGCGGGCGGACGTGAAGGCGGTCGACGAGATGCTGCGCCGGCAGCACGAGCAGTACCTGCAGTCGAAGCGGAGCATCGAGGTCGTCGACCGGAAGTACCACGACCTCAAGCACCAGATCGCGGTGATCCGGGCCGAGGGCGACGAGGGCAAGCGGGCGTCGTACCTGGACGACCTGGAGGCCAGCGTCTCGGGCTACGCCGCGCAGGCGCGCACCGGCAACGGGGTGCTCGACGTCATCCTCACGTCCAAGAGCCTGGAGTGCGCCGAGAAGGGGGTCGACCTCACGTACGTGGCGGACGGCGCGACGATCGACTTCATGTCGGCCATGGACGTGTCCGCGGTGTTCGGCAACGCGCTGGACAACGCGATCGACGCGGTGATGGCGGTGCCGGAGCCGGAGAAGCGGCTGATCAAGGTCGCGCTCTACGCCACGGGCGGGTTCGTCCTGGCGACGTTCGAGAACTACTTCGCGGGCACGCTGAAGACGGAGGACGGCGCGATCGTGACCCGGCGCGCGGACCGCGACCGGCACGGGTACGGGCTGAAGTCCATCCGGTACACGGCGGAGAAGTACGGCGGCTCGATGACGGTGAGCGCGGAGGACAGCTGGTTCGCGCTGCGCATCCTGCTGCCGGTCCCGGCGGCCAGCCGCACCGACGACCCCGGCGCGCTCGCGCGCTGAGGTGCCGGCGGGCCGCAGGGCTCAGCCCAGCGCCACCCGCGCCGCCAGCGCCGGCGCCGACCGCTCGAGCACGGCCCCGCTCGTCCACAGCGACAGCGCCGACGCGATCGCCATGTGCATGTCCAGGTACAGGTACGACCCGAGCCGGCCGCCGAAGTGCACGTCCGGCTCGCCCTCGGCGAGGTCGCGGTACGCCCGGAGCCGCTCCCGGTCCTGCGGGGTCGCCACGGGGTAGTACGGCTCGTCGCCGGGCAGCGCGAACCGGGACCGCTCCCGCATGACCACGGTGCGGTCCTGCGCGTGCCGGTCCTCGCGCTCGGGGTGGTAGTGCCGGAACTCGTGCACGCGGGTGTACGGCACGTCGAGGTCGGCGTAGTTCATGACGCTGGTGCCCTGGAAGTCGCGGACCGGCAGCACCTCGGTCTCCAGGTCGAGGGTGCGCCAGCCGAGCGGTCCGGCGTGCTCGTCGAAGTACCGGTCGACCGGCCCGGTGTACACCACGGGCACCTGCCCGCGGACGGCGGACCGGCTGAGCGGCTGCGACGCGTCGAAGAAGTCGGTGCCCAGCCGCACGTCGATCCGCGGGTGCGCGGCCATGGCCTCGAACCACGGGCCGTAGCCGTGGGCGGGCAGCCCCTCGTAGGTGTCGGCGAAGTACCGGTTCTCGTACGTGTACCGGACGGGGAGCCGCGCGATCACGGACGCGGGCAGCTCGCGCGGGTCGGTCTGCCACTGCTTCGCGGTGTAGTCGCGGATGAACGCCTCGTACAGCGGACGCCCGATGAGCGAGATCGCCTTGTCCTCGAGGTTCGTCGGCACACCGCCGGCCAGGCCCTCGGCGGCCTGCTCCGCGACCAGCGCCCGCGCCGCCTCCGGCCCCATCGCGGTGCCGAAGAACTGGTTGAGCGTGCCGAGGTTGATGGGCAGCGGGTACACCGTGCCCGCGTGCGTGGAGTAGACGCGGTGCCGGTAGCCGGTGAACGCGGTGAACCGGCGGACGTAGTCCCAGACCCGCTCGTTTGAGGTGTGGAAGATGTGCGACCCGTACCGGTGCACCTCGATGCCCGTCTCCGCGTCGACGCTGCTCCAGGCGTTCCCCCCGAGGTGGTCCCGCCGGTCGATGACGGTGACCGACAGGCCGGCGTCGGCCGCGCGCTCGGCGACCGTCAGGCCGAACAGCCCGGCGCCGACGACGAGCAGGTCCATGCGGGTTCCTCGGGGGACGGGGCCGCGGCGCGGCCGGGTGGCGGGGCGAGCGCCCCGAGTGTAGGGCGCGCGCGGAGGCCCCCGTGGTGACGGCCGACGACCCGCGCAGGTTGTGCACCGGAATCGACAGATCGTGCACGTGGCCGGGTCGCGACGCCCCGGCGGCACCGCCCTCCCGCGCCCCCCGGCGCCACGCGAGGCGCCCGCCTGCACCCCGTCCCGAGACCGCTCCGTGATCCCCCTGTGACCTCGGCGACCGTTTGTGCTCCCGAACCGACAGTCTTTCGACGCCCCGGTCCCGGACCCGCGCCGCACTGGTCGACTGGGCCCCGCGACCGCAGGACGAGGACGTCGAGTCACGGGTCGCGATCGGTTCTCCCCGGGCGCTGTGTCGCGCACGGGGACGCCGGCACCGCCCGACGAGGGCGCGGCGCCGGCGGCGCGCGAGCAGAGCCGCGAGATGACAAGGGAAGGTCGATGAAGACAACCATCACGGTGCGACGGCGCAACGGCGGGTACGTCAAGGGTGCGGCGGCGGTGGCGGGTCTCGCCCTGTTCGCCCTCACGGCGTGCTCCCCCTCCTCGTCGGACGAGGACACCCGGGCGGGCGACTCCTTCACCACCCGCGAGGTGACCGACGGCAAGACCGAGTTCGTCGTCGTCACGAACCCGGGCGACGGACCCGTGCTGTCCTACGGCAAGGACAGCGGCGTCGAGCTCCTCACCGAGGAGATCGACGGCCAGGAGTACGCGTTCAAGGACATGAACGGCAACGGCGAGCTCGACCTCTGGGAGGACTGGCGGGAGGCGTCTCAGGACCGCGCGGCGGACCTGGCGCAGCACCTGTCCAAGGAGCAGATCGCCGGCCTCATGCTGTTCAGCTCGCACGAGCGCTCGCCCGCGGACGGCCTGACCGACGCGCAGAAGGAGTACATGGCGGAGTCGCGGCTCCGGAACGTGCTCAACGCGGGCCCGAACGAGGTCGAGGCCAACGTGACCTGGTCGAACCAGCTCCAGGAGTACGCCGAAGAGCTGGCGACCGAGGACGAGCCCTACGTCCCGGTGAACTTCTCCTCCGACCCGCGGTCCACCGCGGAGTCCGGCGGCGACTACAACGCGTCCGGCGACATCTCGCGGTGGCCGTCGAACCTCGGCCTGGCCGCGACGTTCGACACCGAGACGATGACGACGTTCGCGCAGGCGGTCTCCGCCGAGTACCGCGCGCTGGGCATCGGCACGGCGCTGAGCCCGCAGATCGACCTGGCGACCGAGCCGCGCTGGCTGCGGGTCGACGGCACGTTCGGCGAGAACGTCGAGCTGGCCTCGGCCATGGCGACCGCCTACGTCGACGGCTTCCAGACGACCCCGGGCACGGACGGCTGGGGCGACGAGTCGGTCAACGCGATGATCAAGCACTGGGCCGGCGACGGCCCGGGCGAGGGCGGCCGCGAGTCGCACACCGAGGCCGGCAAGTACGGCGTCTACCCGGGCGACAACTTCGACGCGCACGCCGAGGTGTTCCTGGGCGCGATGGACTCCGCCGCGGTCATGACCGCCTACTCCATCGCCCTGGACGGCGACGGCCAGCCGCTCGGCGGCGGTGACCGCATGGGCTCCGCCTACGACTCGTACCGCACCGGCCTGCTGCGGGAGAACTTCACCGGCGTGGTCGTGACCGACTGGGGCGTCACCGCGGGCGGCAGCACCGACCCCGACGCGATGATCGGCACCTCCTGGGGCGCCGACGACATGACCGTCGAGGACCGGCACTACGCGATCCTGAAGAACGGCGTCGACATGTTCGGCGGCAACAACGCGGTCGAGCCGGTGCTCGCGGCGTACGACATGTGGCAGGCGGACTTCGAGGCCGGCGAGAACGACGTCGACGCGCAGACCCGCTTCGAGGAGTCGGGCACCCGGATCCTGACCATGCTGTTCCAGCCGGGCCTGTACGAGAACGCCTACCTCGACCTCGACGAGTCGAAGGACGTCGTCGCGAGCCAGGACAAGATGGACGCCGGCTACCAGGCGCAGCTCGACTCGGTCGTGATGCTGAAGAACGACGCCGACACCGTCGCCGCCGCCGAGGCGGGCGACTGGGCCGACAAGACCGTGTACATCCCGCGCAGCTACGACACCGGCCAGGCCGGCCTGTTCGGCCCCGGCGAGTACTCCGAGGGCCCCGGCCTGACGGTCGAGATCGCGGAGGAGTACTTCGCGAAGGTCGTCACCGACGAGGCCGTCGAGGACGCGGACGGCAAGGTCACGAGCTACACCGCCCCGGACCTGTCCGACGTGGACCTCGTGCTGGTCGGCATGGACAGCCCGAGCTCGGGCGCCGTGTTCGCCAACTCCGGCCACGACGAGACCACGGGTGAGTGGTACCCGCTGTCGCTGCAGTACCGCCCGTACACCGCGGACGGCGAGAACGTCCGGACGGTCTCGATCTCCGGCGACCTCCTGCCCGACGGCACGCAGGAGAACCGGTCCTACTTCGGCAACACCTCGCGCACGTCGAACGAGTCGGACCTCGACGCGTTCGAGCGCGCCGTGGCCGCCGTCGAGGCGTCCGGCAAGGACATCCCGGTCATCACGGTCCTCAAGGCCAAGAACCCGACCGTCCCGGCCGAGTTCGAGGCGCGGTCCGACGCGATCCTCGTCGGCTTCGGCGTCAGCGACCAGGCGCTCATCGAGACCGCGATCGGCCTCAACGAGCCCCAGGGCCGCCTGCCGATCGGCTTCCCGGCGTCCATGGACGCGGTCGAGAAGCAGCTCGAGGACGTCCAGGAGGACACCGAGCCGTACGTCGACGCTGCGGGCAACTCGTACGCGTTCGGCTTCGGCCTGAACTACGCGGGCCCGATCGAGGGCTGACGCACCCTCCGCCCGCGCAGGCGGAGCCGCCGCCAGGCGGACCCGGCCGCGGGGTGGGCCCGCGGCCAGCACCCACCAAGGAGCACAGAAGTGAAGCGCAACAAGGCCCTGACCTCCGCCCTCGGCGTCGTGGTCGCCCTCACCGGCGTCTTCGGCCTCACCGCCTGCGGCAGCGACGACGGCGGTGGCAGCAGCAGCAACGGCTCGTCCTCGGGCGAGCAGGCAGCCTCCGAGTCCGACATCGCCGAGGACCTCGAGAACGCCCGCACCGCCGTCGCCGACGCGCTGGCCGAGGACGACTCCTGGGCCCAGATCATGCTCGCGAGCGACGTCTCGGCGCCGACCGTCAAGTACGGCCTGCTCGTGGTGCCCTACACCTTCTCGGACGCGGCGTCCCGCATCCAGGGCACCGTGAACATCGAGGACGGCAAGTACACGATCGACGGCGACTCCGCGGAGACCGGCCAGACCTGGCAGATCGACCAGGACGGCACCATCACCGAGGTCACCGAGTAGCCGTCCCGCCCGCCCCGCGCCCGGCCCCCACGGGGCCGGGCGCGAGCCGGGAGCGCGGCGCGTGACAGTCCGTGCCGCTAAACCGACTGATCGTGCTGCCGCGCCGGACGGCCCCGATCGGCACACCTAGCCTGATCGCCGGTCAGCACTCGAGGAGGAATGTTGTGAACGCCAGGGCGAAGAACGCCGATCGCGCGAAGAGGCCGATGTCGAACAAGAAGTTCCTGTGGATCTGGGTGCCGGTGCTCTCGCTGGTCACCGTGATCGCGGTGGTCGCGAACGTCGCGCTCGTCGTCGCCGGCGGCTGGGTCGCCTCCCAGTTCGGCTCGGGCACGTACGAGTTCACGAACGCCGAGGAGTCGGCCGACTGGGACACCGAGTACTACAGCGCGGACTACGACAGCATCGACGAGGTCGACGCCGCCGCGAAGGAGCTCGTCGAGGAGATCTCCGGCGCGGGCATCGTCCTGGCGAAGAACGAGGGTCAGGCCCTCCCGCTCGCCGCGGGCGCGAGCGTGACCATGCTCGGCCGCGCTGCCGCGGACCCCGTGTTCGGCGGCTCCGGCTCCGGCTCGGTGGACACCAACTCGGCCGTGAACGCGCGCCAGGGCCTGGAGAACGCCGGCTTCACCGTGAACGACGCCGTGTACGGCGCGATCGAGGCGTACGCCGCCGAGAACCCCCGCGGCTTCATCGAGATGGACCGCCCGGACATCTCGACCTACTTCATCGGCGAGATGCCGGTCGACGGCTACGAGGCGCAGTCCTCCTCCTTCGCCGAGTACTCCGACGCGGCCGTCATCTACATCGGCCGCCCCGGCGGCGAGGGCGGCGACCTGACCCGCGACATGTCCGACTGGGACGACAACGCGGAGCCCGGCCAGCACCAGCTGGAGCTGAACAAGGACGAGAAGGACCTGATCGAGCTCGCGAAGGCGAACTTCGACACCGTCGTGGTGGTCGTGAACTCCTCGACCACCATCGAGATGGGCGACCTGCAGGCGGACACCGGGGTCGACGCGATCCTGCTCGCCGGCTCCCCGGGCGCCACCGGCCTCAACGCCGTCGGCACCATCCTGTCCGGCGAGGTCAACCCGTCCGGCCGGACCGCCGACCTGTGGGCCGCGGACTTCACCGCCGACCCCACCTTCGTCAACTTCGGCGGGTTCCTCTACGACGGGCTGTCGGTGTCGTACCCGGTGTCCGCGGTCGAGACCGCGACGTCGAACGCGACCGTCACGGACGAGGCGCCGTTCGTGAACTACGCCGAGGGCATCTACGTCGGCTACCGGTACTACGAGACCGCCGCGGCCGAGGGCTTCCTCGACTACGACGAGGCCGTCGTCTACCCGTTCGGCTACGGCCTGTCGTACACCGACTTCGCCTGGACCGTCACCGGCACCCAGGCGGGCGAGGTGGACGGCACCATCGCCGTGACCGTCGACGTCACCAACACCGGGACCGTCGCGGGCAAGGACGTCGTCGAGCTGTACTACACCGCGCCCTACACCCCGGGCGGCATCGAGAAGTCCGAGGTCGTCCTCGGCGACTTCGCCAAGACCGGCGTCATCGAGCCGGGCGCCAGCGAGTCCGTGACCCTCGAGCTGCCGGTCGAGGACATGGCGTCCTACGACTACGCGGGCGAGCAGGCGTACGTCCTCGAGGCCGGCGACTACGCGATCTCGGTCCGCACCGACTCGCACACCGTCGCCGCCGGCACCGAGCCGATCACCTACACCGTCGACTCCGACGTCGTGTACTCCGGCGAGAACCACCGCTCCACGGACCTCGCCGAGGTCACCAACCAGTTCGACGACGTCTCGGCGCAGTTCAGCACCGAGCCGGGGGACGGCACGATCGTGCCGATGTCCCGCGCGGACTTCGCCGGCACCTTCCCGACCGCGCCGACCGGTGACCAGCTGGTCGCGAGCGACGCCGTCGCCGAGGGCTTCGCCGCCTGGGACGTCGACGCCCAGGCGGACGCCTTCGACGGCGACATGCCGACGACCGGTGCGAGCACCGACCTGTCGCTCATCGACCTGCGCGGCGTGCCCAAGGACGACCCGCAGTGGGACGAGCTGCTCGACTCGCTGAGCGTCGGCGACATGACCGACATGCTGCTGAACGGCGCCTACCAGACCGCCGCGATCGGCTCGATCGGCAAGCCGCAGACCACCGAGCCCGACGGCCCGGCCGGCTTCTCGTCCTTCATCAACTCGTCGATCAACGGCGTGGCCTACCCGTCCGAGTTCCTCATCGCGCAGACCTGGGACGTGGACCTGGGCCGCGCGATGGGCGAGATGCTCGGCAACGAGGCGATGTTCAAGGACATCAACGGCTGGTACGCCCCGGCGGCCAACCTGCACCGCTCGCCGTTCGCGGGCCGCAACTTCGAGTACTACTCGGAGGACCCGTTCCTGTCCGGCCTGATGATGACCTCGGTCGCCAACGGCGCGGCGGAGAAGGGCGTCTACACCACGCTCAAGCACTTCGCGCTGAACGACCAGGAGACCAACCGGGTCAACAACGGCATCGCCACCTGGGCGACCGAGCAGACGATCCGCGAGCTCTACCTCAAGCCGTTCGAGATGGCCGTCAAGAACATCTCGATGGAGGTCCCGTACCTCGCCGACGACGAGGGCACGATCGAGACGACCACGGTCGGCGCGACCGCGATCATGAGCTCGTTCAACCGTATCGGCGCGACCTGGGCCGGCGGCTCCGAGGCGCTGATGACGGACGTGCTGCGCGGGGAGTGGGGCTTCGAGGGCTTCGCCATCTCGGACTTCAACCTCTACCCGTACATGAACCCGAACCAGTCGATCAGCGCGGGCACCGACCTGACGCTCACCTTCCAGCCGTCGAAGTCGTTCGGGGACACCTCCTCGGCCAAGGCGGTGTCGGACATCCGCGAGGCGACCCACAACATCCTGTTCACGGTCGCGAACTCCAACGCGATGAACGGGCTGGCACCGGGGGCCACGGTCTCCTACACGCCGCCCACCTGGGTCTACCTCCAGATCGGCGCGTCGATCCTCGTCGGCCTGCTCGTGGTGGCCGGTGCGCTCCTGGTGACCCGGCGCGTCCTCCGGCACCGGAAGACCGCCGAGCCGGCTGCGCCGCAGGGCGACGCCGAGCCGGTCTCCGCGGGGCACTGACCCGCGCAGACGCCCCGCCGGGTCGGCAGTGCCCACCACTGCCGGCCCGGCGGCCGGGGCCGCGCCCCCCGGATCCCCGGACCACCGCCACGCCGCACCACCGTCGAGGACGTCATGATCGAGAACCTGACCCTGCTGGAGAAGGCCGCCCTGCTGACCGGCAAGACGGTCTGGGAGACCCACGACCTGCCGCGGCACGGGGTGCGCTCGCTCTGGCTGGCGGACGGCCCGCACGGCGTGCGCAAGCAGACCGGCGCCGCGGACCACCTCGGCATCGCCGAGTCGCAGCCCGCGACCTGCTTCCCGACCGCCGCGGCCGTCGCGAACACCTGGGACCCGGAGCTGGCCGAGGAGGTCGGGCGGGCGCTCGGCGCCGAGGCCGCGGCGCAGGACGTCGACGTGCTGCTGGGCCCGGGCCTGAACATCAAGCGCTCCCCGCTGGGCGGGCGCAACTTCGAGTACTTCTCCGAGGACCCGCTGCTGGCCGGGCGGATGGCCGCCGGGTACGTGCGCGGCATCCAGTCCGCCGGGGTGGCGGCCTGCCCGAAGCACTACGCCGCGAACTCCCAGGAGCTGCGCCGGATGGCGTCGGACTCCGTGGTCGACGAGCGGACGCTGCGGGAGATCTACCTGACCGCGTTCGGGATCGTCGTCGAGACCGCCCGGCCGCGGACGATCATGTCGGCCTACAACCGGGTCAACGGCACGTACGCCCACGAGGACCCGTTCCTGCTGCAGCAGGTGCTGCGGGACGAGTGGGGCTTCGACGGGGCGGTGATCTCCGACTGGGGCGGCTCGAACGACATCGTGGCGGCCGCGGCCGCCGGCGGCACGCTCGAGATGCCGGCCGCGGGGCTGGACTCGGCGCGGCAGCTCGTGGCGGCCGTGCGGGACGGCCGGCTGGCCGAGGCCGACCTGGACGCGCGCGCCGCCGAGGTGCTGCGGCTGGTGGCCGACGCCCGCGAGCCCGGGACGGCCCCGGTCGTCGACGAGGCCGCGCACCACGCGCTGGCCCGCCGGGTCGCAGCCCGCTCGGCCGTGCTGCTGAAGAACGAGGGCGCGATCCTGCCGCTGGCCGCCGGGACCCGGGTCGCCGTGATCGGCGACTTCGCGCGCACCCCCCGCTACCAGGGCGCCGGCTCCTCGGCCGTGAACCCGACCCGCCTGGACTCGGTCCTGGACGCGATCGGCGACTCCGGGCTGCGGATGACCGCGTTCGCGGCCGGGTTCCAGCGCAACGGCAGCCCCGATGCCGCGCTCCGGGCCGAGGCCGTCGAGGCGGCCCGGGGCGCCGACGTCGCCCTGCTGTTCCTCGGCCTGGACGAGATCGCCGAGTCCGAGGGCCTGGACCGGTCCACCCTCGCGCTGCACGCCGCGCAGACCGAGCTGCTCGAGGCGGTCGCGGCCGCGAACCCGCGCACGGTCGTCCTGCTCTCCGCCGGTGGCGTGGTCGAGATGCCGTGGCTCGCCTCGGCGCAGGCGCTGGTGCACGGCTACCTGTCGGGCCAGGCCGGCGCGGGGGCGCTGCTCGACGTGCTCACCGGCGCGGCGAACCCGGCCGGGCGGCTCGCGGAGACCGTGCCGGTGCGGCTGTCCGACACCCCGACCGCGGACACGTTCCCGGGGCAGCAGCGGACCGCCGAGTACCGCGAGGGCCTGTTCGTCGGCTACCGGTACTACACGACCGCCGGTGTGCCGGTGACGTTCCCGTTCGGCTTCGGGCTGTCCTACACCACCTTCGCGTACTCGGGGCTGACCGCGACGGCCGACGCCGCCACGGTGACCGTGACCAACACGGGCGCCGCCGCCGGCGCGGACGTCGTGCAGGTCTACGTGCGCCGCGAGACCCCCGGCGTGCACCGGCCGGACCGCACGCTCGCCGGGTTCGCCCGGGTCGAGCTCGCCCCGGGCGAGTCGGCGACCGTGACCGTCCCGCTGGGCGACGTGGCGTTCCGGCACTGGGACGTGGGGTCGGGGTCGTGGCAGGTCGAGCGCGGCACCTGGACCGTGCTCGCCGGCGCGAACGTCGCCGACCTGACCGAGAAGGCCACGGTCGAGGTGGCGGGGACCGCCGAGCCCGCGGCCGACGACCCGGCCCCGGTCCGGTACCGCACCGGCGACGTCCGGCACGTGCCCGACGCCGACTTCGCGGCCCTGCTCGGCCGGCCCGTCCCGCCGGCGGCCTGGTCCGGCCCGCTCGGGGTCAACGACGCGCTCGGCCGGATGCAGACCGCGCGCAGCCCGCTGGCCCGGCTCGCGTACCGGGTGCTCGCGCTGCTGCGCGACCGCGCGGACCGCAAGGGCAAGCCCGACCTCAACATCCTGTTCCTGCTCAACATGCCGTTCCGCGCCATCGGGAAGATGACAGGCGGCATGGTCAGCGCCGAGATGGTGGACGGCCTCGTCCGCATCGTCAACGGCCACTTCTTCTCCGGCGCCGGCGCCACGATCCGCGGGTTCGCCCGCAACCGCCGCGCCAACCGCGAGACCGCGCGCCAGCTGCGCGGCGACGCCTGACCTCCTGGAAGAGAGACCCGCTCGTATGTTCACCCGTCTCAAGGACGCCTGGGGCCGGTTCGCCACCAAGCGGCCGGGCGTCGCCCAGTTCGTCGTCTTCCTCGTGCTGAGCAACGGCATCACCGTGCTGCAGCTCGCGCTCATGCCGCTCATCAAGTGGCTGTTCGGCATGACCTCGCTGGTCGACACCTCGTTCCAGGTCTGGCCGATCGGCTCCAACCCGGACGGCTCGCAGTACTTCGTCTTCGACTACGCCGAGGGTGCCCTCCCGGGCGGCGGCGGCGGCCTGGCATACTTCCTGGCCGTGCAGATCACCCTGCTCATCGCGCAGGTGATCAACTTCTTCGCCCAGCGCAACATCACCTTCAAGTCGAACTCGTCGGTCGCCAAGGCGGCGACCTGGTACGCCATCGCGTACGTGATCATCACGATCGCCGCGGCCGCGCTGCAGGGCCTGTACAAGGCGCCGATCTACGACCTGTTCATCGACACCTGGGGCCTGGGCGGCACCGGGGAGACGCTGGCCGACTTCGTCACGATGATCATCAACGCGGCGATCTCGTTCTGGGTGTTCTTCCCGATCTTCAAGGTCATCTTCAAGCAGGTCCCGGAGGACGCGGCCCCGGCCGCCGCCGCGGACGCCACGGAGGTGCGCTCGGCGTGAGCACCCCGGTCCTGACCGTCGTCGTCCCCGCGTACAACGCGGAGCCGTACCTCGCGCGCGCCCTCGACTCCCTCGTGGGGTCCGACGGCGTGGAGGTGCTGGTCGTGGACGACGGCTCGACGGACGGGACCGCGGTGCTCGCCCGCTCGTACGAGGCGGCGCACCCCGGCGTCGTCCGGCTGATCTCGAAGCCGAACGGCGGCCACGGCTCGGCGATCAACGCCGGGCTGGCCGAGGCGCGCGGCGCGTACCTCAAGGTCGTGGACGCGGACGACTGGCTGGACGGCCCGGCGCTCGCGTCGGTGCTGGCCACCCTGCGGGGGTTCCTCGACGCCGGCCGACCGGTCGACCTGCTGGTGTCGAACTTCGTCTACGAGAAGGTCGGCAAGCGCACCAAGACCGTCGTGCGCTACCAGGGCGCGCTGCCCGCGGGGCGGGTGCTGCACTGGGGGCAGACCCGGCGGTTCGCCAAGCGGCAGTACCTGATGATGCACGCGCTCACGTACCGGACCGCCGTGCTGCGCGAGGCCGGGCTGGTGCTGCCCGAGCACACCTTCTACGTGGACAACCTGTACGCCCTGGTGCCGCTCGCGCACGTGTCGACGCTGTACTACCTGGACGTCGACCTGTACCGGTACTTCATCGGGCGCTCGGACCAGTCGGTGCAGGAGGCCGTGATGATCCGGCGCATCGACCAGCAGCTGCGGGTCAACCGGCTCATGCTCGAGCACCTGTCCCGGGTGCGGGTCGCCGACCGGCGGCTGCGGGCCTACCGGCTGCACTACGTCGAGATCATCTGCGCCGTGTCCTCGATCCTGCTCATCCGCGCGGGCACGCGCCGGCACCTGGCGGAGAAGGACCGGCTGTGGTCCGAGCTCCGGGCGCAGGACCCGTGGCTGTACCGCAAGGTGCGCTGGTCGGTGCTCGGGCAGATCTCCAACCTGCCCGGACCCGCCGGGCGCCGGGTGTCGGTGCTCGCGTACCGGGTCGCCCAGCGGGCGATCGGGTTCAGCTAGGCCGGTCCTCCGGGGCCGGGCGGTCGGGCACCGGCCGTCCCGGCGGCCGCCCCCCGGGCCGCCGCGCCCGGGCGGCGCGGAGCAGCGCGGCCACGTCGGCGTCGGCCGGCGGCGCGAAGTCGGCGTACTCCAGCCCGACCGCGTGGAACAGCCGCGGCACCCGCAGGCAGATCAGCTCGTCGGCCGTGGCGGCGAGCGCCGCGGCCGTGTCCGGCGGGCACACCGGCAGCGCCACCACGACCCGGTCCGCGCCGCTCCGGCGCAGCGCGGCCACCGCCGCCCGGACGGTCGACCCGGTCGCCGCGCCGTCGTCCACGACCACGACCGTCCGGCCGGTCACGGGCAGCGCGGGCAGGTCCCGGCGGAACGCGCCCTCCCGGCGGCGCAGCTCGGCGAGCTCCGCGGCCCGCACCGCGTCCAGGTCCTCGCGAGGCACCTGCGCCGCGCGGAGGACCGGCGGGTGCAGCACCTCCACCACCTGGCCGCCCAGCCCGGCGAGCGCACCCATCGCGAGCTCCGGCTGCCGCGGCAGGCCGAGCTTGCGGACCACGAGCACGTCGAGCGGGGCCCCCAGCGCCTCGGCCACGGGCACGGCGACGGGGACGCCGCCGCGGGGGAGCGCGAGCACCACGACGCCGGGCCGGCCGGCCCAGGCCGCGAGCCGCCCCGCGAGCGCGGCGCCCGCCTCCGCCCGGTCCGCGAACGGCTCGAGACCCATCCCCCGACGCTACGCCGTCGCCCCGGCGGCCGACCCCGGCGGCCGACCCCGGCGGCCGACCCCGGCGGCCGACCCCGGCGGCCGACCCCGGCGGCCGACCCCGGCGGCCGACCCCGGCGGCCGGGTCGGCGCGGTGCGGGCGGGCGCCTCACCGCTGCATGACCGAGCCGCACGTCAGGTCGAGGATCGCCCCGGTGACCGCGCCCGCGCGGTCGGACGCCGCGAACGCCGCGGCGTCCGCGACCTGCTGCAGCGTCGGCATCCGGTCGAGCGCGGTGCCCTCGGTCATGAACCGCTCGGCGTCCCGCACCGCCGGGGTCCGCTCGCCCCACGTCTCCGGCAGCGCGTCCGGGCGCAGGCACACCACGCGCACGCCGTGCCGGCCGACCTCGCCCGCGAGCGACCGGGTCAGCTCCTCGACCGCCGCGCACGCCACGCCGAACCCGCCGGTGGCGTGGAACCGCCGGTCGCGGCCGGCGAGCGCGGCCGCCGAGGTGGACAGCGTGAGGATGGCCCCGGAGCCCGCCTCGGTCATCCGCCGGGCGGCCGCGGTGGCGGTGCAGAACTGCGAGCGCAGCCCGGTCATCGCGGGCAGCAGGAAGTCGTCGACCGGCATCTCGCGCAGCGGGGTCCCCTGCAGGTCGCCGCGCAGGCTCGTGGCGTTGAGGCTGACGTCCAGCCGGCCGTGCTCGGCGACCACCGCGCCGACGTGCGCGTCCACCGCCTCGGGGTCGGCCGCGTCGACCACGGCGACCTCGGCGCGTCCGCCGGACCGCTGGATGCCGGTGGCGACCACGTCGAGCGGGTCGCGCCGACGGCCGACGAGCACCACGTGCGCGCCCTCCGCGGCAAACGTCCGGGCGGCCGCGCCGCCCACCGCCCCGGCTGCGCCGTACACGACCGCGATCCTGTCCTCGAGCAGCATGCCCACCCCCGGCGTCGACCCGCGGGGCCGCTCCGCTGCGGGCCCGCTGCGCCCCAGTCTCCCGCCCGCGACCCTCCCGCGCCGAGATTCCACCCCGGCCCCCCCCCTGATGCACTCTCGGCCACCCGCACGCCGC
>NZ_JAKRMS010000041.1 GCF_022346185.1 Cellulomonas sp. ACRRI | reverse complement strand
GTTCGCCCGTCCCGCCCCCGAGCCCCGTGCGCAACCGCCGAACTCCGGCGCGACCGACGAGCTCGGGCCCGTGACGTCCGGCCGGGGAACGACCGGCGACGGCACCGCGTTGGACCAGGCATGCCCGACCAGATCCCGAACGCCGCCCTGGCGGACGTCGTGGTCGTCGGCGCCGGGCAGGCCGGGCTCGCCGTGGCGGCGCACCTGGCGCGCTCGGGGTTCGTGCCGGCGTCGCCCACGTCCGCCGGCGCCGCCGACGGCGGGCGCGGCAGCACCGACGGCGGGCCTCCGACCTACGTGGTGCTGGACGCGGCCGCCGGGCCCGGCGGGGCGTGGCGCGAGCGCTGGCCCGGCCTCACCATGCGCACGGTCAACGGCGTGTACGAGCTGCCCGGCCGGCCGGTGCCGGCCTTCGACGCCGACGAGCCCGCGAGCCGCGCCCTGACCCGGTACTTCGGCTCCTACGAGCGCGACCTCGGCCTGGCCGTCCGCCGGCCCGTCGAGGTGCGCCGGGTCCGCGACGTGGGCGGCCCGCAGCGCCTGCTGGCCGTCGAGACCGAGGAGACCGAGCGCGTCCCGGTCCCGGCGCCCGACCCGGACGACGGGCTCGGCGGCGGCGCCGGAGGCCGCCGGGCGGAGGCGTCGACGGCGCGGCGCCGGGTGCGCCGCACCTGGCACACCCGCGCCCTCGTGAACGCCACCGGCACCTGGACCCGGCCGTTCTGGCCGACCTACCCGGGCGCGGGGTCGTTCGGCGGGATCCAGCGGCACACCCACGACTACCGGTCGCCCGAGGAGTTCGCCGGGCGCCGGGTGCTCGTGGTCGGCGGCGGCATCTCCGCCGTGCAGCACCTGCTCGCGATCCACCCCGTCGCGGCGTCCACCACCTGGGTCACCCGCCGCCCGCCGGACTGGCGGGACGCCTCGTTCACCCCGGAGCTCGGGCGCGAGGCGGTCGCCCGGGTCGACGAGCGGACGCGCGCCGGGCTGCCCCCGCAGAGCATCGTCGCGGCCACGGGCCTGCCGCTCACCGACCAGTACCGCGACGGCATCGCGCGCGGCGTCCTGGTCGCGCGGCCGATGTTCGCCCGGCTGGTGCCGGACGGGGCCGAGTGGGACGCGGCCGCCGCGGCCGGCCCGCTCGCCGACGGCTGGGTCACCGGACCGGCGCACGTGACGGCGGACGCGGTGCTGTGGGCGACCGGGTTCCGCGCGGCGCTCGACCACCTGCGCCCGCTCGGCCTGCGCGGGACGGGCGGCGGGATCGTCATGGACGGCACCCGCGTCGTCGCGGACCCGCGGGTGCAGCTGGTCGGGTACGGGCCCAGCGCGAGCACGGTCGGCGCCAACCGCGCGGCGCGTCAGACGCCCAGGTAGCGCCGGAGCTGGCGTCAGGGGTGGCGGGGCGTGCCGGCGCGGTGGGCCGACGCGGCGAGCGCGGCGAGCAGCACGAGCAGCGCGCCGGCCAGCAGCGCCATCGCCGTCGCCTGCGGGAGGACCCGCGCCAGCAGGCCGAGGCCCATCGCGGGCACGCTGAGCCCGAGGTACGCCACCAGGAACAGCCCCGCCAGGGCCTCGCCCCGCTGGTGCGGCGCCGCGAGGGCCGCCACCGTGCCCGACGCGGCCGCGAACAGCAGCCCGGCCCCGGCGCCGGTGACGAGCCCGCCGACCAGGAACACGTCGAGCCGTGCGGCGAGCATCCCGGCGGTCAGCACGACCAGGCCGGCCGCCTGCGCGACGAGGCCCGCGCGCAGTCGCGTCGCCGGTCGCACGCGGGTGGTGGCCGCCTGCACCGCGGCCGCGGCGCCGAACACGACGAAGACCACCAGCCCGGCGAGCAGCCGGGAGGTGTGGTGCAGCGTGCCGCCGACGAAGCCCGGGGCCACCGACGTGAACACGCCGAACACCGCGAACGCCGCGAACGCCGCGGCGTACGCGAGGCGCTGCGCGGCGGGGTCCCCGCCCGCCCGGCGCGGGCGCTGCGGCCGGTACGCGGGGCGGGCGGCGGGGCGCCGGACCGTCTCCGGTGCGATCAGCACCCCGACGACGCCCAGCAGCAGCAGCCCGGCGAACACGGCGTAGGACAGCCGCAGCGGGGCGACCCCCGTCTGCGCGAGCGCGCCCGCGGCGAGCGCCCCGGCGCCCAGGCCGCCGATGTTCGCCACCACGGCGACGACCTGCGGCCGGTGCCCGGCGTCCCCGGGCCGGTGCGCGGCGTGCAGCTCCGCGAGGTGGGCGGTGGCCGTGGCGGTGAGCATCCCGACGCCGAGGCCGCTGACGAACCGGGCGACCAGCAGCGTCGCCAGGCCCGTCCCGGACAGGAACAGCGCGGCGGCGGCGAGCTCCAGGGCGAGCGCGGGGAGCAGCACCCGGCGCCGGCCGAGCCAGTCGGACACGTGCCCGGCCAGCACCAGGGCGAGCGCGACGCCCACCGCGTACGCCGCGAACACGACGGTGACGGTGAAGGTCGAGAACCCGTCGGCCGCCTGGTACAGCGGGTAGAGCGGCGCGGGGACGGTCGAGAACGCCATCGTGGCCAGGAAGGCCGCGGCGACCAGCCGGAAGCCGGCGCGGTGGCGGGCGGCGGACGCGGAGGGCGCGGGCGGAGCGGCGGGTGCGGGGCGGTCGGCCGCCGTCGTCGCGGTGGCCCGGGCGGAGCGGGGGAGCGTGGGGGTGGACATGTCGGGCGGCCGTCCTCTCGGTCGGTGTGCGCGTGCTCCGCCACGGTGCGCCCACACCACCCATCGCGTCCAACAGTGGTTCTGGATGGCCGCCATCGACATCAGCGATAGCGTGGCGGGATGGAGCTCCGTCAGCTCGCCGCGTTCGTCGCGGTCGTCGAGGAGGGCACGTTCACCGCGGCCGCCGGACGGCTGCTGCTCGTGCAGTCCGCCGTGTCCGCGTCGGTGCAGGCGCTGGAGCGCGAGGTCGGCGCGCCGCTGCTCGCCCGCGGGCCGCGCCGGGTCGCCCTGACCGACGCGGGGACGGCCCTGCTCCCGCACGCCCGGGCCGCGCTCGACGCCGCCCGCGACGCCCGTGAGGCGGTCGACCTGGTGAAGGGCGGGCTGACCGGCACGGTGCGGGTCGGGACCATGCCGTCGGTCGGCCTGGTCGACGTGCCCGCGCTGCTCGGTGCGTTCCACCGTTCGCACCCGGGCGTCGCGCTGCGGCTCAGCGCCTCGACCTCGGGGTCCGCGGGCCTGGCCGCCGCGGTGGCCGACCGGCACCTGGACCTGGCGTTCGTGTCCGTGCCGGGCGGCGCCGCCCCGGGTGTCCGGCTGCTCGACCTCGCGTCGGCGCCGATGGACCTGCTCGTCCCGCCGGGGCACGACCTCGCGGAGCGGCCGGGCGGGCGCCCGGTCGACCTGGCGGAGCTCGCCGGGCTCGACTTCATCGACTCGCCGGCCGGCTACGGCAACCGGGTGGTCGTGGACGCGGCGTTCGCGGCCGCCGGGCTGGAGCGGCGGGTGACCGTCGAGGTCGCCGACATCGGGACCGTCGCGGGCTACGTCCGGCACGGGCTCGGCGTCGCCGTCGTGCCGCGGTTCACGGCGGTCGCCGCACCCGACCTGCCGGCCCTCGCGCTGGCGGCCGGGCTGCGCTGGCCGCTGGCGCTCGCGGTGCCGCGCGACCGGCGGCCGTCCGCGGCGACGGCCGCGCTGGTCCGCCACGTCCGCGAGCACGCCGCGCGCTGACCGGCCCGACCGGTCGCCGGCGCCCCGTCAGGCCGGCGGCGGGCAGCCGCAGGACTCGCGGCGGACCACGCGCACGGGCAGCCGGTGCGACTCCGGCTCTTCCGCGGGCGCCCCGGCGTGCCGCACGAGCACCTGCACCGCGAGCCGCCCCATCGCGGCCATCGGCTGCCGCACGGTCGTGAGCGAGGGCCGGGCCAGCCGCCCGGCGAGGATGCCGTCGAACCCGGTCACCACGACCCGCTCGGGCACCGGCACCCCGCGCGCGGCCAGCAGGTCGAGCACGCCGAGGGCGAGCTGGTCGCTCGCGCACACCAGCGCCCGCGGCAGCCGGTCCTCGGCGGCGAGCGCGGCGAGCACCTCGAACCGGTGCGGCTCGGCGAGGTCGGTCGGGTCGAGCGGCTCCGCGGGCCCGGGCAGCCCGGCGGCGGCGACCGCCTCCCGGAACCCGGCGAACCGCTCCTCGTAGTCGGGGGTGGTCAGCCGTCCGACGAACCCCAGGTCCCGCAGGCCGTGGTCCCGGACCAGGTGGTCCACCACGTCGCGCATCCCGGCACGGTTGTCGACGCCGATGTGGTGCAGGCCGTCGGCGACCGGGGGCGTGCTGAAGGCGACCACGGGGATGCGCCGCGCGACGTTCTCGAGCGTGCCGACCGGCGTCGGCCCGGGGAACACCGCGAGGCCGTCGACGCGGCCGGCGACCTCGGTCACCGACGCGCCGGACCCGCTGCCGCTGCTCAGCAGCAGGGCCTGGCCGCGCTGCCAGCACTCGAGCTCGAACCCGCGCTGCACCTCGTCCACGTACAGGGGGAAGGCGCGGGGGTCGGCGTCGGGGTCGGTGTCGTCGCCCGGGGTGGGGGTGGCGACGGGCAGCGCGCCGTCGGCGCCCTTCTGCGGCGCCGCGAGCATGAGGTCGAACGAGTACAGGCCGAGCGCGCCGGTGCGCCCGTGGGCGAGACCGCGGGCGCTCGCGTTGGGCACGTAGCCCAGCTCGCTCGCCGCGACGAGCACGGCGGCCCGGGTCGAGTCGCGGACCCGCTCGGGTTGGCGGAAGGTGAACGACACGGTCGCGATCGACACCCCCGCGCGCTCGGCGACGTCGTAGACGGTCGGTCGACGCGGCACTGCACCACCTCCTCGGGCCCCGCACGATGGTAGGGGCTCCGGCGCCTCGAGCCGGCCCCCCTTGCGCGGTTCATTCTATGCGCTTAACATGTCACTCCATCTAAGCGCATAGAAGCGCGAGGCGCCCGCCGCAAGGGCACCCGTCCGTTCGAGGAGGAACGCACCATGATCCGTCCCGCTGCGCGCGTCGCCGTCGTGACCGCGCTCGCCCTGACCGCACTCACCGCGTGCGGCCGCTCCGACGACACCGGCGGCGGCCCCACCGACGCCGCGACCCTGTCCGAGGGCGCCGCCTCGGGCGAGCTGACCGTGTGGGCGATGGGCGCCGAGGGCGAGGCCCTGCCCGACTTCGTGCAGGAGTTCACCGACGCCAACCCGGACGTCGACATCGAGGTCGTGCCGATCCCGTGGGACGCCGCGCGCGACAAGTTCCAGACCGCGATCGCCGCGGGCACCACCCCCGACGTCGCGATGATGGGCACCACCTGGATGGCCGAGTTCGGCGACGCGTTCGCCCCGGTCCCGGACGGCATCGACACCAGCGGGATCTTCGAGGGCTCGCTCGGCACCGCCGAGCTGGACGGCACCGCGATCGGCGTGCCGTGGTACGTCGACACCCGCGTCCTGTACTACCGGACCGACCTCGCCGAGCAGGCGGGCTGGACCGAGGCGCCCGCCACCCAGGAGGACCTCAAGCAGATGGCCGCCGACATGCAGGCCAAGGCGGGCGCCGACTACGGCATCCGGCTGCAGTCCGCGGGCAACGACTCGTTCCAGGGCTCGCTGTGGGCGCCGTGGTCGAACGGCGCGAGCCTGATGAACGACGACCAGACCGAGTGGACGCTCGACACCCCGGAGATGGTCGAGGCCTACGAGTACTACACGTCGTTCTTCGCGGACGGCATCGCGAACGCCTCCGCCGACCGCAGCGCGGGCGCCCAGGAGGCCGAGTTCGTCGCCGGCACGACCCCGATGCTCATCGACGGCCCGTTCATGATGGGCCAGCTCGCCACGCTCGGCGGCGAGGGCTTCGAGGACAAGTACGCCACCGCGCGCATCCCGGCCGGCGAGTCGTCGACCTCGTTCGCGGGCGGCTCCAACCTGGTGGTCTTCCAGGACTCGGACAACGCCGACGCCGCGTGGAAGCTCGTCGACTGGCTGACCCAGCCCGACGTGCAGGTGCAGTGGTACGACGTGACCGGCGACCTGCCGTCGCAGCAGTCCGCGTGGGACGACCCGTCGCTGGCCGACGACCAGAAGCTGGCCGTGTTCGGCGAGCAGCTCGAGGACACCCAGGCCCCGCCGGTGAACACCGCGTGGGTGCAGGTCGGCGCGGCCGCCGACTCCGTGCTCGAGCGGATGACCGTCAGCGGCGAGGCGCCCGAGGACGCCCTCGCAGAGCTGCAGCAGCAGGCGACGTCGATCGGCGTGGGCTGACCGCCATGACCACCACAGCCGCACCCCGTCCGGCC
Source organism: Cellulomonas sp. ACRRI (assembly GCF_022346185.1). Taxonomy (GTDB): domain Bacteria; phylum Actinomycetota; class Actinomycetes; order Actinomycetales; family Cellulomonadaceae; genus Cellulomonas. Next base: position 24,297 of record NZ_JAKRMS010000041.1, on the reverse strand, counting down.
GGGTCCGCGCGATCCGGCCGGGCGGCGGTCCCCGCCCGGGGGCCCGCCGCCGCGCGCCGCCGGCGCCAGGGGATGGTCGCGTGGATGTTCGCGCTGCCGTTCGTCCTGGTGTTCGGGTTCTTCATGCTCGTGCCGCTGGTGTCGTCGTTCGCGATGTCGTTCACGGACTTCACCTCGCGGGACGTGCGCACGCCGTTCGCGGTGAACTTCGTCGGGCTGGACCAGTACGTCGCGCTGTTCGGCGACGCGCGGTTCCTCAAGTCCCTCAGCGTGACCGGCACGTTCGTGGTCGTCGGCATCCCGCTGACGATGGTCGTCGCCCTCGCGCTCGCCGTGGCGCTGAACTCCGGGATCAGCCGGTTCCGGTCGGCGTTCCGCGTCGGGTTCTACGCCCCGGTCGTGACCAGCATCGTCGCGGTGTCGGTGGTGTGGCGGTACATCCTGCAGCCCGACGGGCTGCTCAACACGGCGCTCGGCTGGGTCGGGATCGAGGGGCCGAACTGGCTCAGCTCGACGACGTGGGCCCTGCCGTCGCTGATCCTCATGGCCGTCTGGCGGAACGTCGGCACGCTCATGGTGATCTTCCTGGCCGGCCTGCAGTCCGTGCCGGCCGAGGTCCAGGAGGCCGCGGTCATGGACGGCGCGTCCCCGTGGCGCCGGTTCCGCAGCGTGACGCTGCCGCTGCTGCGCCCGACGCTGCTGCTCGGCGCCGTGCTCATCTCGGTCGGCTACCTGCAGTTCTTCGAGGAGGCGTTCGTGATGACGCAGGGCGGGCCGCTCGACTCCACGCTGTCGACCGCCTTCTACACGTTCGAGCAGTTCGGCTTCGGCAAGTACGGGTTCGCCTCCGCGGCGTCCTACGTGCTGTTCCTGGCCATCGCGCTGCTGAGCCTGCTGCAGTTCCGGCTGCTGCGGTCGCAGGACTGACGGGAGAGCCGCAGATGTCCACCATCACCCCGCCGTCGCCGCACCCGGCCGTCGACCGGCTCGCGCAGCCCGCCCCGTCCCCGCGCCGCCGCCGGCTGCCCACCGGCCGCGCGCTCACCTACACGGTCCTCGTCGTCGGCGTGCTGCTCTGGCTGCTGCCGTTCGTCTGGATGGTGCTGGGGTCGGTCAAGACGCAGCGCGAGATCCTCACCAAGCCGCCGACCATCTGGCCGCAGGACCCCACGTTCGACAACTTCGGGCGGTGGTTCACGGACCTGAACTTCGGCCAGTTCTTCACCAACTCGGTGATCGTCGCCGTCGTCACCGTCCTGGGCAACCTGCTGTTCTGCTCGATGGTCGGCTACGCGCTGGCCAAGATGGACTTCCCGGGCAAGAAGGCGCTGTTCGCGCTCGTGATGATCATGCTGATGGTCCCGGGCGTCGTGACGTTCGTGCCGCTGTTCGTGCAGGTCACCTCCCTGGGCCTGCTCAACACGTACCCGGCGCTGATCCTGCCGTTCCTGACCCAGCCGCTCGGCGTCTTCCTCATGCGGCAGTTCATGCTCGGCATCCCCGAGCCGCTGATGGAGGCCGCGCGGATCGACGGCGCCGGCGAGCTGCGCATCTTCGCGCGGGTGGTCATGCCGCTGTGCGGCCCCCCGCTCGCGACGCTCGGCATCCTCACGTTCCTCGGCTCGTGGAACAACTTCCTGTGGCCGCTCGTCGCGGCGCAGAGCCAGGACATGTACACGCTGCCCGTCGCGCTGTCCCTGTACTCCACCGGGCAGCAGGCGACCGACTACGGCCTGCTGCTGGCCGGCGCGGTGCTCGTCATCACGCCGATCCTGCTGCTGTTCGTCGCGCTGCAGCGGTACTTCGTGCAGGGCATCGCCACCGTCGGCCTCAAGTGACCCCGGGCGCGCCGGGCACTCCCCGCCGCGCCCCCGAACCACCCGCACCACCGGAAGGACCCGCATGTCCGTCAGCCGCCAGTTCCCCGAGGGCTTCCTCTGGGGTGCCTCCACCGCCGCGCACCAGGTCGAGGGGAACAACGTCAACTCCGACTGGTGGGTGCGCGAGCACGCGCCGGGCACCGACCTGGCCGAGCCGTCCGGCGACGCCGCCGACTCGTACCACCGGTACCCCGAGGACATCGCGCTGCTCGCCTCGCTGGGCTTCAACTCGTACCGGTTCAGCATCGAGTGGGCCCGGATCGAGCCGGAGCCGGGGTTCGTGTCGAAGGCGCAGCTCGCGCACTACCGCCGCATGGTCGACACCTGCCGCGAGCACGGCCTCACGCCGTCCGTGACGCTGCACCACTTCACGCACCCGCGCTGGTTCGCCCAGCGCGGCGGCTGGCGGAACCCGGACGCCCCGGCGCTGTTCGAGCGGTTCACCGAGATCGCGCTGCCCGTCCTCGGCGACGACGTCGAGTGGGTGTGCACCATCAACGAGCCCAACATGGTCGCGATGACCCGCGGCGAGGAGGGCACCGAGATGACCGCCTCGCGGCTGCCCGCGCCGGACCCGCAGATCACCGACGCGCTGATCGAGGCGCACCGCCGGTCGCGCGGGGTGCTGGCCCAGCTCCCGCAGGTGAAGTCGGGCTGGTCGGTGGCGACCCAGGCGTACCACGCGGCGCCCGGCGCCGAGGAGGCCACGAAGGCCTACGGCTACCCGCGGGAGGACATCTTCCTGGATGCCGCCAAGGGCGACGACTGGATCGGCGTGCAGGGCTACCTGCGCACCTTCATCGACCCGCAGGGCAACCCGCTGCCGGTCCCCGAGGGCGCCGAGACCACGCTCACGGGGTGGGAGTACTTCCCGCCCGCGATCGGCATCGGCATCCGCAACGCCTGGGAGCGCACCGGCGGGGTGCCGATCGTGGTGACCGAGAACGGCATCGCCACCCAGGACGACGCCCGCCGGATCGACTACACCCACGACGCGCTGGTCGGCGTCCACGAGGCCATGGCCGACGGCATCGACGTGCGCGGCTACCTGCACTGGTCGGCGCTCGACAACTACGAGTGGGGCTCCTACGCGCCGACCTTCGGCCTCATCGGCTGGGACCGCGACACGTTCGAGCGCACCCCGAAGCCCAGCGCGCACTGGCTGGGCGAGGTCGCCCGCACGGGGCTGCTCACGCACCCCGCGCGCTGACCCGGCGGGCCGGCTGCTGCGCCGAGAGCGGCGGGCCGGCTGCTGCGCCGAGCGCCCCGCTGCGCCGAGATAGGACGTCCCCGCCGAGATAGGGCCGTCGGGCGTCCTATCTCGGCGCGACGGTCCTATCTCGGCGGGTTTGGGGCGACGGACGGTCCGCCTCAGCGGGCGGCGGCGGGCTCCGGGGAGCGGGCCGGGGCCGGCTCGGCCTCCGGCTCGTCGTCCGTGAACAGGTCCTCCGCCTGGGCGGTGTCGTACTGGGCGCGGTCGAGGATGCCCTCGCGCTTCGCGACGATCGTCGGCACCAGCGTCTGCCCGGCGACGTTCACCGCCGTGCGGCCCATGTCGAGGATCGGGTCGATCGCGAGCAGCAGGCCCACGCCCGCCAGCGGCAGCCCGAGGGTCGACAGCGTCAGCGTGAGCATCACGATCGCGCCGGTGAGGCCGGCGGTCGCCGCGGAGCCGACGACCGACACGAACGCGATCAGCACGTAGTCGAGCACCGACAGGTCGATGCCGAAGATCTGCGCGACGAAGATCGCGGAGATCGCCGGGTAGATCGACGCGCAGCCGTCCATCTTGGTCGTGGCGGCGAGCGGCACGGCGAACGACGCGTACTCCGACGGCACGCCGAGGTTCCGCTCGGTCACGCGCTGCGTCACGGGCAGCGTCCCGATCGACGACCGGGACACGAACGCCAGCTGGATCGCCGGCCACGCGCCGCGGAACCACCGGGCCACGCCGAGGCCGTTCGCGCGCAGGATCACCGGGTAGACCACGAACAGCACCAGCGCGAGGCCGACGTAGACGGCGATCGCGAACCGGCCGAGCGACGCCAGCGAGTCCCAGCCGTACGACGCGACCGCGTTGCCGACCAGGCCGAGCGTGCCGAGCGGCGCCAGGCGGATGATCCACCACAGCACCTTCTGGATCACGGCCAGCGCGGACCGGACGAACGTGAGGAACGGCTGCGCCTTCGACCCGGTGCGGAGCACCGCGATGCCGACGACGATCGCGATGACGACGATCTGCAGGACGTTGAAGCTGACGGACGTGCTGAGCGAGCCGTCCTCCGCCGCGGTGGTGCTCGCGCCGAGGCCGAGCGGGTTGCCCGGGATCAGGCCGTCGAGGAAGTCGGTCCAGGAGCCGGTGCGGCCGGGCTCCTTCGCGTCGTCCAGGCTGATCGTGGTGTGGTTGCCGGGCTGCAGCACCAGGCCGAGGCCGATGCCGATGACCACGGAGATCAGCGCGGTGATGGCGAACCACAGCAGGGTGCGCCAGGCCAGGCGCGCGCCGTTGGCGACGTTCTGCAGGTTGGCGACCGAGGCGACGATCGCGGCGAAGATCAGCGGCGGGACGATCGCGCGCAGCAGCGTGACGAACGACGAGCCGACGGTGTCGAGCGTGCTGGTGAGCCAGTTCGGCGACTCCGCGTCGGTGCCCGCGTTCACGGGTCCCATCGCGAGCGCGACCCAGCCGAGCGCGACGCCCAGCACGAGCGCCGCGATGATCTGGAAGCCGAAGGTGCCGAGCAGGGTGCGGACGCGCGAGCGCTCCCGCACCGCAGGGGCGGTGGAGGACATGCAGCAGCCTTTCGCGGGCGCGCGTCAGGGCGCGCCCGTGGGGTGGGAGGAGGCCCGCGCGACGCGGGCGAGGGGGGACGGAGGCGGGTGCTCAGCGACAGAGCGCGCTGGCGACCCGGCGCAGGTCGACGGCGCGACGCGCGGTGAGGTCCCACCCGGTCACTGACGCCCCCTGCTGCTCGGTCCCCGTCGGCCGGCCCCACCCGGTCGGGCGGCGGCGGACCGACGCGTGCCCCGCACGTCAGCGGGGCACGCGCCGAGTCTACGGCCGGCGCGGCAGGTCAGCCCTTCGGTGCCGCCAGGCCCTGCTGGATCAGGTCCATCACCGACGAGTCGGCCAGGGTGGTCGCGTCGCCCACCTGCCGGTGCTCGGCGACGTCCCGCAGCAGCCGGCGCATGATCTTGCCGGACCGGGTCTTCGGCAGCTCCGGCACCACGAGGATCGTGCGCGGCTTGGCGATCGGGCCGATCTGCTGCGCCACGTGCGCCCGCAGCTCGGTCGCCGTGTCCTCGGGGGACTGCTCGGCGGCGCCGCCCCGCAGGATGACGAACGCGACCACGGCCTGCCCGGTGGTGTCGTCGTGCGCCCCGACGACGGCGGCCTCCGCGACCGACGGGTGCGACACCAGCGCGGACTCGATCTCCGTGGTCGACAGCCGGTGCCCGGACACGTTCATCACGTCGTCCACCCGTCCGAGCAGCCAGATGTCGCCGTCCTCGTCCTTCTTGGCGCCGTCGCCGGCGAAGTAGATCCCGGGGAACCGGGCCCAGTAGGTGTCCCGGAACCGCTGCTCGTCGCCCCAGATGCCGCGGAGCATGGCCGGCCACGGCTCGGTGAGCACGAGGTACCCGCCCGAGCCGTTCGGGACCGGGTGGGCGTCGTCGTCGATGACGTCGGCGGCGATGCCCGGCAGCGGGGTCTGGGCGGAGCCCGGCTTGGCGACGGTGACCCCCGGCACCGGGCTGATCATGATCGCGCCGGTCTCGGTCTGCCACCAGGTGTCGACCACCGGCGTCCGGTCGCCGCCGATGACCCGGCGGTACCAGGTCCAGGCCTCCGGGTTGATCGGTTCGCCGACCGACCCCAGCACCCGCAGGCTCGACAGGTCGAACTGGCCCGGGACGTCCTCGCCCCACTTCATGCAGGTCCGGATGGCGGTCGGCGCGGTGTAGAGGATCGACACCCCGTACTTCTGCACGATCTCCCACCACCGGCCGCGGTGCGGGGTGTCCGGGGTGCCCTCGTAGATGACCTGGGTCGCGCCGTTGACCAGCGGCCCGTAGACGACGTAGGTGTGCCCGGTGACCCAGCCGACGTCGGCGGTGCACCAGTAGACGTCGGTCTCGGGCTTGAGGTCGAAGACGTTGAGGTGCGTCCACGCCGCCTGGGTCAGGTAGCCGCCGGTGGTGTGGAAGATGCCCTTCGGCTTCCCGGTGGTGCCCGAGGTGTAGAGGATGAACAGCGGGTGCTCCGCCTCGACCGCGACCGGCTCGTGCGCGTCGGACGCGCCGTCGACGGCGTCGTGCCACCACACGTCGCGGCCCTCGGTCCACGGCACCTCCTGGCCGGTCCGCCGGACCACCAGCACGTTCCGGACGACGTCCCCGCTGCCCTTGGCGAGCGCCTCGTCGACGGTGGGCTTCAGGGCGCTCGGGGCGCCCCGCCGGTAGCCGCCGTCGGCGGTGATCACCACGCGGGCGTCCGCGTCGAGGATCCGGGTGTGCAGCGCCTCGGCCGAGAACCCGCCGAACACCACCGAGTGCGGGGCGCCGATCCGGGCGCACGCCAGCATGGCGATGACGGCCTCCGGGATCAGCGGCAGGTAGATCGCCACCCGGTCGCCGGTCTGCACGCCCAGGGCGGTGAGGGCGTTCGCGGCGCGGGACACCTCGCGCTGCAGGTCCGCGTACGTGAGCGTGCGGGTGTCGCCGGGCTCGCCCTCGAAGTGCAGCGCGACCCGGTCCCCGTGGCCCGCCGCGACGTGCCGGTCCACCGCGTTGTACGCGGCGTTGAGCCGGCCGTCGCCGAACCAGCGCGCCCGCGGTGCGCCGGACCAGTCGAGCACCTCGTGGAACGGCTCCGCCCAGTCGAGGAGCGACCGCGCCTGCTCCGCCCAGAACTCCAGCCGCGCCGCGTTGGCCCAGGCGTAGAGCTCCGCGTGGGCGTTCGCCTGCGCGGCGAACGCCGGGTCCGGGGGGAACCGCCGGTCCTCGGTGAGCAGGTTCTCCAGGCCCGGCGCGGGGGCGTCGGGCCCCGGGCCGTCGGGAGGGGGCGTGCCCCCGTCGGGGGCGGCCTGCGGGGCGGAGCTGTCGAGGGCCACGTGTACCTCCAGCGCAACGACGTCGGTGCGAGCTGGCGCGGCCCGGATGCCGCGTCTCTCGGCACTCTAGTAGGACTTTCGTCCCTGGCGAGTGCGTCGTCGCTGGCGCGGGCAGCGCGGCGGCGCGGGTCAGACCCGGGGGAGCCAGCGACGGCGTGCCGCGGCCAGCACCAGCCCGGCGACGAGCAGCAGCGCCCCCACGACGAACACCGTGCCCGACGTCGCGGTGACGGTCGCCCGCACGACCGAGTACTCCGTGCCCTCCGTGGCGACCCACCGGACGACGTCCACGTGAGTCGTCGCGGGGACGTAGAGGAGCACCACGCCGACGACCGAGGCGACGAGGCCGGCGGTGATCGGGACCGCGGGCGTCCACAGACCGAGGCCGAGCACGACGGCCAGCACCAGGACGCCCGCCGTCACGAGCACCACGCCGAGCGCGTCGTACGAGGCGTCCCAGCCGGGTGCCTGCGCCGCCAGCACGCGGGACTGCCCGAACAGCACCGTCCACACGCCGAGCGCGCCGACGACCAGGCCGACCAGCGCGCCGAGCACGTGCCGGACGGCCCCGCCGACGGGACGGTGGGCGGGCTCCGGGGCGGCGTCCGCGGTGGCGGCGGCGCGGCGGCCGCGCGGGCGGGCCGGGTGCTCGTCCTGCCCGCCGGCGCGCTGCGCGCCGGGGATCACGGGCGCGGCCGGCCCGGCCGGCGCCGGGGCGGACGGGTCGCCGTAGGGCACGGTGGCGTCGGACGGGCCGGTACCGGGCAGCCCCCCGGCGGCGTCCACGCCCGGGGCCGCCGGGCTCGGGCCGTCGTCGGAGTCCCGCGTGAGCACCGCGGCGGCGCGCGCCTCCGCCCCGCGGATGCTCGTGCGGACCGGCTCGCTGGGGGCCGGGGTGGTCGGCGTCGACGCCGCGACCGTCGCGCCGGGGGCGACGCCGCCGGCGGGCGTGGTCGGCAGCGGGGCGGTCGGCGCGCCCGCGCCGTCGGCGGCGAACCGCGCGGAGCCCGGGCCACCGGGCGTCCCGGGGCCGCCGGGGGTGCCGGGGGTGCGCGCAGCGCCCGGCAGGGCCGAGGCCGGGGGATCCTCGGGCGCAGGCGGGGTCGGCGCGGGCCGGACGGCCCGGTGCGTGCTGGTGCCGCGCGACGGGGTGCCGGTGCCGCCGGCGGCGGGGTCCGTGGTCCGGTCCGCGCTCGCGGTGGCCGGGGCCGGGGCTGCGGCTGCGGCTGCGGCGGACCCGGAGGTGGCCGGGGCGGCCGCGTCCCGGGACGCCGCACCCGAGGCGGGGACGGTGGGCACCCGCTCGGTGGGCGTGGTGGGCGTGCTCGGCGAGCGCGGGGCGGTCGCGGAACGGGGCGCGGTGCCGGGCGCGGTGCCGGCGGCCGCGCCGGTCGTCGCGGTCGCGCCGGTCGCTCCGGCCCCGTCGGTGGTGCCCGGCTCCGGCGCGGGCTGCTCCGCGGGGTCGGGCGTGGTCGACGTCGCGTCGTCCTGCTCGCGGTCCGAGGTGCTGCTCATGTCTGCTCCCTTGTCGCCGGTTCACGGTGTGCGGGGCAGGAGCGTCAGGCGCCTCCCGCGCAGCGGCTTCGGTGTCGACGCGGCCGTGCTGGTCACGTCGGTGCTCCGTCCGACGGTAGAGCGCCCGGTCGCCACCTGCCCTCCGGCGCGCCCGAGATGTCCGGATCCGGGTGCGAGAACCGGTACCCGCCCGTCGAGTGGAAGGTCTGGCCCGACACACCGACGGCGTGTCCGGCCAGACCTTCCACTCGAGCGGTGCGCGAGCGGTGCGCGAGCGGTGCGCGACCTCAGCGCGTCGCGGCGGCCAGGGTCTCGGGCTCCGGCTCCGCCGGGTCGACCGGACCCGCGGGCACCCGCGCCGGGGCGGCGGCGACGGCGTTCGCGGCGCCGACGAGCAGCCCCCCGCCGACCAGGTTCCCGAGCCCGACGAGCAGCACGTTCCGCGCGAACTCGGCGACCGTGGCGCCCTCCAGCCCGCCGACCAGGCCGAACGAGAACGTCGTCATGTTGGCGACCACGTGCTCGAACCCGGAGGTGATGAACACCATCACGCAGGCGAAGATCACGATGATCTTGGCGACCTCGTCCTGCAGCCGGCCCGCGCACCAGATGGCCAGGCAGACCATCAGGTTGCACATGACGCCGCGGAAGAACAGCTCGGTGCCCGACTCCTCGGCCTTGTGCGCGATCATCGACGCGATCATCCGGCCCGCCGGGCGGTCGGGGCCCAGCGCTCCCGACAGGTGCAGGATCACGGCCAGCACGACCGCACCCAGCAGGTTGCCGACCAGGCAGGCGAGCAGCGTCCCGCCGGCGCGCGCCCAGGAGATCGCCCCGCGCATCGCGCCCTGGGTGAAGACCATCATCCCGGAGGTGGCGAGCTCGCCCCCGGCGACGACGACGATCGTCAGGGCGACGCCGAACACGAGCCCCTGCACCAGCGGAGTGAACCCGGACCCGGCGTCGGCGAGCGGCCCGCCGGCGGTCGCCATGATGACCACGCCGAGGCCGATGTAGGCCCCGGCGAGCATCGTGTTGACGAGGTAGACGCCGGGGCGGCGGGCGAGGTCCGTCTTCGTCCGGGCCGCCTGCGTCTGGTAGTCGAGGGCCTCGGCGACGCTGAGCATGCGATCAGGGTCCTGCGCCCCGACGCGCCAGACGTGGGACGAAAGGCACGCCCGGCGCCCGGCTCAGTCCCGGGACAGCGCCACGACGACCTCGTAGTGGCCGGTCTGGGGGAACATGTCGAGCAGCCGGCCCCGGCGGGGGCGCAGCGACGGCATCGCCGCGAGGTCGCGGGCGAGCGACGCGGCGTTGCACGACGAGTACACGACGTCCCGGACGCCCGACTCCTCCAGCCAGCCCGCGAGGGCGGGACCGATGCCCCGTCGCGGCGGGTTCACGATCACCAGGTCCGGCGGGGCACCCGCCCCGAGGGCGAACGCCGTCGCGTCGCCCGCGGCGAACCGCACGCCGTGCAGGCCCAGGTCCGCACGGCTCTGCTCGGCGCTCGCCACCGCCTCGGCCGACGTCTCGATGCCCACGACCGCCCGGCCCGGCCGGGCGACGTGCAGCGCGAACCCGCCCACCCCGCAGTACAGGTCCCACACCGAGCGCGGGTCGGCGGCGTCCACCCACTCCCGCCCGATCCGGTACAGCGCCGCGGCGACGTCGGTGTTGGTCTGGAAGAAGCTCTGCGGCCGCAGGTGCAGGTCGACGTCGTTCACCCGCATCCGCAGGGTGGCGCGCTCGGTCAGCACGACCTCCTGCTCACCCTCGAGCACCGCCTTGTGCTCCGGCAGCAGGTTGGCCGAGACGACCACGGCGCGGGGCAGCGCCGCGAGCAGCCAGGGCAGGTGCTTGCGCAGCCGGGGCAGCGCCTCGGACGACCGCAGCACGAACCGCACGAGCAGCTCGCCGTCGGGCGACTCGGTGACCAGCACGTACTTGAGCTCGCCGCGCCGCGTCGGCACGTCGTACGGCACCAGCCGGGCGAGCGTCACGAACTCCGCCAGCACCGGCAGGGACGCCTGCAGCGACGCCGGGTAGAGGCCGCAGTCGCGCAGGTCGACGCCGACCCCGCCCGGGTCGAGGATGCCCAGCGTGGGCGCGTCGACGGTGCCGCCGACCGCCATCTTGGCCTTGTTCCGGAAGCCGTGCTCCGCGCTCGCCACCGGGGGCAGCCAGTCGAGCGGCCCGAACGGGTCGACCAGCTCCCGGCAGCGCTCCTGCTTGGCGGCGAGCTGGTCGGCGTAGGGCTGCTCGATCCAGGTGCAGGAGCGACACCGGGCGGCGTCGAAGTGGTGGCACTGCACCGGGCGATCCTACGGGCGCGGAGCGCGGCACCCCCGGGGTGAGGCCGTGCCCGGGCGGGCTCCCCGCGGGCTACCTCCCGGGGACCGGGACGACCGCCACCGACCCGGTGTCGGCCCGGGGCCCGGCGGTCGCGCCCGCCACCTGCGCGACCGCGGCGGCGACGGTCGACGCGACGTCCGGGTGGAAGACGCTCGGGATGATGTACGCGGGGTTCAGCTCGTCGTCGGTCACGACGGAGGCCAGCGCCCGCGCCGCCGCGAGCAGCATCGCGTCGGTGATGACGTGCGACCGGGCGTCGAGCAGCCCCCGGAACACGCCCGGGAACGCCAGCACGTTGTTGATCTGGTTCGCGACGTCGCTGCGGCCGGTGCCGACGACCGCCGCGTACCGGGCGGCCTCGGCGGGGTCGATCTCCGGCCGGGGGTTCGCCATCGCGAACACGATCGCGTCCCGGGCCATCGTCGCGACGTCCTCGCCGGTGAGGATGTTCGGCGCGCTCACCCCGATGAACACGTCGGCGCCGACCAGCGCCCCCCGCAGCTCGCCCGTCACACCGCGCGGGTTGGTGCGCTCGGCGATCCAGCGCAGCTCGGGCGACGCCAGCTCCCGCCCGGGGTGCACGATGCCGTCGATGTCGGCGACCACCACGTCCTGCACGCCCGCCGCCAGCAGCAGCTTGAGCACCGCCGTGCCCGCCGCGCCCGCCCCGGACAGCACGACCCGGACCTGGCCGATGTCCTTGCGGACGACCTTGAGCGCGTTGGTCAGCGCCGCGGTCACGACGATCGCCGTGCCGTGCTGGTCGTCGTGGAACACCGGGATGTCCAGGCGCTCGCGGAGCCGACGCTCGACCTCGAAGCACCGCGGCGCCGAGATGTCCTCCAGGTTGATGCCGGCGAACACCGGGGCGACCCGGACGACGGTCTCGACGATCTCGTCCACGTCCTGGGTGTCGAGGGCGAGCGGGAACGCGTCGATCCCGGCGAACCGCTTGAACAGCGCCGCCTTGCCCTCCATCACGGGCAGCGATGCGAGCGGCCCGATGTCCCCCAGCCCGAGCACCGCGCTGCCGTCGGTGACCACGGCGATGGTGTTCCGCTTGATCGTCAGGCGGCGCGCGTCGTCCGGCCGGGCCGCGATGGCCTCGCAGATGCGCGCGACGCCGGGGGTGTAGGCCATCGACAGGTCGTCGCGGTTGCGCAGCGGGACCTTCGACTCGATCGACAGCTTGCCGCCCAGGTGCATGAGGAAGGTCCGGTCGCTGACCCGCTCGACGTCCACGCCGGGCAGCTCGCGCAGGGCGGCCACGATCTGCGCGGCGTGCTCCTCGCCGCTCGTCGCGCAGGTGACGTCCACGGTGAGCCGCTCGTGCCCCGACGCCGTGACGTCGAGGGCGGTGACGATCCCGCCGGTCTGCTCGATCGCGGACGTCAGCTCGGAGACGGCCGTGGGCCGGGCCTCCACGTGCAGGCGCGCGGTGATGGACGAGGACACGCTCGGCGTCGAGGGCATGGGGTCAGTGTGACCCGGAACACCCTCCTCCGCCCGGGCCGGGGCCCCGGCGCGTCGTGGGGGCGGGCGACGCTCGTAGGGTGGCCGCGTGCTGCCCGTCGCCCCGTCCTCGCGCCCGGCCCCGGGCGACGACCCGCTGGCCCCGCTGCTCGACCTGCCGGGGGTCCGCGACGCCGTGGACCGTGCGCGGACCGCCTGCGAGGAGCTGCGCTGGCACGAGGCGTTCCGGCGCCGGTGGCGCGAGGTGCGGGCCGAGGCGGACGTGCGCGCGGCCCGGGCGAGCGCCGCCGTGGACGGGGCGCGGGTGCCGCTCGAGGTGCTGCGCGGGGTGGCGACCGGGGGCGACCGGGTGGCGCCGGCCGCGGGGGCCGCCGGGCCGGCGGGGGTGCGGGCGGACGACGCGGAACCGCGCACGGCCGGCCCGGTCGACCTGCGGGTGGCGACCGGCGCCCTGCGCGCGACGACGCTCGCGGCCACGTGGCGGCCCGACCTGGGCGCCCGCTCGGAGCCCGCGCTGCCCCCGCTCGGCCAGCTGCTCGCCCGGCTGCACGCCGCCGCGGGCGCCCGGTGGCTGCCCGACGCGGACCTGGGCCGGGTGCGCACGGAGGACGCCCCGCCGCGCGATCTCACCGGGCTGGGCGCCGCTCCGGGCGGGTCCGAGGCCGCCGCACGGCTGGCCCTGCTCACCCGGACGGTGGGCACCACACGGGCGCCGGCGCTCGTCGTGGCGGCAGTGGTGCACGGCGAGCTCCTGGCGGTCCGGCCGTTCGCCGCGGCCAACGGGACCGTCGCGCGTGCCGCCGCCCGGCTCCTGCTGTGCGCGCGAGGGCTGGACCCCACCGGGGCGGTCGTGCCCGAGGCGGGGTGGGCCGCGGCGCCGGTGCCCTACCTGGCGACGGCCGCGCGGTTCGCGACCGGGACGCCCGAGGGGGTGGCGGCGTGGGTCGGGGCCTGCGCGGACGCGGTCGTCGCGGGGGCGGCCGAGGCGCGGCGCGTGGCGGACGCGGTGCTCGCGGGGCGGCTGGGCTGACGCCGCCAGGGTGACGCCGCCCGGGTGACGCCGCCCGGCACGAACAACGGCGCCCGGGGAGGGCGCCGTTGCCGAACGGACGACCGCGAGGGTTATCAGGCGTGCACGTGGTCAGTCGAGACGGGGTCGAGCCCGTTCGACGCGTCCTATGCGTGGACGGATCGCGCGTGGGTTCCCTCGGGCCGTTCTGTTGTGCTGCCCATTCCAGCCCACGTCCGCGCCGCGGGGAAGGGCCGCGGGCGAACTCCCTGGTCGATCCGCCCCGCTGCCCGGATGGCGGGACGTCTGCCCGGATGCCGGATGGTCCACGCGGTCACGTGCGGCGCGGGCGCCGGCGGGTGGCGGCCCACGCGGCCACCCCCGCTGCCACCACCAGGGCCGCGGCGAGGCCGAGCGCCACGCGGTCCCGGGCCGCCGGGCCGGTGAGCTGCCGGAGCGCCGCGCGGCGCCGGCCCGCCGACACCGCCACGTGCCGGCGGAACACCAGCGGTGTCCAGCCCTCCTGCTCCGCGAGCCGGCGCAGCGCGCGGTCGGGGTTCACGACGAACGCGTGGCCGACCGCCCGCAGCATCGGGGCGTCTGTCGCCGAGTCGGTGTACGCGGACGAGGCGGCCAGGTCGTACCCGCGGTGGTGCGCCAGGTCCCGCATCGCGCTGGCCTTGGCCGGGCCGTAGGCGTAGAACGCGATCTCCCCGGTGTACCGCCCGTCGGCGACGCCCATCCGGCTGGCGATCACCTCGTCCGCCCCGATCAGCTCGGCGATCGGCTGCACGAGCTCCACGCTCGACGCCGAGACGACCACGACGTCGTGCCCGGCGGCGTGGTGCTCGGCCACCAGGTCCAGCGCCTCGGCGTAGACGACGGGGCCGATCGCGTCCTGCAGGCTCTCGGCGACGATCGCCGACACCCGCTCGACGTCCCAGCCCCTGACCATCGCCGACAGCTGGGCCCGCACGCGCTCGGTGCGGCCCTCGGTCGCGCTGCCGAGCAGGAACGCCAGCTGGGCGGCCGCGGAACGCACCGCCGCCCGCCGGGTGAGCAGCCCGCCCGACAGGAACGGACGGGCGAACGCGCTCGCCGCCGACGTCGCGATGACGGTCTTGTCCAGGTCGAAGAACGCGGCGGCGCGCGCCGGTGCGGCGTCGTCGGCGGGGGACGTGGGCGAGGTGCGGCCGGGGCTCATGGGGAACGGGTGCCTCCTGGATCGAGGGTATCGAGCCTCACCGGGACGACCACAGGGGCCAGGGGCGTGCGTCGTCCACAGGTCGGGCTCCGGCGGTCGACGGTCGGCCGGTGCGGCGCGGCACCGTCGAGTCGGGCAGGTCGCCGCGGGCGGCGGACCGACGACCGACGGGAGGCAGGATGGCCAGGGGCGAGCGGCCGGCCGGTGGTGCCGGTGTGGTGGGCGTGGTCGGTGCGCGCGGCGGGGCGGGGGCGACGGTGACCGCGGCGGTGCTCGCGGCCGAGCTCGCGCGGCGGGGGACCGCCGTGCTCGTCGACACCGGGCCCGGGCCCTCGCTCGACACGGTCCTCGGCCTCGAGGCCCACCCCGGGCTGCGGTGGCCGGACCTCGGTGGTGCGCGCGGCGCGGTCGACCCGGCGCTGCTCGCCGGGAACCTCATGCGCTGGGGGCGGTGCGCGGTGCTGCCCACCGACGACACCAGGCCGGGCCCACCGCCCGCGGCCGCGCTGGCGGACGTGCTCCGGGCGCTCCGGGCGGCGCACGGATCCGTCGTGCTGGACCTGGACCGGGCGGCGGTGCTCGGCGGCGCGCGCGGCGACCCGGGGCCGAGCGGGGCGGGCGACGCGGCCGTCGAGGGCGGTCCCCCCACCGCGTCACCGGGTGGACCGCCGCGCGAGGACGCCCGCGGCTCGACGCTGCTCGCGGCGTGCAGCACGGTGCTCGTCGTGGTGCCGCGCGACGTCCCGGCGGTCGCGGGGGCCCGGTTGCTCCGGGACGGGCTGGTGGGCGACGGCCGGCGCGTCGGCCTCGTCGCGCGCGGCCCGGCGCCGGGCGGGCTGGGCGTCGAGGAGGTCGCCGCCGCGGTCGGCCTCCCGGTCGTGGCGGCGCTGCCGCGGGCGCGCGGGCTCGGCGCGGCCGTCGACAGCGGCGTCGGCCCTGCGCTGTCGTCCGCGGCCGCCCGCGCCGTGGCGCGTCTGGCGCGGCGGCTCGCGTGACCGGCGGCGACCCGCGCGCCGCGGGTGGCGACGACGGATCGGGGGTCGCCGACCTGGTGGCCGGCGTCCGGCACCGGCTCGCGGCCGAAGGCGGCCCGGTCACCGGGCGGCGGGTCTCCGCCGCGCTCCGGGAGAGCGGGCGCGTGCTGGGCAGCGCGGCGCTGGCCGAGCTCGACGGGGTGGTCCGGGCCGAGATCGTGGGCGCCGGCCCGCTCCAGCCGCTGCTCGACGACCCGGCCGTCACCGACGTCCTCGTGAACGGCCCGCGCGACGTCTGGGTGGAGCGGGAGGGGCGGCTGGAGCGTGCCGCCGTCGACCTCGGGGACGCCGAGCGGGTCCGCGGCCTGGCGGTGCGGCTCGCCGCGGCGGCCGGGCAGCGCCTCGACGACGCCCGCCCCGCGGCCGACGCCCGGCTCCCGGACGGCACGCGGCTGCACGCGGTGCTGCCCCCGGTCGCCGACGGCTGCACGCTCCTGTCGCTGCGCGTGGTGCGGCACCGGCCGTTCGCCCTGGAGGACCTGGTGCGCGACGGCACGGTGCCCCCGGGGGTCGACGGGGTGCTCCGGGGGCTCGTCGCCGGGCGGGCGAACCTGCTCGTCTCGGGCGCGACCGGCACGGGGAAGACCACCCTGCTGTCGACGCTGCTGTCGCTCGCCGACCCGGGGGAGCGGATCGTGTGCGTCGAGGAGGCGGGTGAGCTCGCCCCGCGGCACCCGCACGTGGTCCGGCTGCTCGCCCGGCGCCCGAACGTCGAGGGCGCGGGTGGCGTCGACCTCGGCGACCTGGTGCGCGAGTCCCTGCGGATGCGGCCCGACCGGGTCGTCCTGGGCGAGTGCCGCGGCGCGGAGGTGCGCGAGGTGCTCAGCGCGCTGAACACCGGGCACGACGGAGGCTGCACCACCGTGCACGCGAACGCCGCGACCGACGTCCCCGCCCGGCTCGAGGCGCTCGGCGCGCTCGCCGGGCTGTCCCGGGAGGCGCTGGCGGCGCAGGCGGCCAGCGCCCTGCACGCCGTGGTGCACCTGCGCCGGGACGGCGGCCGGCGCCGGGTGGCCGAGATCGCGACCGTCGCGCGCGACCCCGAGCGGGGGACGCTCGTGGTGCGGACGGCGCTCGCGGCCGCTCCCGACGGGGGCGTGACCAGCGGACCGGGGTGGGCGGACCTCGCCCGGCGCGCCGGGCACCGGGGTGAGGCGGGCGGCTCCCGTGGCCCGGTCGGCCACGTGCCGGGGTCGACCGCCGTGCGGGGCGCACGCGGGTGACCGGGGGCGCGGCCGGTGGGGCGCTGCTCGTCGCGGCCCTGGCCGCGGCCGCCGTGCTGCTGGGCGCCAGGCCCGGCGCGGTGGCCCGGCGGCGGGTGGCCGCCGGGCCGCGTGCCCGGTCGCTCAGCGCACGCAGCGCCGCGGACGCGCTGCGGCGTGCGCCGGGCCGGTGGGGGTGGCGGCGACCGGACACCGACCCCGCGGCGCTGCTGGGTGCGGTCGTCACGGCGGTGGCCGCCGAGGTGCGCGCGGGCCGCGCGCCCGCCGACGCCTGGCAGCTGGTGCTCGGCGTCCCGGTCGGCCCGTCGGGTGTGCCCGCGGCGCAGGACGTCCTCGGGGCGGTGCTGCCGCAGCACCGGTGCCCGCCGGCGGGCGACCCGTCCACCGACCAGCTGCGCCGACGGGTCGCCGGCGTGCTCGCGGCCGGCCGGCTCGCGGCCGGGCTCGGCGCCCCGACGGCGGGTGTGCTGGAGGAGTGCGCCCGCGCGCTCGCCGCCGACGCGGACGCCGAGACCGCCGTGCGGGGCGCGCTCGCCGGACCCCGGCAGACCACCTCCCTGCTCACGTGGCTCCCGGTCCTCGGGGTCGTC
This sequence comes from Cellulomonas sp. ACRRI, assembly GCF_022346185.1. GTDB lineage: Bacteria > Actinomycetota > Actinomycetes > Actinomycetales > Cellulomonadaceae > Cellulomonas. Next base: position 6,900 of record NZ_JAKRMS010000041.1, on the reverse strand, counting down.
CTCGGGACCCTGCTCGGCGCCGACCCGCTGGGCCTCCTGCTCGGCGGGGGAGCCGGCACGGCGGCCGGGGTGGCCGGGCTGGTGCTGACCCTGGTCGGACGACGCTGGACGGGGCGCATGGTCGCGGGTGCGCGCTCGGCGGGCTCGGCCACGGGCTCGGGTGGGCGCGCGGCTGCGGGCAGCGGTGCCGGCTCGAGCGGGCGCCCGCCGGCGGGTGTCGGCGCGGGCTCGGGTGGGCTCCCGTTCGCGAGCAGCCGTGCGGGCTCGGGTGGGCACCCGCTCGCGAGCAGCCGTGCGGGCTCGGGTGGGCACCCGTTCGCGAGCAGCCGTGCGCGGCTCGGGGACACGCGCGGGTCGGCGCGCGGTGGCGCGCGGTGAGCCAGGCGCTGCTCGTCCTGCTCGCCGCCCTGACCGTGCACCTGCTCGGGCCTCCGGCGTCCCGTCGGCCCGGCCCGGCAGCCGCCACCCGCAGCACCGCGCGGACCGGCGCCGACGGACGGGGCGAGGACGCACTCGCCGTGGACCTGGTGACCGTCGTGGACCTGCTCGCGGTGGCCGTGAGCGCCGGCGCGAGCGTGCCGGGCTCCCTCGCTGCCGTCGGGGCCGCGCTCGGCGGAGCCGTCGGCCGGGACCTCGACCGAGCCGGAGCGGCGCTGCTGCTCGGGGAGCCCTGGGCGGCCGCGTGGGTGCACGCCCCGGCGCTGGGCGCCGTGCTGGACGGCCTCGAGGCGGCGTGGCGGACGGGAGCGCCCGCGGGGCCGGCGCTGCGGGCCGCCGCCGGCGAGCTCCGCCGGACGCGCGAGCGGGCGGCGCGGGAAGCGGCGGGCCAGCTGGGCGTGCGCCTGGTCGTCCCGCTGGGCCTGTGCTTCCTGCCGGCGTTCGTGCTGGTCGGGCTCGTCCCGGTGCTGGCGTCCCTCGGCCGCGGTCTGCTCTGACGCCGCGCGCCGACCCCGCCGCGCCGAGCCCGCCGCGGGCCCGCCGCCGAGAGGGCGACCGACACGTCGAGCGGGTAGCCGGCGACTGCTCGCTCGACGTGTCGGTTGCTCGTTCGGTGTCGGGCGCTCGTCCGGCGGTGTGCGGCGCGTGCCGGGTCGACGTGCCGGGGACTCGTGCGGCTCCCAGCGGTCGTGCGCGAGGCGAGGAGCGGGCGCCGAGTCCTCCACAGGCGCGGGGGCGTGCGTCGTCCCCAGCGCACGAGCCGCCGCTCGGCGGCCCGGTGGCCGGCCCCGGCAGGGTCGGTCCTGCCGGCCGACGGGCGGCCGGCACGGACACGGGAGGCACGAGATGCAGCAGGTGAGCAGCACGCGGACGGCCTGGCGGCGACGCTGCCGCCGCGCGACGGGGGCGGTGCGACAGGCGTCGGCGGGTGTGCGGCGCGTGCGGGCGAGGTTCGCCGGGACGACGCGGGACGCCGGCCTGGCCACGGCGGAGTACGCCGTCGTCATGATCGCCGCGGTGGGGTTCGCCGGGCTCCTGGTCGTCATCCTTCGCAGCGCGGAGATCCGGGAGACGCTGACCAACCTCGTGCGCGACGCCCTGGCGGTGTGACCGGGCGCCCGCGGCGGGACCCGCGGCAGGACCGTGGCTCGGTGACCGCCGAGTTCGCGGTCCTCCTGCCGGTCGTCGCCGTCCTGATCGGGGTGGTGGTGGCGCTCGCGGCGAGCGCCGTCGCCCAGCTCCGGTGCGCCGACGCCGCCCGCGTGGCGGCCCGGGTCGCGGCGATCGGCCAGGGCGACGCCGCCGTCGCTGCCGCGGCCACCCGGGTGGCCGGCACCGGAGCCCGGACGGCCGTCGCCCGGGACGACGCCTGGGTCGTCGTGACCGTCGAGGCGGGCGTCGGGCCTGCTCTCCCGCTGGTCGGAGGGCTGACCGTCAGGGGCACGGCCGCCGCCTGGGTGGAGCCGTGAAGCCGGTGGGTCCCGCCCGGCGGGGTCGCGCCCGCAGCGGTCCGGGCGGCGCCCCGGTGGGCGGGAGACGCCGCGCGGGTCCGGGTGCGGGGGTGCGGGACCGCGGCTCGGCCTCCGTGCTGGTCGTGGCGCTCGCGGCGGTGACGGCCGTGCTCACCGCGGCGCTGGGGATGCTCGGCGTCGTCCAGCAGGCGCGCGCCCGGGCGCAGACCGCCGCGGACCTGGGGTCGCTCGCCGCGGCCGGCGGCCTGCTCCGCGGGCACACCGACTCCTGCGAGGTCGCCCGGAGGGTCGTCGAGCGGAACGGCGCGGCGCTCGTCGCGTGCGCGGTCGTCGGCGGGAGGGACGTCGACGTCCGTGCCGAGGTGCGGACGGCCGTCGGGCAGGCCACCGCCGAGGCGACCGCGGGCCCGCGCCGCGCCGCCCCGGTGTCCTCGGCACCGCGGGGCGCGGCGCAGCCGCCGGGCTCAGGCCGGGGCGTGTGCGAGGACCGCGTCGAGCAGCCGCACGGCGGCCGCCTTCTCCAGCGGGTTGTTGGCGTTGCCGCACTTCGGCGACTGCACGCACGCGGGGCACCCGGTCCGGCACGGGCAGGTCGCGATGGCCTCGCGGGTCGCGCGCAGCCAGGTCGCGCCGAGGTCGTACCCCCGCTCGGCGAACCCCGCGCCGCCGGGGTACGCGTCGTGCACGAACACCGTCGCCTGCTCCGTGTCGGCGTGCAGCGCGGTCGAGACGCCGCCGAGGTCCCACCGGTCGCAGGTGGCGAGCAGCGGCAGCAGCCCGATGGAGGCGTGCTCCGCGGCGTGCAACGCACCCGGTGCCGTCTCGACGGTGATCCCGGCCTGCTCGAGCACCTCGACGGGCGCCGTCCACCAGACCGAGGTCGTGGGCAGCGTGCGCGCGGGGAGGTCGAGCAGCTCCGAGCCGAGCACCTCCATGTCCGGGATGCGCTTGCGCTGGAAGCTGAGGACCTGGGTGGTGACGTCCACCGCGCCGAAACCCCAGGTCACGGGCCCCCACCGCCGCTCCGCCGTGACCGAGCGGATCTCGGTCGAGGTGACCCAGCGCGCCCAGGTGCCGTAGTCGACGTCCCGCCGGTCGACGAGCGCCACGCCGTCCTCCAGACGCAGCTCGTCGACCACGTAGGTCGCCCCCTGGTGCACGTAGACGGCGCCGCCGTGCACGGTCGAGTCGGCGGCGGCGGAGTCGACCGTGCCGAGCAGCCGCCCCGTCGTGGACTCCACGACGCGCACGGGGTCGCCCCCGGTGCCGCGGAGGTCGGTCAGCCTCGCGGCCTGCTCGGCGTGCGTCCAGTACCAGCCCGAGGGCCGGCGGCGGAGCGCGCCCCGGGCGACGAGGACGTCCAGCAGCTCCCGGGTGCCCGGGCCGAACAGGTCCAGCTCCTCGGCGCGGATCGGGGTCTCCGCCGCGGCCGCGCACAGGTGCGGGGCGAGCACGTAGGGGTTGCCCGGGTCGAAGACGGTGGCCTCCACGGGGGCGTCGAGCGCCGCCTCGGGGTGGTGCACCAGGTAGGTGTCCAGCGGGTCCTCGCGCGCGACCAGCACCACGAGCCCGTCGGCACCCGCCCGGCCCGCCCGGCCCGCCTGCTGCCAGAGCGACACCCGCGTGCCCGGCCAGCCGGCGATCACGACGGCGTCCAGGCCGGAGATGTCGACCCCCAGCTCGAGGGCGTTCGTGGTGGCGAGCGCCCGCAGGCGGCCGGTCCGGATGGCCTGCTCCAGCTCGCGCCGCTCCTCGGGCAGGTACCCGCCGCGGTAGGCGGCGACCGTCCCGGCGAGCTCGGGGTCCACCTCGCGGAGGTGCTCCCGGGTGACCGTGGCGACCGACTCCGCGGCGCGGCGCGACCGCGTGAACGCGAGGGTCCGGGCGCCGGCCGCCGTGAGGTCCGCGAGCAGGTCGGCGACCTCGGCCGTCGCCGAGCGGCGCGGGCGGTCGGGGTCGTCGGCGACCAGGTCCTCGCCGGTGCCCAGCGGGCCGGAGCCCTCGCGGGCCGGGCCGACCGAGCCGGCATCGGGCCCGGGGGCCGGCGCGGCGGTGCGGGCGGCCGGGTCGTCGGAGCCGGGCGCGCCCGCGTCGCCGGCGACCTCGGGCAGGTGCGCGTCGGGGGCCGCCGCCCCGGGCGCCGCCGCCCCGGGCGCCGCCCCGTCGCGGTCCGCGTCTCCCGCCGAGTGCCCGTCGCCCACCCGGTCCGCGTCTCCCGCCGAACGCCCGTCGCCCACCCGGTCCACGTCCACGGGCGGCTCGTCGAGCGGCAGCGCCCACGGGTCGTCCTCGGGCAGCAGCCCGCTCCACGGGCCCTCCGCCGGCGCGACCTCGGGCGGCTGCCACAGCGCCACGGTCTTCCGGCCGGCCGGGGAGGCGTCGTCCGACACGGAGACGACCTGGTCGGGCGGGACGCCGATCAGGCGGGCCGCGCTCACCGCGGGCTCGGCCGTCGTCGCCGACGCGAGCAGGAACACCGGGTCCGCGCCGTACGTCCCCGCGACGCGGCGCAGCCGCCGCAGCACGGCCGCGACGTGCGCGCCGAAGACGCCGCGGAACGCGTGGCACTCGTCCAGCACCACGTAGCGGAGCGACCCCAGCAGCCGTGCCCACCGGCGGTGCTGCGGCAGCAGGGCGAAGTGCAGGAAGTCGGGGTTGGTGAGCACGACGTCGGCGTGCTCCTGCACCCAGCGCCGCTCCTCCTGCGCCGTGTCGCCGTCGCAGGTCGAGACCCGGACGTCGCGGAGCCGCGCCGCGGACAGCACCCGGTCGAGCGCGTGCCGCTGGTCGGCCGCGAGCGCCTTGGTCGGGCACAGGTAGAGGACGGACCCGCGGCGGGCGACCGTCTCGATGCGGCCGGGGTCGAGAGCGCGCGCCGCGGCCTGCGCCCGGACCGCCGACAGCGAGGGCAGCCAGAACGCCAGCGACTTGCCGGAGCCGGTGGACGTCGACAGGACGGTGTGCCGCCCGGACCACGCCGCGTCGGCGGCCAGCGCCTGGTGCCGCCACGGTCGCTCGACGCCGAGCGCCCGGTAGCCGGCTACGAGGTCGGCGTCCGCCCAGGCGGGCCAGTCCACGGCGGTGCCCTCGTGCGCGGGCAGGTGCCGCACGTGCGTCAGACGGTCGGCCCGCCGGCCCGCGGCGAGCAGCACGTCGAGCAGCTCACCGGTCCTCACCACGGCACCATCCTCGCCCCTCGGCGGCGCCGCGGCGTACCGGGCGCCGCTCGCGGTCCGCCCCTCCGCCCGCGCGGGTCGCCGTGGGGGTCGGGGGCCGGACGCGAGGCAGGATGGGCACGTGGCGACGCACATCGACCTCAACTGCGACCTGGGCGAGGGCCTCGGCCCCTGGACCCTCGGCGACCTCGGGACGGACGACGCCCTGCTGTCCGTCGTCACCAGCGCCAACGTCGCCTGCGGCTTCCACGCCGGCGATCCGTCGATCATGGCGGCCCGGTGCGCCACGGCCCTGGCCCGCGGCGTCGCCGTCGGGGCGCACGTGGCGTACCGGGACCTCGTCGGGTTCGGCCGGCGTCGGCTCGACGTGCCGCCGGGCGAGCTCGCCGCGGAGGTGGCCTACCAGGTCGGCGCGCTGCAGGCCGTCGCCCGGACCGTCGGGGTGCGGGTCGGCTACGTCAAGCCGCACGGCGCGCTCTACAACCGGATCGTGCACGACGAGGAGCAGGCCGCGGCCGTCGTCGCGGGGGTCGTGGGCGTGGACCCGTCCCTGGCGGTCGTCGGCCTGCCCGGTTCCGCGGTGCTCCGGCACGCGCGTGCGGCGGGCCTGCCGACGGTGACCGAGGCGTTCGTCGACCGGGGATACCTCGCGGACGGCACGCTGGTGCCGCGCGGACGCGCCGGCGCGCTCGTCACCGACCCGGCGCAGGCGGCCGAGCGTGCCGTGCGCCTCGCGACCGACGGAACCGTGGTGGCGGTGGACGGGTCGGTCGTCACCATCGACGCGGCGTCGCTGTGCGTGCACTCCGACACGCCGGGCGCGGTGCCGGTCGCCCGGGCCGTCCGGGCGGCCCTCGAGGCGGCCGGGGTCCGGCTGCGCCCGGCCGTCGGGTGACCGGGGGCTCCCGGTGACGGCACCGACGGCGGAGGGCGTGCGCGTCGTGCCGTACGGCGTCGACGCGCTGCTCGCCGACCTGCCCGACCTCGCGGCGGTCCGCGCGCTCGACGACGCCCTCCGGGTCGATCCGCCACCCGGTGCGGTGGACGTCGTCCCGGCCGCGCGGACGGTGCTGGTGCGGTTCGCGACACCCGGGGAGGCCAGGGCCGCGGTCGACGCGATGGTGGAGTCGGCTGGGGTGGCCGTCGCCGCGGCGCGGACGCGCACCCGGCCGGCGCTGCCGGCGCGGACGCGCACCCGGCCGGCGCTGCCGGCGCGGACGCGCACCCCGCCGGCGCTGCCGGCGCGGACGCGCACCCCGCCGACGCCGTCGTCCTGCCCGTGCGCTACGACGGCGCCGACCTCGCGGAGGTCGCCCGGGCGACGGGTCTGACCGAGGACGAGGTCGTCCGCCGGCACGCCGAGGGGACGTACACGGTGGCGTTCGGCGGCTTCATGCCGGGATTCGCCTACCTCACCGGTCTCGACCCCGCCCTGCACGTCCCGCGGCGGGCGACGCCGCGCGAGCGCGTCCCGGCGGGTGCGGTGGCGATCGCGGGCGAGTTCGCCGCCGTCTACCCGGCGGCGACCCCCGGTGGGTGGATGCTGCTCGGCACCTGCGACGTGCCGCTGTTCGACGTCGACCGCGACCCACCCGCGCTGCTGCGTCCGGGCGCGCGCGTGCGGTTCGCCCCGGTGGCAGAGCCGTCGGCCGCGGAGTCCGGCCCCGGTCCCTCGACGCACGGCGGCCGTCCCGGCTCGCCCGAGATCGGTGCGCGCGCCGAGACCGGTGCGCACACCGCGCCCCGTCGGCCCGTCGACGACGCCTCCCGCGTCGACGGCGACCCGCGCGCCGACCGAGGCCCCCTCGCCGAGC
>NZ_JAKRMS010000040.1 GCF_022346185.1 Cellulomonas sp. ACRRI | reverse complement strand
ACCCCCACCCTCCCGCGTGAGTTCGAGCACCCCGCCCTGCAGGACCTCGTGCGCGCCGGGCGCACCAACGGCAGCGTCGACGCCGCTGCGCTGCGTCACGCGTGCGAGGCCGCCCAGGTGGAGGACGCCAAGCGGCTGAAGGCCGTCGTGCGCGGTCTGGCCAACGCCGGCATCACCATCGAGGAGCCGACGGCGGCTCCGGCCCGCGCCGTCGCGGCGACCACCGCCAAGGCGCGCCCGTCGGCCAAGGCCGTCGTCGCGGCCGAGGACGGCGACGAGGCCGACAAGCCCGCCCGCAAGACCCGCGCCGCGGCCAAGCCGGCCGCCAAGAAGGCGGCCGCCGGCAAGGCCGCCACCGCGAAGCCGGTCAAGGCGACCAAGGCCACCAAGGCGAAGTCCGACGAGGACGGCGACGAGGAGGAGGTCGACCTCGAGGACGTCGAGATCGACGACGCCGACCTCGAGGCCGGCGACGAGGCGACCGACGAGGAGACCACCGAGGACGCCGAGGCGGACACCGAGGGGACCCCCGCCGCCAAGGCGCCGGCCGCCGCGGCGGAGGAGACCACGGACACCGGCTTCGTCGTGTCCGACCGGGACGAGGACGACGCGCCGGCCCAGCAGGTCGTGACCGCGGGCGCCACCGCCGACCCGGTCAAGGACTACCTGAAGCAGATCGGCAAGGTCGCGCTGCTGAACGCCGAGCAGGAGGTCGAGCTCGCCAAGCGCATCGAGGCCGGCCTGTTCGCCGAGGAGCGCCTCGCCGCGATCGGCGACGAGCTGGAGCCGAAGGCCCGCCGCGAGCTGCAGTGGATCGCGCAGGACGGCCGCCGCGCCAAGAACCACCTGCTCGAGGCGAACCTCCGCCTGGTCGTCTCGCTCGCCAAGCGCTACACGGGCCGCGGCATGCTGTTCCTGGACCTGATCCAGGAGGGCAACCTCGGTCTGATCCGCGCGGTCGAGAAGTTCGACTACACCAAGGGCTACAAGTTCTCGACGTACGCCACGTGGTGGATCCGCCAGGCGATCACCCGCGCGATGGCCGACCAGGCGCGCACCATCCGCATCCCGGTGCACATGGTCGAGGTCATCAACAAGCTGGCGCGCGTGCAGCGGCAGATGCTCCAGGACCTCGGTCGGGAGCCCACGCCGGAGGAGCTCGCCAAGGAGCTCGACATGACCCCCGAGAAGGTCGTCGAGGTCCAGAAGTACGGCCGCGAGCCGATCTCGCTGCACACCCCGCTCGGCGAGGACGGCGACAGCGAGTTCGGTGACCTCATCGAGGACTCCGAGGCCGTCGTGCCCGCGGACGCGGTGAGCTTCACGCTGCTGCAGGAGCAGCTGCACCAGGTGCTCGACACGCTGTCGGAGCGCGAGGCCGGCGTCGTCTCGATGCGGTTCGGCCTCACCGACGGTCAGCCGAAGACGCTGGACGAGATCGGCAAGGTCTACGGCGTGACCCGCGAGCGGATCCGCCAGATCGAGTCCAAGACGATGTCGAAGCTGCGCCACCCGAGCCGCTCCCAGGTGCTGCGCGACTACCTGGACTGAGCTGGTACGACGAAGGGCCCGCCCCCGTGGGGGTGGGCCCTTCGTCGTGCTCGCGCCCCGGCGAGATGTCCGGATCGGGACCTCGGTCCCACTCGGTCGTCCGCCGTCGGAGGTGAATGGGGGACGAAGGTCACCTCAACGGCGAGGGGACCCAGGCAGGCGGGTGATGACGCCCGCCGGAGGAGGACCCGCGATGAAGGCTCTCGTGTACCACGGGCCGGGGCACAAGGAGTGGCAGGACGTGCCCGACGCGCACGTCGTCGACACGACCGACGTGGTCGTCCAGGTCGACACCACCACGATCTGCGGCACCGACCTGCACATCCTGCTCGGCGACGTCCCGGCGGTCACCCCCGGTCGGATCCTCGGCCACGAGGCGGTCGGCACGGTCGTCGAGGTCGGCTCGGCGGTGGGCAAGTTCGTCGTCGGCGACCGCGTGGTCGTCCCGGCGATCACCTCGTGCGGCACCTGCCGCTACTGCCGCGTCGGCCGCGCCAGCCACTGCCAGTCGGTCGGCGGGATCGGCTGGGTGCTCGGGCACCTCGTGGACGGCACCCAGGCCGAGCTGGTCCGCGTCCCGTTCGGCGACACGTCGCTGCACCGCGTGCCGGCCGGGCTGTCCGACGAGGAGGTCATCTTCTTGTCGGACATCTTCCCGACCGGCTACGAGATGGGCGTCCGCAACGGGGCGGTGTCGCCCGGCGACGCCGTCGTGTGCATCGGCGCCGGGCCGGTGGGGCTGGCGGCGATGGCCACGGCGCACCTGCACGGGGCGCGGCGCGTGATCGCGGTCGACCTCGACCCGTTCCGCCTGGACCGGGCGGTGCGCGACTTCGGGGCGACGCACGCGGTGAACTCGGCCGCCCCCGGCTGGCAGGACGAGGTCCGCGACCTGTGCGGCGGGCGCGGGGCGGACGTCGTCATGGAGGCGGTCGGCGTCCCGCAGACCCTGGAGGCGGCGTTCGACCTCGTGGTGCCCTACGGCCACGTGGCGAACATCGGCGTGCACGGGCACCCCGTCACGCTGCCGATCGACCGGCTGTGGATCGAGAACATCACGATCACGATGGGCCTGGTCGACGGGGTCACGGCGCCGATGCTGCTCGACCTCGTGGCCGAGGGTTCCCTCGACATCCGGTCGATGGGGACGCACACCTTCGGGCTCGGCCAGATGCACGAGGCGTACGAGGTGTTCGGCCGGGCGGCGCAGAACGACGCGCTCAAGGTCGTGCTGCGCAGGTGACCCGGGCCGGCGGACGCCGGTGACGCGACGGGGCCCGCCCGGCTGCTGCCGGACGGGCCCCGTCGTGTCGTGGAGGCGCGGTGCGCGGCTCAGCGAGCGGCGCCGGCCCCGGCTCCGTGCTCGGCGAGCAGCTTGTCCGTCTCGTCCTGCACGTGGGTGGCGACCTGCGAGTACTTCGGCGCGTGCTCGCGCGCGTGGTGCGCGCAGAACAGGAGCTCGCCCACGGGCAGCTGCACGCGGACGTAGGCCTGAGCGCCGCAGCGGTCGCAGCGGTCGGCTGCGGTCAGCGGGTTCGTGGTCTCGATCGTCTCCGTCACGTTGTCATACAACCATCCCGGGCCCGGATCCTTCCCGTCGAGGCCGGGTGGTTCGCTCACCGCGTACGCGAACTCACCCGACGTGACCGGTCCGTCACGCGACCGACACGCGACCGTGACCGGGCGGCCACGGCGCGCTGAGGATCGGCGGCCGCGGCGGCATGGTGCCGCGGATGTGTCGGTGCGAGCGATTACCCTCGGGACTCGTGTCGACCGCTTCCGCCGAGTCCAGCTACACCGCCCGCCACCTGTCGGTGCTCGAGGGCCTCGAGGCCGTGCGCAAGCGGCCGGGCATGTACATCGGGTCCACCGACTCCCGCGGCCTCATGCACTGCCTCTGGGAGATCATCGACAACTCGGTCGACGAGGCGCTGGCCGGTCACGGCGACCGCATCGACATCGTGCTGCACGCGGACTCCTCCGTGGAGGTCCGCGACAGCGGCCGCGGCATCCCGGTCGACGTGGAGCCCAAGACCGGCCTGACCGGCGTCGAGGTCGTGCTGACCAAGCTGCACGCCGGCGGCAAGTTCGGCGGCGGCTCCTACGGCGCGTCCGGCGGCCTGCACGGCGTCGGCGCGTCGGTGGTCAACGCGCTGTCCGAGCGCCTCGACGTCGAGGTGGACCGCGGCGGCAAGACGCACCGCATGACGTTCCACCGCGGCGAGCCGGGCGTGTTCGACGACGCGGCGGGCCGCAGCCCGGAGTCGCCGTTCGAGCCGTTCGTGGCCCGCTCGCAGCTCGAGGTCGTGGGCAAGGTCGCGAAGGGCCGCACCGGGACGCGCATCCGGTACTGGGCGGACCGGAACATCTTCCCGACGTCGGCGGTGTTCTCCTACGACGAGCTCGTGACCCGCGCCCGGCAGACCAGCTTCCTGGTGCCGGGCCTGACGATCACGGTGCGCGACGAGCGCGGGCTCGCCGGCACGCCCGGCGCCGACGGCCCGCACGAGGAGGTGTTCCGGCACGACGGCGGCACCGTGGACTTCGCGGACTTCCTCGCGCCGGACGCGCCCGTCACCGACACCTGGCAGCTCACCGGCTCCGGCACCTTCTCCGAGACCGTGCCGGTCCTCGACGCCCGCGGGCACATGACCCCGCAGGAGGTGCAGCGCGACTGCGAGGTCGACGTGGCGCTCCGCTGGGGCACGGGCTACGAGACCGAGGTCCGCACCTTCGTCAACATCATCGCCACGCCCAAGGGCGGGTCGCACCTGGCGGGCTTCGAGACCGCCGTGCTCCGCACGATCCGCAAGCAGGTCGAGGCCAACGCCCGCCGGCTCAAGATCTCCGCCAAGGACGGCGGGGAGAAGATCGAGAAGGACGACGTGCTCGCCGGCCTCACCGCCGTCGTGACGGTGCGGCTGGCCGAGCCGCAGTTCGAGGGCCAGACCAAGGAGGTGCTCGGCACCGCGCCGGTGCGGAACATCGTCGCGAAGGTCGTCGACTCCGAGCTGACCGCGCTCATGACGTCGGCCAAGCGGGAGCACAAGGCCCAGTCGGCGGCGCTGCTCGACAAGGTCGTGGGGGAGATGCGCGCCCGCGTCTCGGCCCGCAAGCAGAAGGAGATCTCCCGCCGCAAGACCGCGCTGGAGTCGTCGTCCCTGCCCGCGAAGCTCGCCGACTGCCGCAGCGACGACGTGTCCCGCAGCGAGCTGTTCATCGTCGAGGGCGACAGCGCGCTCGGCACCGCCAAGCTCGCGCGCTCGTCGGACTTCCAGGCGCTGCTGCCCATCCGCGGCAAGATCCTCAACGTCCAGAAGGCGTCCATCTCGGACATGCTGCGCAACGCCGAGTGCGCCGCGATCATCCAGGTGATCGGCGCGGGCTCGGGCCGCACGTTCGACCTCGACGCCGCGCGGTACGGGAAGATCGTGCTGATGACCGACGCCGACGTCGACGGTGCCCACATCCGCACCCTGCTGCTCACCCTGTTCTTCCGGTACATGCGGCCGCTGGTCGAGGCCGGCCGGGTGTACGCCGCGGTCCCGCCGCTGCACCGCATCGAGGTCATCGGCGCCGGCAGCCGGAAGAACGAGTACGTGTACACGTACTCGGAGGCCGAGCTCGCAGCCACGCTCAAGAAGCTCGACAAGGCGGGCAGGCGCTACAAGGAGGACATCCAGCGCTACAAGGGCCTCGGCGAGATGGACGCGGACCAGCTGTCGGAGACGACGATGGACCCGCGGCACCGGACGCTGCGCCGGGTGACCCTGCCGGCCGCGGAGAGCGCCGACGCGGTGGTCCGGCGCGCGGAGGAGACGTTCGAGCTGCTCATGGGCTCGGACGTGGCGCCGCGCAAGGACTTCATCGTGGCCGGCGCGTCGACGCTGGACGCCTCGCAGATCGACGCCTGACGCCGCGGGGCACCGCGCCGGCGGGTCCTGCGGGTCCCGCGCCCGACCCCGCGATCGCGCGCCGGTCCGCGATTCCGCGTGACACCACCGGCCGGCGTCGGGCACCGTGTCCCGCATGCCCGAGAGCACCGAGACGCCCGCCGCCGCCCCGTCCCTGGCGACGCGGGCCGCGGCCCCCGCGACCCTGCCCGAGCCCGACCCCGCGGCGACCGGGCTGAGCTGGCGCCCGCTCACCCGGGACGACGTGCCGGTCCTGGCCGCGCTCGTCGCCCGCATCGAGGCCGCCGACGCCCAGCCGTTCCGCACCAGCGAGGTCGAGGTGGGCGAGTGGTTCGACGGCGAGTGGAAGGACCCCGCCCGGGACAGCCGCGTGGGGCTGGACGCCGACGGGGTCCCGCGCGCGTGGATCACGCTCGACGCGCCGCCCGGCGACGTGCGCGTGATCCGGGTGTGGGAGGCGGGCGGCGTCGACCCCGCCTGGCGCGGCCGGGGCGTCGGCCGGGCCCTGCTCGCCTGGGCGACGGCGCGCGCCCGGCAGAAGCTCGCCGAGTCCGGCAAGGACGCGCCGGGCCGGATCGCCGCGTTCCTCGAGGACCACCGCGCCGACGCCCTGGCGCTGCACGCGAGGGCCGGGTTCGCCCCGGTCCGCTACTACACCGACATGCGCCGGGACCTCTCCCGGCCGCTGCCCGAGCCGCGCCCGCTCGACGGCGTGCGGATCGTGCCGTGGTCGGCCGAGCTGGACGACGCCGTGCGGCTGGCGCACAACGAGGCGTTCGCCGACCACTGGGGGAGCGAGCCCCGGTCGCCCGAGCACTGGCAGCACGGGCGCGCGATGTTCGCCCCGCAGTGGAGCCACGTGGCCCTGGACGAGGCGACGGGCGAGGTCGCCGGGTACACGATGTCCGGCCGGTACGAGCACGACTGGGAGATCGCCGGCTTCACCTCCGGGTACACCGAGCTCCTCGGCGTCCGGCGGGCGTGGCGGGGGCGGGGCCTGGCGCCGGCGCTCCTGACCGCGGCGATGGCGTCGTTCCGGGCGGACGGGATGCAGTACGCCGAGCTGGACGTGGACACCGAGAACCCGTCGGGCGCCCACGGCCTGTACGCCAGCCTCGGGTACGAGGTCACGCACGGCGCGGTCATGTACACGATCGAGGTGTAGCGGGTCGGCCCCCAGGCGCGACGGCGGGGCCCTACGCTGTGCGCATGGCTCCAGAGGACGGGCAGGGGCAGGCGGACGAGGACGCCACCTGGCGCATGTACCTGGGACTCTCCCGGGAGATGTTCACGGCGCTCGAGCGCGGGCTCGGCGCCGACGCCGGCGTGTCCGTCGCGGACCTCGAGCTGCTCGAGCCGCTGCTGGCGGCCGGCCGCCCCGGCCTGCGGGCCAAGGACCTCGCCGCGGCCGCCGAGTGGCAGGACAGCCGGGTGTCGCACCAGCTGCGCCGCATGGAGCGCCGCGGGCTCGTCACGCGCACCCGGGACCGCCAGGACGGGCGCGGCACGGTCGTCTGCCTGACCGACGCGGGGGAGGCCGCCGCGCACGCCGCGCAGCGGACCCGGCGGGTGCTCGTGCGCGAGCTGCTGCTCTCGCCGCTCGACGAGGCGCAGGTGGCGTCGCTGGTCGAGGTGTCGGGCCTCGTGCGCGCCCGCATCGCCGCCACGGGCTCCGCGCGCTAGCTGTCGTTCGCCGCGCCGCGCCGCGCCGCGCGGCCCCGGCGCGCGCCCGCGCGCGTCGCCGTTCCGTCCCGCGCCCCGTCGCCGAGGTAGGGCCGTCGCGCCGAGATAGGGCGCCCCGCGGTCCTACCTCGGCGCGGGGGCCCTATCTCGGCGGGGGTGGCTCTCGGCGGGGTCCTCGGCGGGGTGCGGCGGGTCAGCCGATCGCCAGGGGGGGAGCCGCCAGGGGCTGGCCCGAGCCGTCGCGGCGGTCGTCCGGCTCCGGGAGCTCGACCGGCTGGCCCGCCGAGCCCGTCGCGCGCGCCGGCGCGGGACCGACCCAGGCGAGGAACAGCGCGTCCTCGCCCTTGAGGAACCGGTGCGCCCGCACCCCGCCGGTGGCCCGGCCCTTGCCCGGGTACCGCGAGAACGGCGTGACCTTCGCCGAGCCGGCCTGCGTGCCGGGCAGCGCGTCGGACGCGCCCGCGACGGTCACCACGACCGGGCCGTCGTCGTCGGCCGCAGCGTCGGACCCCGCGGGCAGCGCGCCGAAGTGCACGACCCGCTGCCCGGGGGCGAGCTTGATGCCCGCCATGCCGCCCGCGGGCCTGCCCTGCGGCCGCACGGAGGCGGCCGGGAAGTGCAGCAGCGCCGCGTCCGAGGCGATGAACACGAGCTCGTCGTCGTCGGTGACGGTGGCGCAGCCGACCACCTCGTCGCCGTCCTTGAGGCCGATGACCTCCCACTGGTCGCGGTTCGCCGGGGCCTCGCCGGGGGTCACGCGCTTGACCACGCCCTGCGCGGTGCCGACCGCGAGCGTCGGGGCGTCGGGGGCCACGGGGACCAGGCCGACGACCTTCTCGCCCTTGTCGAGCGCGAGCAGCTCGGACAGCGGCAGCCCGCCGGACAGGTTCGGCGCGCCCTCGGTCGGCGGCAGGCCCGGCAGGTCGAGCACGGACACCCGGCGGACGACGCCGCGGGACGTCAGCACGCCGACCTCGCCGCGGACGGTCGTCGGGACGGCCCCGGCGAGCACGTCGTGCTTGGCGCGCCGGGCACCGGGCGCGGGCCGCAGCTCGACGTCGGTGCTGCCGGTGCGGGCGACCAGGCCGGTCGCGGAGAGCAGCGCGAAGCAGGGGGTGTCCTCGATCTCGAGGGACAGCGCGGGCGCGGCCGCGCGGCCGGTCCGCGGCGCGGGCGCGCCCTCGGCGGCGGTGGCGACGCCGCCCGCGGACTCCAGCAGGATCGTGCGGCGCGGGGTGCCGTAGGTCGCGGCGACCTCGGCCATCTCGTCGCTCACCGTGGTCCGCAGCAGCGCCTCGTCGCCGAGGATCGCCTGCAGGGCCTCGATCTCGCCGAGCAGCTCGTCGCGCTCCTTCTCCAGCTCGATGCGGGAGAACTTCGTCAGGCGGCGCAGCCGCAGCTCGAGGATGTACTCGGCCTGGGGCTCGGACAGGTCGAACACCTGGCGAAGCCGGGTGCGGGCGGCGTCGGCGTCGTCGGAGGACCGGATGACCTGGATGACCTCGTCGATGTCGACGATCGCGATCAGCAGGCCCTCGACCAGGTGCAGGCGCTCCTGCTTCTTGCGCAGCCGGAACTGGCTGCGGCGCCGCACGACGGAGATGCGGTGGTCGACCCACACCTGCAGCAGGTCGCGCAGGCCGAGCGTGCGCGGCTGGCCGTCGACCAGCGCGACGTTGTTGATCGAGAACGAGTCCTCGAGCGGCGTGTACCGGTAGAGCTGCTCCAGCACGGCCTCGGGGTTGAACCCGGTCTTGACCTCGATGACCAGGCGCAGCCCGTGCTGCCGGTCGGTGAGGTCGAGGGCGTCCGAGATGCCGGAGAGCTTCTTGGACTGCACGCCCTCCTTGATCTTCTCGATGACCTTCTCCGGGCCGACCGTGTACGGCAGCTCGGTGACGACGATGCCCTTGCGGCGCGGGGTGACGTTCTCGATCCGCGCGGTGGCCCGGGTGCGGAACGCGCCGCGGCCGGTGCGGTACGCGTCGCGCACGCCCTCCAGGCCGACGATCTTGCCGCCGCTCGGCAGGTCCGGGCCGGGGACGAACCGCATGAGCTCGTCGAGCGTGGCCTCGGGGTGCAGCACGAGGTGCCGGGCCGCGGCGACGACCTCGACCAGGTTGTGCGGCGCCATGTTGGTCGCCATGCCGACCGCGATGCCCGACGCGCCGTTGACCAGGAGGTTGGGGATCGCCGCGGGGAGCACGCCGGGCTGGGTCAGCTTGTTGTCGTAGTTCGGGACGAAGTCGACGACGTCCTCGTCCAGGCTCTGCGTCATGGCGAGCGCGGACGGCGCCATGCGCGCCTCGGTGTACCGCGGCGCGGCGGGGCCGTCGTCCAGCGAGCCGAAGTTGCCGTGGCCGTCGACGAGCGGCAGCCGGAGCGAGAAGGGCTGCGCCATGCGGACCATCGCGTCGTAGATGGCGGTGTCGCCGTGCGGGTGCAGCTTGCCCATCACCTCGCCGACGACGCGCGCCGACTTCACGAACGGCCGGTCCGGGCGCAGGCCCATGTCGGACATCTGGAACAGGATGCGGCGCTGCACCGGCTTGAGGCCGTCGCGGGCGTCGGGCAGGGCGCGCGAGTAGATGACCGAGTAGGCGTACTCGAGGAACGAGCCCTCCATCTCGGTGGCGACGTCGATGTCGACGATGCGCTCGACGACGTCCTCCGGCGGGACGTCGGGGGTGCTGCTGCGGCGCGCCATGCTGGGGGCTGCTCCCGGGGTCGGTGGTGCGGGGTGTCGGCGCCCCATTGTCGCCGCTCCGCGACCCTGTGGACCACCACGACGCGCGGCGCGCCGGTTCGTTAGGCTCCTGGGCATGGCCGAGAGCACCGGGGACGCGCCCGTCCAGGCGGCGGACTACCCGGAGAGCTGGGAGGCCGACGTCGTCCTCCGCGACGGCAGCACCACGCACGTGCGGCCGATCCGCCCGGAGGACGCGGACGCCCTGCAGGCGTTCCACGTCGCGCAGTCCGAGGCGTCGATCGTGTTCCGGTTCTTCGCCCCGCTGGAGCGGCTGGGGGACCGGGACCTGGCGCGGTTCACCCGGGTGGACCACCGGGACCGCGTCGCGCTGGTCGCCGTGACCGAGGACGACGCGATCATCGGCGTCGCCCGGTACGACAAGGTCGGCCCGGACGAGGCGGAGGTGGCGTTCAACATCGCCGACGCGCACCACGGCCGCGGCCTCGGCTCCGTGCTGCTGGAGCACCTGGCCGCGGCGGCGCGCGAGCGCGGCATCCGCCGGTTCACCGCCGACGTGCTGCCGCAGAACGGCCGGATGATCGCGGTGTTCCGCGAGGCGGGCTACTCGCTGCAGCAGCGGCTGGAGGACGGCGTGGTGACGGTCGGCTTCGACATCGACCCCACGGACCGGTCGCTCGCCGTGATGATGGCGCGCGAGCACGCGGCGGAGGCGCGCAGCGTCCAGGCGCTGCTGACGGCCCGGTCCGTGCTGGTGCTGTCCTCGCCGGCCGTGGAGCCCGGGTCGCTGGACGACCGGCGCGCCGAGCGGGTGCTGGCCGACCTGGTCGGCGGGGTCCCCGGCGCGGACGACCCGGAGCACCGGACCGGCGCCGTGACCGCGGCGGGCGGCGACGAGCGGCCGGTGCAGGTGCACGTCGTGGGCCGCCCCGGGGCGCCCGACGGGGGAGCGGGGACCGGCACCGGACCCGCCGTGCGGCACTGGGACCGCCTGGACGACGTCCCCGGCCCGGTGGACCTCGCGGTCCTGGCCCTGCCCGCCGCCGAGGCCGTCGTCGCGGTGCGCGCCCTCGGCCGGCTCGGCGTCAAGGGCGTGGTGGTGCTCTCCGGCGGCTACGCCGAGCAGGGGCCGACCGGCCTCGCGCTCCAGCGCGCCCTCCTGCGCGCCGCGCACGCCGCCGGGCTCCGCGTGGTGGGCCCGCGCTCGTACGGCCTGCTCGCGCACGCCGCCGGCGGGCTGCTGAACGCCTCGCTCACCGAGGACCCGCCGCCGCCCGGCCGGATCGGCCTGTTCTGCCAGTCCGCGTCCACCGCGGTGTCCATCCTCGGGTCCGTGCGCCGCCGGCACCTCGGGCTCGCCCACCTGGTGTCCGCGGGCAACCGGGCGGACGTGTCGGGCAACGACCTCATGCAGTTCTGGCAGGACGACGACGCGACCGACGTCGTGGCCCTGTACCTGGAGTCGATCGGCAACCCCCGCAAGTTCTCCCGGGTCGCCCGGCGCCTGGCGACGGCCAAGCCGGTCGTCGTGGTGACGGCCGGCCGGTCCGGGCACGTGGTGCCGCCGGGGCACGCCGTCCGGCCGACGCAGGCGTCGCGGCAGACGCTGCAGGAGGTGATGCGCCGGTCGGGCGTGGTGCTGGTCGACAACGTGCACCAGATGCTCGAGGTGTCCCAGCTGTTCGCGCTCCAGCCGCTGCCGCCGGGCCGGCGCGCCGCCGTGGTCGCGTCGTCCTCCGCCGCGGCGTCCCTGGTGTCCGAGGCGCTCGCCGCCGCGGGGTTCACCGTGGGGCGCGCGCCGGCGATCCTGCACGAGGACGCGGACGACGCGAAGGTCGAGCGCACGTTCGCCGCGGTGTACGCCGACCCGGACGTCGAGGTCGTGGTCACCATGCACGTGCCGACCGTCGGCCCGCGCGACGACCGCGTCGCCCAGGCGCTCGCCCGGCACGCCGCCGGGTCGGGGCGCACGTCGGTGGCGTGCCTGCTGGGCCTGCACGGCGCGACGCCCGCGCTCACCGCGCCCGACGCCGACGGCGTCCTGCGCACGGTCCCCGCGTACACCACGCCCGAGGACGCGGTGCTCGCGCTCGACCAGGCGGCCCGGTACGCCGCGTGGCGCGGTGCCGACCGCGGGCGGCTCGTCGCGCCCGAGGGCATCCACGCCCGCACCGCCCGCCGGCGGATCGCGGGCTGGCTCGACGAGGCCGGCACCCGCGCCTCGCTCGACCTGAGCCACGAGCAGACCGCGGAGCTGCTGGAGCTCGCCGGCGTCCACGTGTTCCCGACCGTGGGCGTGCACGACGCGGACGAGGCGGTCGCGGCGGCGGACCGGCTCGGCTGGCCGGTCGCGCTCAAGTCCACCGTCCCCGCGCTGCGGCACCGCTCGGACCTGGGCGGCGTGCGGCTCGACGTGCACGACGAGGCCGAGCTGCGCGCCGACGTGGTCCAGGTCCTCGCGCTGGCCGCCGGCCGGGAGCCCGAGCCGGGCCGCGCGCCGCTGGAGGTGCAGGCGATGGCGCCGCACGGGGTCGCGTGCGTGATCCGGTCCGCCGAGGACCCGCTGTTCGGCCCCGTGCTCGGCTTCGGCCTCGGCGGCGACACCACCGACCTGCTCGGCGACGTCGCCTGGGCGGTGCCGCCGCTGACCGACGTCGACGTGTCCGACATGGTCCGGGCGCCGCGGTCCGCGCCCCGGCTGTTCGGCTACCGCGGCGTGCCGCCGCTCGACGTCGCGGCCCTGGAGGACGTGCTCGCCCGGGTCGCGGTGCTCGCGGACCAGCTGCCCGAGCTGCTGCACCTGGAGCTCAACCCCGTGGTGGTCGCGGAGCACGGGGCGTACGTCCTCGGCGCCACCGCGCGGGTCGGGGTCGCGGCGACCCGGGCCGACGGGCCGCGCCGGGCGCTGCCCGTCTGACGCCCCCCGGGCACTGCCCGTCCGACACCCCCGGGCGCCGCCCGTCCGACGCCCCCGGGCGCGCCCCTCCGACGCCCCCGGGCGCCGCCCCTCCGACACCGCCGGGGCCGCGGGTGTGACGACCGCGCCCTCGCGGTGGGAGGATGTGCGGGTGCCTGCCCCCTCCACCGACCTGCTGCGCGATCTGCACCGGGCCGGGTACTACCCCGACCTGGTCGCCGACGTCCTGGACGTCGCGCTCGCGGACGAGCCCGTCGAGGCCTACCTCGTGCACCCCGAGACCACGTTCGACGCGCAGGAGGTGCGCCGGCACGTCACGGTCCTGGTGCTGACCCCGACGCGGCTCGTGGTCGCCCACGTCGACGACCACCCGGCCGACAGCGAGCACCCGTCGGCCAGCGCCGCCGCCACCACCGAGGCGGTGCCGCTGTCCGAGCTGCGCTCCGTCGCCGTCACCCACGTGATCGCGACCCCCGAGCAGCACCGCCCCGGCACGCCCGCCGCCGAGCTCACGCTCGCGGTCGGCTGGGGCGCGGTGTCCCGGGTCGACCTGGAGCCCGCCGGCTGCGCCGACCCGGCCTGCGAGGCGGACCACGGGCTCACCGGCACGCTGACCCCCGACGACGTGGTCGTCCGGGTGTCCGCGGTCGCCGAGGGCGAGGGCGCGGTCCGCGACGCCGTGGCGTTCGCCAAGCGGCTGTCCGCGGCGAGCGCGCGCTGACGATGACGGCCGCCGCGTCGTCGACCGTGCCGGCCCGGCTCGCGGACGCGGGCCTGGTGCCGCCCGACTACGAGGGACCCTCGCTGTCCGGGCTGCTGCCGGCCGTCGCGGACTCCCTCGGTGCGCCGGTGCCCGACGGCCCGGCCCGGCGCGCGCAGCTCGGCCTGCCCGAGGCGCACCGGGTGTGCGTCGTCCTGGTCGACGGGCTGGGGTACGAGAACCTCACGGAGCGCGCGGGGCACGCCCCGTTCCTGCGGTCCCTGCTGGACGGCGCCGCGCCGCTGTCGGCCGGCTACCCGTCGACCACGGCCGCGTCCATGGGCTCGTTCGGCACCGGCACCGGCCCGGGCCGCACCGGCCTGGTCGGCTACACGGTGCGCAACCCGGCCAGCGGCGGGCTGGCGAACATGGTGTCGTGGGACGGGCTCGGCCCGGCCCGGGAGTGGCAGCGCGAGCCCACGGTGTTCGAGCGGCTGGTCGCGCACGGCGTGCCGGTCACCACCGTCGGCCCCGCGAAGTTCATGGGCTCCGGCCTCACCGAGGCGGCCCTGCGCGGCGGCTGGTACCGCGCCGCGGAGTCGCTGGCGCAGCGGGTCGACGCGGCGCTGCGGCTGCTGCGCGAGCCGGGCCTGGTCTACCTGTACTGGGGCGACGTCGACAAGACCGGCCACCACCAGGGCGCCGGCTCCTGGCAGTGGGGCGACCAGGTCGAGGCGCTCGACGGCGAGCTCCGCCGGCTGGTGCGGTCGCTGCCGCGGGGGGCGTCCGTCGTCGTCACCGCGGACCACGGCATGGTCGACGTCGACCCGGCCCGGCGGCACGACGTCGCGACCACGCCCGGGCTCGCCGAGGGCGTGGCGCTGGTCGCGGGCGAGCCGCGGGCGCTGCACGTGCACCTCGAGCCGGGGGTCGACCCGCGCGCGGCGGAGGCCCGCTGGGCCGAGGTGCTCGACGGCGACGCTGTCGTGCTCACCGGGGACGACGCCGTGGCGGCCGGGCTGTTCGGCCCGGTGTCCGCGCACGTCCGGCCGCTCATCGGCGACCTGGTGGTGGCGGCCACCGGGCGGGCCACCGTGGTCGACTCCCGGACGCAGACCCCGGCCTCCCTCCAGCTCGTCGGCGTGCACGGGTCGCTGACCCCGGCGGAGCTGCGGGTGCCGCTGCTCGCCGTGCACACCTGAGCCGGCGCACGACCCGCACCACCCGCACGACCGAGCACGACGAGGAACGAGGAGCACGTGGCCGAGCTGGTCTTCTTCTGCGGCACCATGGACTGCGGCAAGTCCACCCTGGCGCTGCAGATGCACCACAACCACGCGGCCCGCGGCCGGGGCGGGGTGCTGTTCACGCAGAACGACCGCGCGGGGGAGCACGTGCTGTCCTCGCGCCTGGGCCTGTCGGTCCCGGCGCACGAGGTCAGCCCGGGCACCGACTTCTGGGACGAGGTCGTCCAGCGGCGCAGCCGCGGCGCGCGGGTCGACTTCCTCATCTGCGACGAGGCGCAGTTCTACAGCGCCGAGCAGGTCGAGCAGCTCGGCCGGGTCGTCGACGACCTGGACGTCGACGTGTTCGCCTTCGGGATCACCACCGACTTCCGGACCCGGCTGTTCGCGGGCTCCGCGCGGCTGCTCGAGCTCGCCGACCGGGTGGAGACGCTGCAGGTCCAGGCGCTGTGCTGGTGCGGCGCGCGCGCCACGCACAACGCGCGCACCGAGCACGGGGCCATGGTGGTCGAGGGCGCGCAGGTCGTGGTCGGGGACGTGGCGGTGCCCGCGGAGGACGACGCCGTGGGCTACGAGGTGCTGTGCCGCAAGCACCACCGGCTGCGGATGACGGCGCGCACCTCCGGCGCGGCGACGCTGTCGCCGCAGACCCTCGGGCTGCTCGCCGGGGACTGAGCCGCGGGGGCGTCGCCGCCCCCGCGCGTCACTCCGGCTTCGCGCCGAACACGATCTCGTCCCAGCTCGGCACCTTCGGCCGGCCGCGGCGGCCGGCGGACCGCGGCTTGGGCTGGTCCTCGGGCCGCGCCGGGGTGGTGTCCTCGTCCGGACCCGTCCCGACCGGGTCCGGCTCGCCGGGCTCGAGGGCGACGGGCGTCTCGGGCTCGCTCGGCAGCGTCCTGGCCGGGGCCGGGTAGATGCGGGCCTCGGCGGCCGGCTCGGCGTCGACCGGGTGCGCGCCGGGGGCCGTCGGCTCGTCGAGCTGGCCGAAGTCGAACGCGTGCTGGGGACCGAAGCCCCCGAACCCCTCGCCGTCCTCGTCGTCCTCCAGGTCGAGCGTCTGCCGCACGCCGCGCCGGGACCGCAGGTCGTCCAGCAGCTCGTGCGTCGCGCGCAGGTCGTCCGCCGGGTCCTCCTCCTCGCGGTGCTGGGCGCGCCCGGGGCCGTCGACGGCCGCGAGCACCGGGCGCACGTCGGCGTCCACGTCGTACACCAGGTCGCGCACCGCGGACAGGTGCCGGCGGGGGACCGGGCCGTCGGCGATCTCCGTCTCCGAGAGCCAGCGCGCCTCGTCCTCCTCCGCGTGCACCGCGCGCGCCTGCGCGTCGTAGGACCAGCGCGCCTCGCGGGCGTCGTCCTCCACGGGGAACCGCGCCACCACCACCCAGCCGCCGCCGGGCTCGCGGTAGGCGTCCCAGGTCACGGCCGCCGTGTCGACGCCGCGCGCCGCCAGGCGGTCGACCACCAGCTCGCCCAGGACCGGGGCGCCGACGTCGCGGCCCACCCGGGTCGCGCGCGCCTGCTCCGCCACGAACTCGCGCTCGGCGAGCACCGGGCCCTCGAAGCGCCGCACGTGCTCGACGGCCAGCCCCGACTCCTCGGCGATCTGCTCCGCGGACTGCCCGGCGCGCACGCGCGCCTGGATCTCCCGCGGGCTCGGCACGCCCGACTGCTCGGCGCGGATCTGCTCCAGCTGCGGGCGGTCGCGGCGCACCGCGGCACGCAGCGGCTCGTCGATGCGCAGGCGGTAGCGCTGCCCGTCGGCCGCGGCGAGGACCAGGTGCTCCCCGTCCTCGTGCAGCCCGATCAGCTCCAGCTCGGCCATCACACCTCTCCCATCGTTCCGCGGACGAGCCTGCCATCGCCGGGGCCCGATCCCGGGGAGGCTCGGCGGTGCGCCGTCGCGAACTCCCGGCTGCCATGATCTCCCCTGTGCACGTCGACCTCCCGCTGCAACCCGTGCTCGAGCTGCTCGGCGTGTTCGTCGGTGCGCTGTCCGGCGGGCTCGCCGCCGTGCGCAAGGGCTTCGACATCTTCGGCATCGTCGTCCTGGCCTGGGTGGCGGGTCTCGGCGGCGGCATCCTGCGCGACGTCCTGATCGGCGCGATCCCGCCGGTCGGCATCGCGCGGTGGCAGTTCGTCGCGACGGCCTGCGCCGCGGGGCTGCTCACCTGGGCCGCGCACCCGGCGCTGCACCGGCTGCGCCGCCTCGTGCTGGTCCTCGACGCCGGGGCGCTGGCGCTGTTCACGGTCGTCGGGACCGTCAAGGCGCTGGAGTACGGCGTCGGGGCCACCGCGGCGGTGTTCGCCGGGATCGTCACCGGCGTCGGCGGGGGCGTGCTGCGGGACCTCCTCACCGGGGAGCTGCCCGCCGTGCTGCACCAGCGGCAGCTCTACGCGATCCCGTCGCTGCTCGGCGCGCTCGTGCTCGCCGTGCTGTGGCGCGAGGACGCGCTGTCCGAGGGCACGGTCGTCGCCGTGGTCGTGGGGGTGCTCGGCGTGCGGCTGATCGCCCTGCGGTTCGGCTGGCGGGCGCCGGGGCCGTGGGACCGCGAGGCCGCCCGGGCCCGGCTCGGCCGGGTCGGCGGGGTGGGCCGCGCCGGGCGGGCACCCCGCGAGCAGCCGGCGCCGCTGCTGCGCTGGGTCGCCCGGCTGCGCCGGTCGCGGGCCGCGGGCCGGGAGGACGGCGGGGCCGGGCGACCGGGCGGGAGCTGAACCCCCGCGCCCGCCGCCGCTCGGGCAGGATGGGCGGCGTGACGAGCGCTCCCGAGTCTCCCGCCGCCCTGCCGGACCCCGCCGAGGTCCGCGCCCTCACCGAGCTCGCCGAGCGCCTCGCGCGCTCCGCGGGCGACCTGATCCGCACCACGAGCCCCGAGCGGGTCCAGGTGGCCGCCACCAAGTCCAGCGAGGTCGACCCGGTCACCGCCATGGACCTCGCCTCCGAGACGCACCTGCGCGCGCTGCTCGCGGAGCACCGGCCGCACGACGGCGTCCTGGGGGAGGAGCACGGCCTCGAGCCGGGCACCAGCGGCCTCACCTGGGTGCTGGACCCGATCGACGGCACCGTGAACTACCTGTACGGCGTGCCCGCGTTCGCGGTGTCCGTGGGCGTCGTCGCCGGCGACCCCGACCCGGAGCGGTGGACGCCGGTCGCCGGCTGCGTGCACGCGGTCGCCGACGGCCGGACCTACACCGCCGGACGCGGGCAGGGCGCGTTCCGCGACGGCCGCCGCATCGAGGTCAACCCGGCCCGTCCGCTCGCCACGTCGCTGGTCGGCACCGGCTTCGGCTACCGCGCGGAGCGCCGCCGGGCGCAGGGCCGGGTGCTCGCCGCGCTGCTGCCGCAGGTGCGGGACATCCGGCGCATCGGCTCGGCCGCCCTGGACCTGTGCCGGGTGGCGGAGGGCTCGCTCGACGCGCACTACGAGCGCGGCCTCAACCCCTGGGACCTCGCGGCCGGCCAGATCATCGCGATCGAGGCGGGCGCGCAGGTCAGCGGCCTGCGCGGTCGGCCGGCCGGGGTCGAGATGTCCGTCGTCGGGCCCGCCGCGACGGTGCACGAGCTGGCCGGGCTGCTCGCCGGGCTGGGTGCCGACGCGGACGACTGAGCCCGGTGTGCACGGCGCCCCGAAATGAGGCACAATCCGGGGCGCCCGACCGGGAACAAACAGCGACCCCCGTTCGCTTGATCCCGCGTACGCCGATCCCGACCACCACACGGAGCGTGACCACACCACATGGCAACCGACTACGACGCCCCGCGCAAGACCGAGGAGGACCTCAGCGAGGACTCGCTGCAGGAGCTCCAGGCCCGGCGCTCCGACAAGAACTCGGGCGTGGTGGACGAGGACGAGACCGAAGCGGCCGAGGGGTTCGAGCTCCCGGGCGCGGACCTGTCGGGCGAGGAGCTCTCGGTCCGGGTGCTGCCGCGACAGGCCGACGAGTTCACCTGCTCGAAGTGCTTCCTGGTCCACCACCGCAGCCAGCTCGCCTACGAGAAGGACGGCATGCCCGTCTGCTCGGAGTGCGCGGCCTGAGCTGCCGTCTGGGCGCGCCGTCCGCGTGACGGGCGCGGCGCGCCCCACCCAGCCGTCGCGACGCCGGCCGGACCCCCGTGGTCCGGCCGGCGTCGTCGTGCCCGGGCCCGCTCAGGCCGCCGGCGCGGCCCCGGCGCCGCGGTCGTCCCCGCCGCCGAGCGCGGCCACCAGCGCCGCGGGGCGCCGGGTCGACACCACCCAGTACGGCGTCGGGTCCGCCGGGTCGGCCAGCTCGACCCGGACGGCGGTCCGCACCCAGCCGCGCAGGCACACGTGCGCGCGGGCGTCCAGGCCCGGGCCGAGCTCGTGCCGGGTCGCGTCGGCGTCCAGCGCGCGCGGCGCGCGCAGCAGCGCCACCGGGACGTGCGCGTCCCCCGCGTGCAGCTCGCCGTCGGCCACCCGCACGCGGGTGGCGAGCCGCGCCGCGGCCAGCCCGGCCGCCACCAGGCCGAGGACCGTGCCGACCGCGGCCGCCACCGGCGAGAGCGGCAGCAGCACGATGCCGACCATCGCGGCCAGGGCGGGCACGGCGACCCAGCCGGCGGGGGAGGGCCAGAGGCGCTCGGCGAAGGCGGGGGCGGTCGTCGTCTGCACGGCCCCAGCATCCCACCTGCGGCGGGTAGGGTCGGGGCCCGTGACGGACGACGCGACCGCCCCCGCGGCCCACGAGACCCTGACCATCGGCCTGCGCCGCCTCGACGACGGCGTCCCGCTCCCGGCGTACGCGCACCCCGGCGACGCCGGCGCGGACCTGGTGACCCGGGTGGACGCGACGATCGAGCCCGGCGAGCGGATCACCGTGCCGACCGGCGTCGCGATCGCGCTGCCCGAGGGCTACGCCGCCTTCGTGCACCCGCGCTCCGGCCTCGCCGCGCGGCACGGTCTGACGATCGTCAACGCCCCCGGCACCGTCGACGCGGGCTACCGCGGCGAGATCGCCGTCACCCTGCTCAACACCGACCCGCGCGAGCCCGTCGTGCTGCACCGCGGCGACCGGGTGGCCCAGCTGGTCATCCAGCGCGTCGAGCGCGCGCGGTTCGTCGAGGTGGCCGAGCTGCCGGACTCGGTCCGGGGGACGGGCGGGTTCGGCTCCAGCGGCGGCTGGCGCGCGGCGGGCGGTCCCGCGGCCGCGTCCGGCGCACCCACCGAGGCCGGCGGCGCGGCCACCGAGGCCGGCGCCGCACGCACCGCTGCGCCTGCGGCGGACACGCAGGCGGCCCGCTAGGTGGTCCGTCCCGCGCGGACTATCGTGGAGACGAACGCGCCCGCGACGCGGGCGACCCGGGGAAGGGACTGAGGGTGGCGCTATTCCGGCGCGGTGCGAAGGACCGCACCGCCCAGGACGAGACCGCGGCCGGCGTCGACGCAGCCGAGGGGGCCGCCGAGCAGGCAGGCCCCGCGGCCGCCGCGGACGACGTCCCCGCGGTGCAGGACGCGACCCCGGCGGGCCCGGCCCCGGCCGCCGTCGACCGGTCCGCCGGCCCCTGGGACTCGGGCGAGGAGATCCCGCCCGGGCCGCGCGTCGACCTGGGCGCCCTGCGGCTGCCCGGCGTGCACGGCATGGAGCTGCGCATGGAGATCGACAAGAAGTCCGGCACCGTGACCGCGGTCGGCGTGACGATCGACGGCTCGACCCTGCAGATGCAGGCGTTCGCGGCCCCGCGCACCGAGGGCATCTGGGACGAGATCCGCGAGGAGATCGGCGAGTCCGTGCGCAAGCAGGGCGGCGCCGTCGACGACGTGCCCGGCCCGTTCGGCCGCGAGCTGCTCGCCCGCCTGCCCGTCCGGACGCCCGAGGGCCGCACCGGCCACCGGCCCGCGCGGTTCGTCGGCGTCGACGGCCCCCGCTGGTTCCTGCGCGGCGTCATCACCGGCCGCGCCGCGGTGGACGAGGACGCCGCGGGCACCCTGGAGGACCTGTTCCGCCGGACCGTCGTGGTGCGCGGCACCGAGGCGCGCGCCCCGCGCGACCTCCTCGCGCTCACGCTGCCCCACCAGGCCGACGGCACGCCGGTCCAGCCGGCCGCCACCCCGGCCGCCCCCACGTTCGACCCGCTGAAGCGCGGGCCGGAGATCACGGAGATCCGCTGACATGTCGCCGCTGTCGCTGCGGGAGGGCCTGCGCCGGGCCGTCGCCTCGCAGGAGGAGATCGAGGCCTCGGAGGAGCGGGAGGACGCCGTCCGCGCGACGGGCTGCACCCCCGTCGACCAGACCCCGGACCGGCACCGCGCCAAGGTGTCCGGCGTGATCCGCTCCGTCGTGCTGCGGCCGCGCCAGGGCGTGCCGGCGCTGGAGGCCGACCTGTACGACGGCAGCGGCAACCTGGTGCTGGTCTGGCTCGGCCGCCGCGAGATCGCCGGCATCGAGCCCGGGCGCCGCCTCAAGGTCGAGGGCCTGGTGTGCACCCGCGAGGGCCGACGCTCCATGTTCAACCCCCGCTACGAGCTGCGGCCCCGTCCGGGTGAGTGAGCCGACGCCGGCCGGCGGCCAGGAGCCGCCGGTGACGCCGGACCCCGCCGTGACGCCGGCCGCCGCGCCGGAGGACGCCGTGCCCGCGCGCGGCATGCGCGCGATCGAGGCGGACAGCTTCTCCCTCGCCGAGTCCGTCGGCGGCGTCCGCGGCGCCGTCGAGTCGGTGCTGCCCGGCCTGCTGTTCGTGGTGGTCTTCGTGGCGTCCGGCCAGGAGCTGCGGCCCGCGCTGATCGCGTCGGTCGCCGCGGCCGTGCTCGCCGTCGTCGCCCGGCTCGTCCAGCGCAGCCCGCTGACCCAGGCGCTGTCCGGCGTGCTCGGCGTCGGCATCGGCGTCGTCTGGGCCTGGCGCACCGGCGACGCGACCGACTACTTCGCGTGGGGCCTGCTGACCAACGTCGCCTACCTGCTCGCGTTCGTCGTGTCGGTCCTCGTCCGCTGGCCGCTGGTCGGCGTGGTGCTCGGCCTGTTCCGCGGCGACGGCCCGATGTCCGAGCAGGGCTCGTGGGGCGGGGCGGTCGCCTGGCGCAAGGAGCCGGCGCTGCTGCGCCGGTACTCCCTGGTCACCTGGCTGTGGGCCGGCATGTTCGCCGCCCGGCTCGTGGTGCAGGTGCCGCTCTACTACGCCGACGAGGTCGCCTGGCTCGGCACCGCGAAGCTCGTCATGGGCGTCCCGCTCACGGCGCTGGTGCTGTGGGCGAGCTGGATCCTGGTACGCGGCTCGACAGCAGCGCCGCCAGGTCCGCCTCCGACGCGTCCCGCCCCGTGACGAACAGCAGCTCGTCGCCGCCCTCGAGGGTGTCGTCCCCGGACGGCTGGAACGGCCGGTCGTCGCGCACGACCGCCGCGAGCACGGTGTCGGCCGGCCAGTCGATCTGACCGACCAGCGAGCCGGCCAGCGGCGAGTCGTCCGGCAGCGTCAGCTCGAGGATGTCCGCGCCGGACTGGTGGAACGTGAAGATCCGCACCAGGTCGCCGACGGAGACGGCCTCCTCGATCATCGCGGTCATGATCCGCGGGGTGGAGACGGCCACGTCCACGCCCCACGCCTCGTCGAACATCCACTCGTTCTTCGGGTTGTTCACCCGGGCGACCGTGCGCGGCACGCCGTACTCGGTCTTGGCGAGCAGGGAGATGACCAGGTTCGCCTTGTCGTCGCCGGTCGCCGCCACGACCACGTCGCACTCGTCCGTCCGCGCCTGGGTCAGCGTGGGCAGCTCGCACGCGTCGGCCAGCAGCCAGTCCGCGTCGGCGACCTGCGCGACGCGCATGGCGGAGGGCTGGCGGTCGATCAGCGTGACCTCGTGCCCGTTGGCCAGCAGCTCGCGCGCGATGGAGCGGCCGACGGAGCCGGCGCCCGCGATGACGACCCTCACGCCTGCACCTCCGGCGCGACCGTGAGGATGCGCTCGACGGCGGCGGACTCCTCGGTCCGGAGCAGCAGGTGCACGATGTCGCTCTCCTGGAGGACGGTGTTCGCGTCGGGCAGCAGCCCGTCGCCGTAGCGGGTGAGGTACGCGACGCGGGCCCCGGTGGCCTCCTCGAGCAGGCGCAGCGGCTTGCCGACCCACCCGGCGTGCACGTCGACCTCGGAGAGGCTGATCCGACCCGACGCGTCGGTGAACTCGCTCGTCGCGCCCATCGGGAGCAGGCGGCGCAGCACCTGGTCGGCGGTCCAGCGCACCGTCGCGACCGTGGGGATGCCCAGGCGCTGGTAGATCTCCGCGCGGTGGGGGTCGTAGATCCGCGCGACCACGTTCTCGACGCCGAACGTCTC
This sequence comes from Cellulomonas sp. ACRRI, assembly GCF_022346185.1. GTDB lineage: Bacteria > Actinomycetota > Actinomycetes > Actinomycetales > Cellulomonadaceae > Cellulomonas. Next base: position 7,792 of record NZ_JAKRMS010000040.1, on the reverse strand, counting down.
CCGCACCACGCGCGCGGCGAGGATGTTCGAGTTGTCGCCGTCCGACACCGCGGCGAAGCCGAAGGCGTCGTCGATGCCCGCCTGGCGCAGCGTGTCCCGGTCGAAGCCGAGGCCCGTGACCTTGCTGCCCGCGAACTCGGCGTCGAGCCGCCGGAACGAGTCCGGGTTCTGGTCGATCACCGCGACGGAGTGCCCGTGGGCCTCCAGCGACTGCGCGAGCGTGGCGCCGGCGCGGCCGCAGCCCATGATGACGAAGTGCACAACGCGGAACGGTATACCCCGCGCGGACCCGGGGGCACGCCGGTGGTCCCGGGTGGGGTCCGGTGCCGGATCGCCCGCGGTGCGCCTAGCATGGTCCCTCGTGCCGGACCTCGCGGATGCCGCCAAACGCTTGCTGCTGGGCCGACCGGTCCGCAGCGAGAACCTGGGGCACACCCTCCTCCCCAAGCGGATCGCCCTGCCGATCTTCGCGTCGGACGCCCTGTCGTCCGTCGCCTACGCCCCGGACGAGGTGCTGCTGACGCTCGCCCTCGCCGGGGTGAGCGCCACCGTCATCTCCCCGTGGGTCGGCCTCGCCGTCGTCGTCGTGATGGTCACCGTCATCGCGTCGTACCGGCAGAACGTGCACGCGTACCCCTCGGGCGGTGGGGACTACGAGGTCGCCACCGTGAACCTCGGCCCCAAGGCCGGGGTCACCGTGGCGAGCGCGCTGCTCGTCGACTACGTGCTCACCGTCGCGGTGTCCGTGTCCTCGGGCGCGCAGTACGCGGCGTCGGCGATCCCGGCGCTGCGCGGGCACGAGGCGCTGTTCGCCGTGGTGATCGTCGTGCTGCTCACCCTCGCGAACCTGCGCGGCGTGCGGGAGTCGGGCAGCGCGTTCGCGATCCCGGTGTACCTGTTCATGATCGCCGTCGGGAGCACGGCGGTCGTGGGGTTCGTGCAGTACCTGACGGGGAACCTGCAGCCCGCCGAGAGCGCCGGCCTCACCATCGTCCCGGCCGACGGGTTCGACCAGGGCCTGATGGGCGCCGCCGGCGCCTTCCTCGTGCTGCGCGCGTTCGCGTCCGGGTCCGCCGCCCTCACCGGCGTCGAGGCGATCAGCAACGGCGTGCCGTCGTTCCGCAAGCCCAAGTCGAAGAACGCCGCGACCACCCTGCTGATGCTCGGCGGGCTGTCGGTGTTCCTCATCATGTCGATCCTCACGCTCGCGCGGCTGACCGGCGTGCACTACGTCGAGGACCCGTCGACCCAGCTGCTCGACAACGGCGCCCCGGTGGGTGACGACTACGTGCAGGACCCGGTCATCGGGCAGCTCGCGCAGACGATCTTCCACTCGTTCCCGCCGGCGTTCTACCTGGTGTCCGTCGTCACCGGCCTCATCCTCATCCTCGCCGCGAACACCGCGTTCAACGGCTTCCCGGTGCTCGGCTCGATCCTGGCGAAGGACGGGTACCTGCCCCGCCAGCTCCACACCCGCGGCGACCGGCTCGCGTTCTCCAACGGCATCATCGCCCTGGCCGCCGGCGCGATCGCGCTGATCCTGGCGTTCGACGCGCAGGTCACCCGGCTCATCCAGCTGTACATCGTCGGCGTCTTCGTGTCGTTCACGCTGTCGCAGCTCGGCATGATCAAGCACTGGACCCGCGAGCTGCGCACCCAGCCCGACCCCGAGCGGCGCCGGCAGATGCTCCGGTCCCGGGTCATCAACGCGATCGGCTTCGGCATGACCGCGACCGTGCTGGTCATCGTGCTGATCACCAAGTTCACGCACGGCGCGTGGATCGCGATCCTCGCGATGATCATCGTGTTCATCGGCATGCAGGGCATCCGCCGGCACTACGACGCCGTCAAGGCCGAGCTCGCGCTGGGCGCCGACCCCGCCGCCGCGCGCGCCCTGCCCAGCCGGGTGCACGCGCTCGTGCTCGTCTCGCACCTGCACCGGCCGACGATGCGCGCGCTGGCCTACGCCCGCGCGTCCCGGCCGCAGACCATCGAGGCCGTCACCGTCGGCGTCGACCCGGAGGACGCCGCGGCGCTCCGCGCGCAGTGGGAGCAGATGGACCTGCCGGTGCCGCTGCGCATCCTCGACTCGCCGTTCCGCGAGATCACCCGGCCCGTCATCACCTACGTCCGCTCGATCCGGCGGGAGAGCCCGCGGGACCTGGTGGTCGTCTACATCCCCGAGTACGTCGTGGGCCACTGGTGGGAGCAGCTGCTGCACAACCAGAGCGCCCTGCGGCTCAAGGGGCGTCTGCTGTTCACGCCGGGCGTCGTGGTGGCGTCCGTCCCGTGGCAGCTCGCATCGACCGAAGGGCAGACCGGCATGGAGGACCACGTGCGCAGGACGATCTCCCGTGGGCTCTGAGGCGCGCGGCGCCGGGGCGGCGCCGGGGGACCTGGTCGAGCTCGAGGTCGGGCCGGTCGCGCACGGCGGGCACTGCGTCGCGCGGCTGCGGACGCCCGGCGAGGACGGCCCCGGGCGGGTCGTGTTCGTCCGGCACGCCCTGCCCGGCGAGCGGGTCGTGGCGCGGCTGACCGACGCCGGGCCGAAGGCGAGGTTCTGGCGGGCCGACGCCGTCGAGGTGCTCGAGGCGTCCCCCGACCGCGTCGAGTCCGCGTGGGCCGAGGCCGGTCCCGGCGGCGTCGGGGGCGGCGAGCTCGCGCACGTCCGGCCCGACGCCCAGCGCGCCTGGAAGGCGGCCGTGCTGGCGGAGCAGCTGCAGCGGCTCGCGCGCGTCGAGCGGGAGGTGCCCGTGCGGGCGCTGCCCGGCGACGACGAGCGCGGCGGCCTCGGCTGGCGCACCCGGGTCGGCTTCCTCGCCGACCGGGAGGGGCGCGCCGGCATGCGCCGGTTCCGGTCGCACGACGTGGTCCCGGTGACGACCATGCCGCTCATGAGCGACGCGCTGGCGGAGCTCGACCTGCTCGGGCGGCGCTGGTCCCCGGGCGCCCGGATCGAGGCGGTCGCGCCCGCCGGCGGGGACGCCCCGGTCGTGCTCGTCGACGACCAGCCGTTCGACCTCCGCCGCGGCAGGGTCGACCCGCGGCCGAACGCCCGGTCCGCCGTCCGCGAGCAGGTGCGGGTGGGGGAGCGCGAGTGGGGGTACCGGGTCGCCGCCGCCGGCTTCTGGCAGGTGCACCGCGAGGCGCCGGCCGCGCTGACCGGTGCCGTGCTCGACGCGCTCGGCGACGTCGGCGGCGCCCGCGTGCTCGACCTCTACTCCGGCGCGGGCCTGTTCACGCTGCCCCTGGCCGACGCGGTCGGGGACGCGGGGTCCGTGGTGGCCGTCGAGGGCGACGCCCGCGCCGTGCGGGACGCGCGCCGGAACCTGCACGACCGGCCGCAGGTCGAGCTGCACGGCGGCGACGTGGCCGACGTGCTCGCGTCCGGCGTCGCGGGTCCGGCCGTCGACGCCGTGGTGCTCGACCCGCCGCGCGTGGGCGCCGGGCGCGACGTCGTGCGGGCGGTCGCCGGCCTGGCGCCGCGCCGCGTCGTGTACGTCGCCTGCGACCCGGCCGCGCTCGCGCGCGACGTGGCGTACCTGGCCGAGGAGGGCTACGCCCTCGCGGACGTCACCGGGTACGACCTGTTCCCGATGACGCACCACGTCGAGGCGGTCGCGGTGCTCGAGCGCTGACGCAGGCCGCCTCGCCCGCAGCCGAGAGCTGCCGTCTCGCCGCGGGATCGCCGCAGGTCGGGCGGGCGAACCGGTCGCGTGCCGGCGCCCGGCGGCCTAGCGTGGGGACCGGGCACCGCGGCCCAGCGGCGCCCGCCCACCGGAAGGAGCCGACGATGACGATTCCGCACGAGGGTGACGCCCGCGAGTCCGCCGCCGAGGCGACGCGCCGGGTGGCCGAGGCCAGCCGCCGCGCGACCGCCGAGCTGCACAAGCAGGGCACCCCGGACTACGACCCCCGCCAGCACCAGAAGGCCGTCGAGCGCGAGCGCCGGGCCGCCGAGGGCACGGCCGGCGACTGACGCCGGCCCTGCGCCCGACCCGCCGCGCCCGCGCGGCCCGGCGCGACCACCTGCGAGGTCGGCGCGCCGGGCCGGGCGGGCGCTCGGCGTCGGCGCCCGGCTCGGGGTAGGATGTATCTCGACATCAAGATACTTCGGCGGAACGCGGCCCGGGCAACCGGTCCCGGCGCGGACCGCCACCGCGGCCGTCCCCCAGCGGCCGGACTCGCCAACGAAGGAGCCAGAAGTGAGCAGCGTCGACAGCTTCGGGTCGAAGGCCCGGCTGCAGGTCGGGGACGACACCTACGAGATCTTCCGGCTGGACGCGGTCCCCGGGACGGCGAAGCTGCCGTACAGCCTCAAGGTGCTCGCCGAGAACCTGCTGCGGACCGAGGACGGCGCGAACATCACCGCCGACCACGTGCGCGCGCTCGCCGCGTGGGACCCGACCGCCGAGCCGGACACCGAGATCCAGTTCACGCCCGCCCGCGTGATCATGCAGGACTTCACCGGCGTGCCCTGCGTCGTGGACCTCGCCACGATGCGCGAGGCCATGGTCGACCTGGGCGGCGACCCCACCCGCATCAACCCGCTCGCGCCCGCCGAGCTGGTCATCGACCACTCCGTGCAGATCGACGTGTTCGGCCGCGAGGACGCGTTCCGCCGCAACGTCGAGATCGAGTACCAGCGCAACCACGAGCGCTACCAGTTCCTGCGCTGGGGCCAGACGGCCTTCGACGACTTCAAGGTCGTCCCGCCGGGCACCGGCATCGTGCACCAGGTCAACATCGAGTACCTGGCGCGCGGCATCATGACCCGCGAGGTGGAGGGCGCGCTGCGCGCGTACCCCGACACCTGCGTCGGCACCGACTCGCACACCACGATGGTCAACGGCCTGGGCGTGCTCGGCTGGGGCGTCGGCGGCATCGAGGCCGAGGCGGCCATGCTCGGCCAGCCCGTCTCCATGCTCATCCCGCGCGTGGTCGGCTTCAAGCTCACCGGTTCCATCCCGTCCGGCGTCACCGCGACCGACGTCGTGCTCACCATCACCCAGCAGCTGCGCCAGCACGGCGTGGTCGGCAAGTTCGTCGAGTTCTACGGCGAGGGCGTGGCCCAGGTGCCGCTCGCGAACCGCGCCACGATCGGCAACATGTCGCCGGAGTTCGGCTCGACCTGCGCGATCTTCCCGATCGACGACGTCACGCTCGACTACCTGCGCCTGACCGGGCGTTCCGAGCGGCAGCTCGCGCTCGTCGAGTCGTACGCGAAGGAGCAGGGCCTCTGGCACGACCCGTCGCGCGAGGTGGCGTACTCCGAGTACCTCGAGCTCGACCTCGGCACCGTGGTCCCGTCGATCGCCGGCCCGAAGCGCCCGCAGGACCGCATCGAGCTGTCCGAGGCGAAGGAGTCGTTCGCGACGTCGATCCTGGACTACGTCGACGCCGACGAGGCGGCGCCGTTCACCGGCGCGGCCCGCGAGTTCTCCGGCCTCGACGAGTCGGTCGACGAGACCTTCCCGGCCTCCGACCCGATCGCCGCCGGCGAGCACGCCGACTCCTCGGACGCGCCCGTCCACGTCGCCGGGGGCGACAGCGCGCGCCGCCCGCACAAGCGGGTGCCCGTGACCATGTCCGACGGCACCACCACCGAGCTCGACCACGGCGCGGTCGTGATCGCCTCGATCACGTCGTGCACCAACACGTCGAACCCGTCGGTCATGCTCGCCGCGGCGCTGCTCGCGCGGAAGGCCGTCGAGCGCGGCCTCACCTCGCAGCCGTGGGTCAAGACCTCCATGGCGCCGGGCTCGCAGGTCGTCACCAACTACTACGAGAAGGCCGGCCTCTGGCCCTACCTCGAGAAGCTCGGCTTCCACCTGGTCGGGTACGGCTGCGCCACGTGCATCGGCAACTCGGGCCCGCTGCCCGAGGAGGTCTCGGCGGTCGTCAACGAGCACGACCTGTCCGTCGTCTCGGTGCTCTCCGGCAACCGGAACTTCGAGGGCCGCATCAACCCCGACGTCAAGATGAACTACCTGGCGTCCCCGCCGCTGGTCATCGCGTACGCGCTCGCCGGGACGATGGACTTCGACTTCGACAACCAGCCGCTCGGCACCGACCCCGAGGGGAAGCCGGTGTTCCTGGCGGACATCTGGCCCACCCCGGAGGAGGTCCAGGCGACCATCGACGCGAGCATCGACCGCTCGATGTTCGAGGCCGACTACGCCGACGTGTTCGCGGGCGACGAGCGCTGGCGCGCGCTGGACACCCCGGAGGGCGACACGTTCGCCTGGGACGGCGAGTCCACCTACGTGCGCAAGCCGCCGTACTTCGAGGGCATGGCCGCCGAGCCGGCCCCCGTGGTCGACGTGCAGGGCGCGCGGGTGCTCGCCAAGCTCGGCGACTCGGTCACCACCGACCACATCAGCCCCGCGGGCTCCATCAAGGCGGACAGCCCCGCCGGCCGGTACCTGGCCGAGCACGGCGTGGAGCGCCGGGACTTCAACTCCTACGGGTCCCGCCGTGGCAACCACGAGGTGATGATCCGCGGCACCTTCGCCAACATCCGGCTGCGCAACCAGCTCGTGCCGGGCGTCGAGGGCGGCTTCACCGTGAACCACCTGACCGGGGAGCAGACGTCGATCTACGACGCCGCCCAGGCGTACGCCGAGGCGGGCGTGCCGCTGGTGATCCTCGGCGGCAAGGAGTACGGCTCCGGGTCCTCCCGCGACTGGGCGGCCAAGGGTACGGCGCTGCTCGGCGTCAAGGCGGTCATCACCGAGTCGTTCGAGCGCATCCACCGGTCGAACCTGATCGGCATGGGCGTCCTGCCGCTGCAGTTCCCGGCGGGGGAGTCGGCCGACTCGCTCGGCCTGGACGGCACGGAGACCTTCGACATCGCCGGCATCGCCGCGCTGAACGAGGGGGCGACGCCGCGGACCGTGCGCGTGACCGCCACCAAGGGTGACGGCACCGTCGTCGCGTTCGACGCGGTGGTCCGCATCGACACCCCCGGGGAGGCCGACTACTACCGGAACGGCGGCATCCTGCAGTACGTGCTCCGGTCGCTCGTCGCGGCCTGACCACCGCGCTCACCGACGCCCCCGTCGGCCCCGGACCGGGCCGGCGGGGGCGTCGTGGCGTGCGGACAGGGCTGCGGAGCCGGCGTGACGGGGAGCACCCCGGCTCGGGTTTGACCCGCAGCGGTGCGACGCGTAATGTTCTCCGAGCTGCCCGGACGGGAGGCACGGACTTCGAGGCTCGACCCGGAGGCCGGTCCCGCAGGCGGCCACCCCCGGTACGACACCCAGGCGCTTCGCGGCGTCCGGTTCGTCGTGCCGGACCGGGAACTGCCGGGTGCAATGTCGCGCGAATCACGCACAAAGCACTCCGGAAAGCCTGGTAGTGTTCTGCAGGTCGAAAGCGGTGAAGAGATTCACCGAAAACGGCCGGCCAGAACATCTGGTAGGGTTTCGGAACGTCGGAGCCGCTCGGAAGGGCGGATCGGACAGGAAAGAAGCTCTGGTAGGGTTCAGGAACGCGAAGAAACGCCGGAAGGCGCGGAAAGCGGGCCAGGAACTCTGGTAGATTGGAACCGAGCCTCCGGCCGGTCGCCCTGAGACGGGGTGGGCGGGGGATGCGCGTCTGTTCTTTGAGAACTCAACAGTGTGCCTAGTAGTTGATGCCAAGATGGTTCATCGGCTCGGGTGGTCGCCTCGTTCGGGGTTGGCTGGTCGGTGTCGGTGGGTCTTGGTTGATACGGGAGCCGGTCCGACCCCGTCGGGCGGTTCCCATAGCAGCCGAATTGACTGATCCTCGCTCGCCAGCGGGTGGGGGT